>JBLHKB010000220.1:0-10314 GCA_047619315.1 Polyangiales bacterium
CCACAGCAAAGGCATCCAGAGCAACGAGATCGCCACCACGGCGCAGGTGGCGCCGACTCCCACCTTTGGAGGTGAACACGCCTTGCCGAGCGCCCACGCGAATGAGCCCCACGTGACCGTCGCCACGGCGCCCAAAATCCAAACGTGGAAGCCAAAGGCGTAGTCGAAGATGAAGGCACCTGCCCCGATCCCCACGAAAGAGGAGATGACCGTCACGATGGCCGCTGGGCGCGCCGCCGGGAGCCGCATCAAGAAACCACAGGCGACCCAAAACGCGATGCCACCGACCGAGCTCCGACCGAACAACGCCTCAAAGAAGAGGGAGCTGAGTGCGGATAGAAACAGAGCGACCATCGAGGCGATGCCCGCCGCGCGCGCTTTCCGGTTGTCGTGGCCGCCGGGAGTCTCGTCAGCGCCATCGCGAGGGAAGCCGTAGGCTGCTCCGCCAGCGCCGCCGCGAGGCAATCCGTAGGTCCCGCCAGCGCCGTCGCGAGCTAGACCGTAGGCTTCACCGCCGCCGTTGTTCTGTGTTTGTGCGAGGCCAGGTTTCGCGATCTCTTCCAGCCTGTGGGCAGCCGTGAGTTGTCCGTCCATCACCCGAAAGACCAGGTCGGAGACGGGCGCGCCGGGCGGAGGAGTTCGCGTGATCTCCGTCGAGACCATGCCCGCGAAGAGCGCCTTGGTGTCTGCGGCGGCGTTGGTCGAGATCGCGTAGATCGCGCGACGGTGCGGCGCACAGATGTAGAGGTCATTCGAGCCCAGCTGCTGCTGGACCGCCGAGATGAAGTTCGGATCGACGAGCCGGTCCGCGGCGAAGTCGCTGCCCCCACAGACCGCGACACCCTGCACCATGGCCAGGTCTGTGGTCTTCGCCGAGAGGTTCTTCACCGCTTCGTCGAAGACTGTTTGCGGGTTCGCGTCGCCAGCTTCCTGCAGCGTGAGAATCACGTACTGGTCGTCCATGTTCCGCGCGAAGGCGACGCATGGCGCGTCGGGATGTGTGATGCCAGGAAGCGGCATGGTCAGCGCGAGCGCTTTGGCGTGCCAGTCCTTTGCTTTGAGCAAAGGAAAAAGCGGCGCGCCTTTGTCCACTTCGGGCGCCATCGGGCTTTGTGGCGCGCTGACCTGCACGGGTGAAGGTATGTCCATGCCGACGTTGCGACTGAGCGCCGCGCGAAAATCGGTAAGCGTCAGTCCCTCGAAGAAGCCGCAGTTCGCGCGGGAGCCAGGGCGCAGCATCGCGAGCACCGTTTCGCTGTCGTGGGGCACGGTGCCCCCAACTCCGTGAGCGCTGCACCGCTCGTAGAAGTAGACGCTGGGGGGCGTCGTCCCATCCGAGACCAACGCCACAAAGAGCGCTTCATTTGGCTCCAGGGCCGCAGGCATGGCGATGAAGACAACCTGGTGAGCGCCCACCTGCGAGATGCCGAGCGCCTCGAGCGAATGAGGCTCGGGCGGACCACCGGCCACGAGCGGCGTTTGATCCACGTGCGGCAGCGGCGATTCGCCCACGGCGGCGGCGGCGGCGTTCCAGTGCTGAAAAAGGAAGCTCTCTCCGTTTGGTCCCAGCAACGATGCGATGGTTTGCCCAGGCGCCGCAAAAAAGAGCTGGGGCAGGACTGTCTTCGCAAAGTGATGGTGATGAGAGCGGGCCATGGGACTCCTGTACGAGCTCGCGGCGGATTGCCACGCGCAATGAATAGCGGCTCCTCTTCTTTTTGGAAAGAGGAGGCGCCGTCTGAGCAGCCTAGGAGTGGGCCACGACCGACGCGCCGCGGGCCGGTACTCCGAGAACGTCAGCTGACCCGCACGGCAATAGCATCTTGCGCAGCTATCTCGGACTTGAAGCGCCAGTCACAACTCGGAGAACGCGAGACGTCATATGAGTTGGTTGCAAGAGCACGAACTTGACGCTCGCCCCGGCGAAACGGATAGCTGATCGCATGCCGCTACGGTCGAATTTGAGGCGGCCTCCGCTCCGCGGCTACTCGCTCTCGTCCTCAAGCACCTCATTTGTCAGCTCGGCCATCCAGTTCTGAAGTCCGTCCGGTGAGGGTGGCGGTCTTGCGACCCAGAGTTGGACCGTTTCATCCCTGCTGGCGGACGCCATCATCCGACCGTCCGCAGAGAACGAGACACCAAACACTGCACTTCCATGGCCGCGATACGCTCGACTCTCGCCGCTCGCCACGTCGTACAAACGAAGTACGCCGTTGGCCGCGCCTATCAGCAATGAGCGTGCATTCGGCGAGAACGCCAGCGCGTTGACGCGGCCGATTTGCCCCGGCAATTCGCGACATTCACCTCGACTCGCGCAGACCCAAACTCGATCACGCGACGCCGCGGCGACGTGATTTCCGTCCGGTGAAAATCGCACGAGATGCGGTGAATCGACGTCAAACACACGTTGGTTGCCGCCGCTGTCCCACACCGAGAGTTCATCGCCGGCCGCGGCGATAGCTCCTTGGGACGAGACTCGCAGGGAAACAATGGGGCCCTCGACTTGAGCGAAGATCTCCCCGCTTCGCTCTCGCGTATTCCATTGCCAGATCGAGCCATCCAGTCCCGCCGAGATGAGCCGCTCATCCGAGGCAAACGCCACGTCGCTCACGTGCCCGGTATGGCCGCGAAGAAGTCCGCCCGCGGACTCGTCGACGTGCCACAGGCCCACGGAATTGTCTTCGCCGCCGGACGCAACGAACTCTCCGCTCGGCGAAAAAGCGAGCTCTTCAACGTCCGCGGAATGCCCCGTGAAGGTCACCGCGTGATCGACGCTGGTGTTCCATAGGCGAACGGTCTGGTCGTCGCTCGATGAGGCGACCCACTCTCCGTTTGGCGAGAAACGAACGCGGAACACATGGTCGCCGTGCTCACCCAGGATCCTACCTTCTCCGGTAGCCACGTCCCAGAGCCGCACGCTGTGGTCATGCGCGCCCGACACGACCTGCGAGCCATCGGGCGAAAAATCGACGGAGTGAACGCCAACGGTATGACCCCGTAGAACCCAGCGCCGCCGTGGCGGTACGTCCCACACCCGCACCGTTCGGTCCCAGCTGCTCGTTGCAACAGACACGCCGTCAGGTGAAAAGCGAATCGTCGAGACCACATCTCGGTGCCCTCGCAATACGCGGGATGCTCCGGACGAGAGGTCCCAGAGTCGCCCTGTGGTATCGAAGCTGGCGGACGCGAGCGCCTCCGCGTCCGGCGAGAAGCTCAAGGACGTGATCTGTTCGTCGTGACCCACCAGCGTCTGCGCTAAGACTTCGCGCTCGAGATCCCAGACGCGGATGACGCGATCGAGGCCGCCCGTGGCTGCCCATCGCTGGTCGTTTGACACGGCAAGTGCCTGCGCGTGGCCCCCATGGCCCAGGGACGATGCGTGGCCTTCGTCATGGTGGACGCGAACGTCCTCGCCGGCGCTGACGATCCAGTCGCCGCCGAACGCGACAAGCTCCGCATGGATCGACACCGGCTGAAGTGCCTGCTGGTGGCTCCAGATCTGGGCGTCGCGGCCAAGCGCTGCGACCATCGAGCTGTCGGCCGAGAACGCAACGCCCATGGTTCGATCGACCTCGGTCTGCGTGACTCGGCTAGCGCCGCTTCGCCAGTTCCAGACGCGTGTTGTTTGGTCCGCCGAGATCGACGCGAGCCATTGACCGTCGGGACTAAACGCCACGCTTCCCACCGGACCTTGATGAGCGGGGAGGGGCCGGTGCTCTTCACCGGTCTCGAGGTTCCAAACCCGAACGGACCCGTCGTAGTTACCCGTCGCCAGTCGTTCTCCCGATGGGTGAAACGCCAGGGTGGGGGTTCGACCACCATCACTTTGGAGGACTCGGGGCTCGCCCGTGTCCATCGACCACACGATGGCCCGCCCGTCGTCCGACGATGACGCGAGCACGTCACTGTCCGGTGAGAACGCGAGGTCGACGACCCTGCCCGAGTGCGAACGAAGAACCCAGCGCGCCACGCCTGCCTGTTCAGCATCCGCGGCTACACTCGCCGCGCCCGCAACATCGGACTCGAGAGTCTTCAGCCGGGCGATGGCCAGCGTCGGGTCGACGAGAAGTTCGGCGCGTGCGCTCTGAAGACGCGCCAGCTGGAGCCGTCGCGTCGCCCGTGCTTCTGCGGCCTCGGCTTCTTGACGCGCCTCGGACTCCGCGAGGGCCTGCGCGCGTATCTGGACGTAGCTATAGCCGCCGAGCGCGACGAGTAGAACAAGTGACACGGCGAGGGTGCCAACCGCGATTCGATACCGCTCCACGAAGCGGCCGACACGCTCCCAGGGGCTGTAGTCGTAGGCGCGCACGGCGAGGCCGGCGACGAACCGCTTCAGCTCATCCGCCATCTCTCCGGCGTTGGCATAGCGGGCATCCTCCTCCCGGCGCATGGCCTTGTTCACGATCGCGATCAGGTCCGGTGCGGCGTCTGGTGCCGCCTCCGAGAGCGGGCGTGGTGACTGGGTCATCACCACGTGAAGCAAGTCGCGCCCGGGCACGCCCGAGAACGGTCGGACGCCCGCGACCAGCTGGTAGAGCATCGCTCCAAGCGCGTAGACATCGGCGCGCTTGTCCACTCGGTCGCCGGCGGCTTGCTCCGGCGCCATATAGGCCGGCGTGCCGAGGACAGCGCCGGATACCGTGGTGTCTCCGCTCCCGTCGACGTGCCCGCGCGGCGGGTAAAACGATTGGCTCAGATCACCTTTGTCGTCGCCCAGCTCTTTTGCGAGGCCCCAGTCGATGACCGCGGTCTCACCGAAAGGACCGACCATCACGTTCGCCGGCTTGAGGTCGCGGTGGATGATCCCTTGGCTATGCGCGTAGGCCATCGCTTCCGCCGCCGCGACGATATGACCCAAGAGCGCCATCCGCTCCTCCGGGAAGTCCGCGTCGTGAATTGCCTGCGCCAGGGAACGACCTTCCACGAGCTTCATCACATAAAAAGGTTCGCCGCTCGGCCACTCGCCGGCTTCATGCACCGGAACGATCGCAGGGTGCTGGAGGCGCGCCGTGATCGAGATCTCCCGCTCAAAGCGCCGCCGCAGCTCTGGGTCCGGCGTGTGCAATTCCTTGAGCGCGACGGTTCGCTCAAGTCGGCGGTCCCATGCCCTGAGGATCCGCCCAACCCCGCCCCTCGCGATCTCTTCGAGGACGTCGTACTGGGCGACTCCGGCAGGATGCGAGCGCGTGCTCGACCCTGGCTTCTCAGGGAGCGTCGGCGCGAGAGCGTCCGTGAGGCCGCCGGTCGTCGCGAGCTCCATCGGGGTGCCACTTGTGGCTTTCGCGACCGGTTTCTTCGACGGTTTCCCCTTCGCCTTGTCCCCGCGCGTCGAGACATCGTCCTTTGATCTATCCTTCATCCGATGCGTGGCGCCTACTCACGTGCATCACAGGTTCGCTGCGCCGAGTCAATCTCCGCAGGAATAACGGGTCGATCCACCGGCTAGAGTGGAGAAAGTCCTCGGCCTGGCTGCCGTCGCTCCGTCGCACCTGAACGCGCCGGCGGATCACTCGGCACGACTAGAGCGCAGGCTGCGCGCAGGCGCCCTCGGTTTCTGGGCTGACCTGATTCGCCTCCGCTGCACATGAGTTCGGGTAGGTCTGACCATCGCAGCCACACACCGGCATGTATTCGCGCGTGCAGCCCTGGGGAACCGCTGCGCAGGCACCAGGATGATCCGCGCGGCCGCAGTTGGCGCCGTCGGGGAAGAGACAGAACATGCCTTGCTGACATGGCGACGCACCCCGAGTTCCGCAGGTGTCACCGAGGGCGCCTGGCGCAGCCTCGGACTCGCCGCTGAACGGTTCGCAGTATGAAACACAGGGCGCTTGAATGCACTGCACGAGAGCACACCCGGAACCGGCGGGGCATGAGTTGTCCGCTCCACATTCCATGCGGCACTCGGCGCTTGCGCACAGAAGCGTCAAATTAAACTGTACTTCGCCGCCGGGGCCGCTCACGCCCGCAACGTAGGTCCCGTCGCTCGGCAGCGTGTGAGGTCCATCGCCGCGCGCAAAGGGTGCGACCGCTCCATTGTTATCGCTTTGGTGTAGCGGTCCATAGAGCGTCAGCTCCACGCCTGGAACGTAACGGTCAAGCTGAGCCCGAATCACGCTTCCCGCCGGCGCGCTGAATACCCACGCCGCGGCGGTGTTCGCGTCGGCGGGCGTTTGTCCGCTCACTGGGGTGCCCACATCGATGGTCCCCTGAATCGCGAGACCTTGAGGCGCGCCTTCGACGTTGGCTACTGTCGGCTGCTGCGGCTGATTCAGCGGCGCGTGCGGCGCCTGTGGAACCTGGTGAACGATGCATCCCCAGCTCAGCGCGCCCAGGGCAATCGAGCCCAAAAAGCTAAGGGTTCCAATGTTTTTCTGCATGCCTGGTCCGCGCTCCTAGGGTGCTTTGTACCCCTCCCACGCTAAGACGCAAATCCCCGCGAATACTTCACTTGTCCGGCTCCGGCGCTTCGTCACGGACCCAAAGCAAAAGGCCGACGAGGAGTGCTCATCGGCCTTGGAGGGGGACTTTGGGAAAGTCGAAACCTCCTACTCGGAGAGTGTGCTCGGCATGGGCTCAGGCATCTCTGAGATGCCCAGCGTGTAGCGCCCGTTTGTGTCGGCGTTGTAGCTGCCCACCCAGATCTTGTAGGTGCCCGCGGCAAAGGTGCTTTCGACGATCGGGTCGTCTCCTTCGGCGTCGTCGTTGCAAAGATACGTTCCATCGGGGCGTTCCACGACGAGCGTCA
Source organism: Polyangiales bacterium (assembly GCA_047619315.1). GTDB lineage: Bacteria > Myxococcota_A > Polyangia > Polyangiales > Houyiibacteriaceae > JBCCRV01. Next base: position 6,746 of record JBLHKB010000220.1, read on the forward strand.
CGTCGGTGTCCGAGTGCGCCATGACGCGTAGATTCGTAAACACTCCGCCGGCGACCAAGAGGTGGTCCGGCGTCGCTGAGATCTGGCCCGCGCAATCTGCGCTGAGGTCGGCGGCGCTGGCGCTGCCGCCGCTTGTCCCGCTGACCACGTGCGGGTCTGGGGTGAACCCAGGCGCGATGGAAATGGTGCCGAAGTTGGACTCGCCCGGTGACGGTGCTTCTTCCACCTCGGGCGCCTCTTCAGGCGCCTCTGGCTCCGTCGCCTCGTCAAGCGCTTCGGCGACTTGGGTGCCCGCCTGCTCTACGCTCTCTGGGGCTTCTTCGTTGCTCCCGCATGCGCTCAGCGCCACTGCGAGTATGAGGATTCTATTCATCGATTTTCTCCTGCGGACTTTGTCGAAGGCCCGATATACCAGATACTCCGGGACTTCGATAACGGCGGCTTTTCGATAGGGCGCGCTTTCGATAAATCCGAAGCCCGTGCTATGGGCCCTCGCGTACTTACGATGTCGACCACGAACCCCTCCTTTGTCGCGCGAATTGGCTATGCCTTTGTCGCATTCTTCCGGACCCTTGGCTCCGGGCCTTTCGCCGCGATCGTTCGCGATGGAGTCCCGAAATTGCCGGAAACAACGGAGAAACCGGAGCCCAAAGCAGAGCCGGTCGTGGAGAAGCCAGTGGCTCCCCCCGTTCGCGTGGAAAAATCGTCTCCTGATGCTGCATTTCAACTCCTTGCTCTCTTTCAACGTGAGGGACGCTTCATAGATTTCCTTCATGAGCCGATTCGTGATTTTAGTGACGCTGAGGTCGGCGCTGCCGCCCGCGTTGTCCATGATGGATGCAAGAAAGCCCTCGACCAGCACTTCACCCTCGGCGCCGCCCATCCCGGCGAAGAAGAGACACGCGTCGAAGTTCCCAAGGGGTTCGACCCCGCCGCCATTCGACTCACAGGAAACGTCGTTGGCGAGGCGCCATTCCACGGAACGCTGCAGCATCGCGGTTGGCGTGTTGAAAAGGAAAGCTTGCCGAAATTGAGCGAAGACTACGACGCAACGATCATCGCCCCTGCAGAAGTGGAGCTCTAACGTGGCTGGGACTTACGCCATCGGCATCGACCTTGGAACTACACACTGCGCCATCGCAGCGGTGGATCGCGACCTAAGCGAAGGCGAAGAGGTCGCTCTTCACGCGATGAAGGTTCCCCAATGCAGCGAGCCTGGCGAAGTGGAGAAGCTCTCGCTCTTGCCTTCGTTCCTCTACATGCCGCATGCCCAAGAGTTGCCCGCCGGCGCGAGCGCTCTTCCATGGAACTCGACGCCTACGTATGTCGTCGGCGAGATGGCGCGTCGACTTGGAACCAAGACGCCCTCGCGTCTCGTGTCTTCCGCGAAGAGCTGGCTTGGCCATTCCGGCGTCGATCGCCACAGCGCGCTTCTTCCCAGCGATGGCCCAGACGACGTCACCCGCATCTCTCCGGTGGAAGCGTCGGTCCAGTACCTCAAGCACCTTCGCGAGGCGTGGAACGCACAGAACCCCCACGACCTCTTCGAGGATCAAGACGTCACCTTGACGGTGCCTGCCTCCTTCGACCCGGCAGCACGCGAACTGACGGCGGAAGCTGCAAAAGCTGCAGGTTTTGAAAATCTCACGCTCCTCGAAGAGCCCCAGGCGGCGCTCTACAGCTGGATTCAGAGCCGCGGCGCAGAGTGGCGCGACGAGCTCAATGTCGGCGAGGTCATTCTCGTCATCGATGTCGGCGGCGGAACCACCGACTTCTCCCTCATCGCCGCCACGGAAGAAGCCGGCACGCTCCAACTTCGCCGCATCGCCGTTGGCGATCACATCCTCCTCGGCGGAGACAACATGGACCTCGCTTTGGCGTACAGCGTCAAAGCAAAACTCGAAGCCGAAGGCAAGAAGCTCGAACCTTGGCAGGTGCTCGGACTCACTCACGGATGTCGTAGCGCAAAGGAAGCGCTCCTCGCCGGCGAAGCCGAGGTGATGCCCATCGTCGTTCCAAGCCGCGGACGCAAGCTCATTGGCGGTTCGCTGCGTGCTGAACTCACGCGCGAAGAAGTTGAGCGCGTGGTCCTCGATGGGTTCTTCCCCGCCGTGGACAAGGACGCAACACCCACCAGTCGCTCCCGCGGCGCACTCACGCAGCTCGGGCTTCCCTACGCCCAAGACGCCGCCATCACTCGACACCTCGCAGCGTTCTTGACGCGCCAGGTTTCCGCCGCTGCTGAACTCTCCGGCTACGAGCCTGCGCCGGGCGCGACGTTCATTCACCCAACAGCCGTTCTCTTCAACGGCGGCGTCCTCAAAGCGCCGTCCATCGCGAAGCGCGTCAGCGATGCGCTCGGCTCATGGCTCGCAGCCGACGAAGGTGAGCAGCCCCGAATCCTCGAAGGCGCTGACCTTGACGGCGGCGTCGCGCGAGGCGCGGCGTACTACGGATATGCGCGCGAAGGCGGCGGCGTTCGCATCCACGGAGGCCTCGCCCAGGCCTTCTACGTCGGCGTAGAAACAGCCATGCCTGCTGTGCCAGGGATGGCGCCGGACGTGCACGCGCTCTGCGTTGCGCCCTTCGGCCTCGAGGAAGGAAGCGAGCTGGAGCCGCTGCCCCAGGAGCTCGGTCTCGTCGTGGGCGAGCCCGTTCGCTTTCGTTTCTTCAGCAGCTCAGTGCGCCGCGATGACGAAGTCGGTGAGCTCCTCAAGACCTGGGACGATGACGAACTCACGGAGCTCGGCGCCATCGAAGCCAGTCTGCCTGCCGAAGGCGAGGGCGTTCGAGTCGTGCCGGTTCATCTCCGCGCCCGCGTCACGGAGCTGGGCACGCTCCTTCTCGAAGCGCTGCCGACTCAAGGCGGCGAACCTTATAAGGTCGAGCTCGAAGTTCGCACCCCCTAAGCGCTCATGACGACTCTTAAACTCGAACTGAGCGGTCTCGATATGGCGCGTGGCCATGACGGATTGTTTCGGGGCGCGCCGGAGCCGGTCGTGCTCATCGCCACCTACGCCGTGGCCAAGAACACGGCGGCGCTCTTGGGCCGTGACCTGGTGGCCTTCGCGGCCGAGAGTCGCTTCCCTTCGTTCGTCAAAGGCGAGCTGAGTCGCACCTACTCGGTGTCCAACGCGGACCGCTTTGTCGTTCTCCTCGCGGCCCTCGAAGAAGACGGCGGCGAGGACATCCAGCGCGTCTACGGCGCCCTTGAATCAAGCACGTCTCTGCACCTTTGGTCGCACGATCAAGCGGTCGCCGAGCCCACGACCTTGTCCCTCCTCGGTGAACAAGGTGCTTGGGGCATGCCTCAGCGCTGCGAGCTCGAAGACGACACAGGCCCGTTCAGCTCAAGCTGCAAGAGTGACAAGTGGGTGGGCGCTTCCGCTTGGGTCACGAAGAGCACCCACCCACGTCTCGACCTGCGCTTTCACATACGCAGTGAAGACCGCCGCAATGACTGGACCGTCTTGCTCAACGCGAGCCACCAGTAGCGAAGCCGCTGTTGCGACGGCCCTCGTCGACGCTTCAAAGAGGCCCTACGCTTCCGCCATGAAGGCCAACTACAC
>JBLHKB010000221.1:0-10266 GCA_047619315.1 Polyangiales bacterium
GGGTGCCGCTCCACGAGACGTTCGAGATCTTGGCGAGCGGCAGCGGGGTTCTGGAGTTCCACGTGAGCGTCGTGCATGCGCATGAGGATGTCGTCGCCGAGGCTGGTGGCGCCGACTTCGGAGTCGAGAGAAGCGAGGCGCGTGAGGACGGACTGCGGGGGCTGGCCTCGGAGGAGCCAGTGAAGAGCGCGGCCGGCGATGCCGGACTCGGGGTGATGGCGAACGACGCGGAGGAAACCAGTTTCGGCGGCGGCGGAATCGCTTTGGCCAGCGCGAAGTTTGGCGGCGTCGAAGAGCGCGCGAGCGGTGCGGCGACTCGGCGGCTGCGCCGCGGCGATGGCGTCGAGAATTTCGAGGGCTTCCGCTTCCTCGCCAGCGTCGATGAGTGCGCGGGTCTGGCGGTAGCGCGCTTCGTCGCGGTCGACGCGGCGTTCGGCGAGCTCCGCGGCTTCGCCAAAGCCTGTCGCGGCGTCGCCATCGCGACCATGGTGAGCGTCGCGCTCAGCGTGGGCCAGGCGTGCGTCAAACGCGGGCGAGCGCGAACGGGAGAGCGTCGGCGGACAAGCGCTGAGAAGCAGCGCTAGGACTAGAAACAGCGCACGCATCGGCGAGACTAGAGCGCTGCGAGAATCGCCTTGGCGGCGCGTTCGATGCTGGCGTCGTCGAGGTCGCGGTGCGTGACGGCGCGTACTTCCGTCGGGCTGATGGCGCCGAGTCCCACGTGGGGAGCCATCTTCTTGGTGAACGCCGCGGCGTCGTCGACGCGGAACACAACGATATTGGTCTCGACGGTTTCGACGTCGCAGCTCGCGCCGCCTTCGCGCAACAGCTCGGCGAAGCGTCGTGCCCTTTGGTGGTCGATGGCGAGGTCGCCCATGTGATGGTCGAGCGCATGGAGCGCGCCGGCGGCGACAATGCCCGCTTGGCGAAGCGCTCCGCCCATCCGGCGGCGGTAGCGCAGGGCTTCTTCGCGGCGTTCTGCGGGCATGGCGAGGGCGGAACCCATCGGTGCGCCGAGGCCCTTGCTGAAGCAGACGCTGACGGTGTCGGCGTGTGCCGCGATGGCGGCAGGCGACACGTCGAGTGCCACGGCGGCGTTCCAGAGGCGGGCGCCGTCGAGGTGGACGACGAGCTTGTGCTGTCGCGCGAGGGCGACGGTGGCGGCGAGTGTGTCCTGGGGGAAGACGCGACCGCCGCTGTGGTTGTGCGTGTTCTCCACGGCGAGGAGTCGTGGACGCGGGTAGTAGAAGACGTCGGGGAGCACGACCTCGGCGAGGTCCTCGGGGCCAAAGACGCCGGTCTTCGCTTCGAAGAACTGCACGCCGGCGAAGGCCGACGAGGCGCCGCTCTCATAGAGCGCCATGTGTGTGCCCTTGCCGCAGAACACAGCGTCGCCCGGCTTGCAGTGCAGCATCAGCGCGATCTGGTTCGCCATCGTGCCGCTTGGTACGTAGAGCGCGCTCTCTTTGCCGAGGAGCTCGGCCACGCGCGCTTCCAGGGCGAGAATGGTGGGGTCCTCCCCATAGACGTCATCGCCTACTTCGGCGTTTGCCATCACTTTGCGCATGGCGTCGGTGGGCTTGGTGACTGTATCGGAACGAAGATCGACGGGGGCGCTCATAAGGCGGTGAGACTCCTACCCCAAGGAGCCGGCGTCAAGGCGGTGTGCGATGGGTAGAGAGCGCTCCACGCGTCCACCGAAGCGAAGTGGCTCCAGGCCGAGGCTCCGGCGCCTTTCACCCAAAGCTTGGGGCATCGACTCTCACATTCGGGCGTTTCGGATTCGCCGTTGAGCGCCACCTTTCGGGTCGCGTTGCCGGAGAAGGATGCCAACGCGTACGACGAGGAGGACATCAAAGGTTACAACGAGCTGACCGCTGCGCCTCCGCCCTGCGAACGAGGATGCCGATTCTCCACGAGGGTGCTAGCACTCGCTCAATGTCTGCTGCGCTCAACATAGGTGCTCGAGTTTTTGCCCGTCGTCTCGGTAAGGCGGACGTCACCGGTGAGGTCGTGTGGGTCGGCCCTAGCAAGTTCGGCGACGGGTGGCGCTACCGGATCCGTGCCGCCGACGGCTCACAGCACTGGGTCGATGAAAAAGACCTCACGGTGGAGTCCAACCCGGCCAGCACCGACCCAAAGGCGGTCCGCAAGGGCAGCCGGGTGCGCGTGACCGCCGGCGCTCACGAGGGCGTCGAGGGTGAGGTCTACATCGCGAGCTCCGCGGACCGCTTTGGGGTACGCGACGACCAAGAAGAGACGTACTGGTTCGACGGCAAAAACCTCGAGATCATCTGAGCGCGGTCACCACCGACGCGCCTCGTCGGCGGTGATGTTCACGAGCGTGACTCAACGGGGGTCTCGAGGCCTATGCGCAGTTGCCGATCGCTCCTGAATTTCATATCGAGCTCGAGCGAGATGGCGAGCTCGCTTCGCGACGCATCGTGGAGTCTCTCTCCACACCTTAGGCGCGGCCGGCCGAGGGGCGCCGCCGCGGACGCCTACAGGTCGCCTTCGAACGCGAGTCGAACGCGGTAGAGGCTCGTGCGCGCGGTGATGTAGAGGGTCCGGTGGTCGTCGTCGCCAAACGCGCAGTTGGATGGTCTCTCTGGGACCTCGATGGTGCCCCACAGCGTTCCGTCGGGGGCGAAAACACGCACGCCGGCGCCTGTCGCCACGAAGAGGTTCCCCGCTACATCTACGGCCATGCCGTCCGCGTTGGGCGTGTCCGTCGTAAAGGTGCGTTCTCCGCTCGTCGACCCGTCGGCGCCGACATCGAACGCCCGCACGAGGCCAGCCGCGGTGTCGGCGACATAGAGCTCTCGCTCGTCGGGGCTCAACGCGATGCCGTTCGGCCGAGTAGACGGGAGGCCCATCCATTCCGCCGTGGTCGTGCCCGCGACGTCGACGCGGAACACCCCATTGAATGAAAGGTCCGGCTCCGCGCCCGCCAATCCGTACGGCGGGTCGGTAAAGTAGAGGGTCCCATCGCTGCGAACGGCGATGTCGTTAGGGCTGTTGAGGCGGTCGCCGAGGAAGCTCCCAACGACAGCGACGACGGAGCCATCAGGCTCGGTCACGCTGATGCGCCGGGTGCCGTGCTCCGCCGCGAGGAGTCGGCCATCGGGCAGGCTCGCCAGTCCGTTCGCGTCGCCGCTCGGCATGCGAAAAACGTCCACGGCGTTTGGCGGTGAGAGACGGTGGATCGTGCTGCGCGGGATGTCCGTGAAGAGCAGGACTCCGTCCGCATCGCGCCAGTGTGGGCCTTCGAGAAACCCGAAACCCGTCTCGACCTCCTCGACAGCGCCGAGGCCGCCGAGGGGGTTCTCGGGCGGACCCGCGTCGCTTGCGCCGGCGTCACGTGCGCCCGCGTCGCGTGCGCCCGCGTCGGTTCCGGAATCGACCTCGCTCCTTGCATCGTCAGCGCCGGCGTCCGCCCGTACGGGGCCGGCGTCGGAGGGCGAGGCCTCATCGCAGCCGAGGCCCAATGATAGAGCGCACGCGATCAAGAGGTTCGTTCTCATCTTGCGGAGTGTACCGTTTTCAAAGAGCGCGCAAATCAGCGAAGTTCAAATCGGCCTCGGGTTTCTCCTCGAGCTGTCGTGCTCACCGGACGCTTGGCCAACTTGCTTGATCGAGCTGCGCGCCGCTGACGCCGGGAGGCGTGGTGACTTCAGTGCGAAGGTCACCCACCGGGGCGGCGGCGAGGGGCTTGTAGATGCCGAGCGATGCCGAGGGCGCGGGCGAGCTGCAACCACTCGGCGGTGCCGAGGAAGAATCGAGGACGCCCGATCGCGGGGGCTTCGATGGTCCAGGAGTCCCGGCTGTAGGTGCCGATGGTCATCGGAGCGCGGTCGGGCAGCTCGAGGGCGACGATGGGCATGAGGTACGAGGAATGCTGCGACCCAACACGGTCGCTGCCCGCGGACCATCGAAGCTGAGCCACCGGCGTCGTGCTCACGAGCTGCGAAGCTTCGTACAGAGCGACCTGGCCACCTTTGACCATCAGCCAGAGCGACCCGAGCTGAAACGTATATTCTGGAGGGCTCTGGTCGGCACTCGTGATCTGAAGCAGGTCCGCTGATTGAGGCTGGTTCGCGCGCACCTGCGCTTCGAAGCACGTGATGAACTCCCGATAGTCCGCCTCGGTTGTCAGGTGGACCTCACTGTGAGCTGTGTCGTCGACCTGATAGCGAGCGGGGACGTCGAACAAGAACCGGTGACCACCGATGGTGAGACTCGTCGATCCGTCCCGAACGACGAGAACGGTGCCCGCCAGTCCTCCCGGATCAGGCGTCCGCCATCGCGCGTACCCAAAGCGGATGTTGTCGAGGCGCACCTGCTGGCGCTTGCTCCCTCGAAGCAAAACCAGAGAACCCGCCTCGAAGCTCATCTGCGGCTTCCGTCGTCGGGCGAGGAAGAGCAGGCCCAACGCGGCGGCCAAGGGAACCACGAGCGTCGCCCAGCTCCCGGTGATCTTCGGCAGGTAGCAGCCCACGAGCAAAACGACGCAGAGCAACATCGCGACCATGGGGACGATGAACATCGCGTCCGTCGACTCAACCCGCCACGTGCGGCGAGCGCCGTCTTGCGACGATGTCTCTTCTGTTCCTTGAGTGGCCGTCACGGTACGCCAATGCTCCACGCGAGGTTGCCGCCGATGAGGAATATCACCGCTCCCGCGACCACCATCGCCGGCTGACGATACGAGCGCGGTGGGAGCGCCATCGCCGATGGGCCCGGCGCTTCCACGGGCGTCCAGGTCTTGGGCGGGAAAAAGTCAGCGGGGCTCAGCGCCGCGAGGGTCTTCGAGCTCGCGACACGATCGCTGCGATCGCAGTACTTGCATTTTACGACGCGCGCGTCGGGAGACACGTCGAGGGGTGCACCGCAACGACCGCATTCAAGGAGCATGGGCGCCATCATGCCGACGCTGATGCCCGAAAGCTACCGGGGCTCTGGAGGCTCCCATCCATATTTAGACGGCCAGCGAATGATTCGTGATGAGCGTCGAGCCCTGGGCCACCATGGTTCACTGGAAGCCCCTCGAAGAGGTTGTGTAACCGACGTACGTCGGTTGGGAACCAAGCGCGGAGAAGTCACGCTAGCGTGGTTTCCGGCGGAAGTTGGCGCTCACCTACCTCAGCGCGCCGGCGAGAAAGATCTCGATGCGCTCGACGAGCGGCGCGTGGATCGTGTCACCAATGTCCTCCGGGGTCACTCGACGAAAGTCCGGCTGAGAGACGCAGTTGAGAGCGTGGGTCACGCACGGCACGACAGTGGTTTGATGCGCCGGGTTCGGTGCCTCTCCGAAAGTCGCTCCCCAACCGACGACTTCTCCGGGCGGCACGTTCCAATCGTAGTCCCCGCCGATCGCCAAGAGCGGCCCTTCGAGGGCCTTCGCGATGTCCGGCGCCTCGTCTCCGATGGCAAACATCGATCGCCAGAACTCGACGGACGCGATGCATACCATCCAAACGCCAAAAGCTTGCTAGCATCTTGAGTCCTCACACTTCTCTCCGACGCGAAGAAACGACATGTACGAACGCAGCGAAGTCGTCGAGCTCTCCGGGAGCACATGGAAGGCGCGCCCTGTCGTCGCTTGGTTCGGCGCGACGTCCTCCAATGCCTCGCGCCGTTTTGTGCTCGTTCATGGGAACCCATCGAACATCTCCGAGTGGGAGCACACGATCAGCGCCCTCCGGGTGTTGGGCGAAGTCCTCGCCATCGACATGCCCGGGTTCGGCCGCAGCGAACCTCTCCTCGGTGCGGTGCCGACGCTCAACAACTTCGCGGAGGTCATCGCGCGCTTGGCGCAGACGCGCGGCTGGACGCAGGTCGACATCGTCGGACAAAGTCACGGTGGCCTCGTTGGGCACACCGTCGCCGCGCGTCATCCAGAGCTCGTGCGTTCGGTGGTGTTGCTCGGCACCGGCGGCACGCCTGCCCACCTAAGCTACCGGCTCCTACCATTGCCTGGCGTGAAGACGTTGCTCGGATCGGCGACGAGCGCAGGCCTCGTTTCGAGCCGCGCGTTTCGACCTTTGCTTCGCCGCGTCGTCGAGCATTCAGCGCGCAGCGTGTTCGCGCCGGATCTCGTCCCGCGCGGTTTCGTCGAGGCCCAAGTCAAAGAGCTCGTCGAGCGGCCTCATATCTTGCGCACCATGGTCGAGGTCAGCCTCGATGGACCCTGCGTCCAAGTCGCCCGGCAAGCGTCGCGCGTCCAAGCGCCCTGCCTCTTTGTCCACGGGCGCGGCGATGAGCTCGTCCCCATCGAATACGCGCGCCGCCTCTGCGCGCTGACGAGCGCGACATGCGCCACGCGTTTCGTCGCCCTCGGAGGCGGCCACATGGTGCACCTCGCCCGCCCCAGTGTCGTCAACCCGCTGCTCATCTCGTGGTTGCGCGAGCTCGCCTAGCCGGCCGGCGATCAAGACATGACGAAGGCCAGTTCGCGCTTTCTGATGATGGGACGCCCAATAACGCCTGAAGAAGCAGCGGCACGAGGGTGCTCGTATACTCGGAGCGTGGTGCGCTTCCTTCCCCTCATCGTCTTCCTGGCTGGCTGCATCGGTTCCAACTATCGAATCAGTGGGGGTGAACTTGATCGCCTCGCCGCCGAGCCCCGTGAAGACCGAGGTGCTGCGCTTCGAGCGACGCAGGAACTCTCCTTCGCCGAACGCAGCGTCGGCGATGATGAAGAAGTCGCGATGGAGGAAGTCGCAAGGATTGTGGGCCGGGAGATCATCGGCGGCGTTGCCCGCGCCACCGCACGAAGCCGGCCCGTTCGGCGACCACGACAGCGACGGATGAGCGTCGACGCGCCCCCCGTTGGACTTCGCGCAACGACAGAACGGGGGCGCTCTTTCGTGAGCGACGGCAGCTCGCAAGGCCAGGGTTCACTGCGGGGAGGCAGCGGTGGGAACAGCGGCGGAGGGGGCGGAGGGGGTCGCGCCGGAGGAGCAGCCATCGCCATCGTCATCGTCGCCGCCTATGCGGTTGGGGCAGGCATCCTCGCTCTCGCTGCGTCCGAGGGCGCTCGTTACGACGGGTGGCTTCAAATCGACGGCTACCATCGTCTGCACCTTTATCAAAACCGTCCGGGTGGGGACCGCGTCTGGATCGGCGTGCCCGTCATGGACGTGTCACCGGAGGTCGCGGCGTGGGCCGATGGAGCGATTCTCGACCCGAGCGAAGGACGCCTCTTCCAACTTGAGCGCTCTCCTTTGAACCGCCGCGGCTTTGCCATTTCGGCGCACGGGAGCGGCTCCCAGCTCTATGCTGTTACGCCGGAGCGGGTGTGGGGAGGAGGCGTTCGGGCTGGCATCGGCGGTTTCCCCATTCACCACCTCGGAGTCCAAGTCATCACCGATATCCAAGCCGCGACGGGTCTCCTCAACGTCCGCTTCGGCGGTGAACTCCAAGGGTTCGCGCCGGCGCTGGGCCGGGCGAACTTCGGCGTGTACTTCGAAGGCGGCCTTCTGCGCGCCGTGCGCCAAGAAGAAGACCGCGAGCTCACGGAAATGAACGGCTACTACGGCGGCGGAGCGATCTTCCAAGTAGATCTGACAACGCGTCTCTCCTTCGATATGCGCGGCGGCTTCTATACGGGGGCTGGAAACGTGTATCCGACGTTTGGCGCGGGTCTCTCGGTCTACTAGCGCTTGTCGAGAAGCGCTCAGCTAGCGAAAGGGGTGTGGACCACCGGGCCAGCGATCGACTTCCAAGCCGCTAGGCACGAAGTCCGGGACGCCGGAGCCCGGTAAGCTCGTCCGCTCGCGCTCGCTGTCGAGGGCTGCGAGGAACTCGAGGAGAAGGGCGATGTCGGCGTCGCTGAGGGGACGCTGCGGCTGCACTTGATCGCTCAGTGTTTCGAGAAGCGCGGCCTGCGTGGCCGGGTCGTTCTGAAGCGTCACTCGAATCGAAGGCGGCAGCGATTCACCCTCATAGCTCTCGAGGGCAGCGACGGGATCGAGGTGGTGACGCACCGCGGCTTCGAGGGACGCGTAGGCGCCGTTGTGCATCCAAGGCCCGGTCATCCGAACGTTGCGAAGCGTCGGCACGCGAAAGGCGAAGCGGTCTTCTGGCCGGCTCGTGGTGTTGAAGCGGCCTTCGTCGAGACCTGGCCGCAAGTCCGTGGTGCCGTCGGGCATCATCGGCGCGAAGCCAGGACCGATCTGCGGGACGCCGATATTGAAAAAGCCATCGCCGCCGAAATCCGGGCCGCTGTGACAACGAGCGCAACCTGCGTCGCCGAAGAAGAGCTCGGCGCCGGCTTCCGCAGCGCGGCTCACGGGGACTTCACTTCGGAGGTCCCAATCGGACTCGGCGTGGCTCCAGAGCTCTTGGCGAAAGTGAACGATGGCCCGCGCCACATGGGCAAAAGTGTGCTCCTCGCCGGGAAACGCTTCGTCAAAGAGGAAGCGGTACTCGTCAAAGCGGAGCACCCGCTCCGTCACGGCGCGCGCGAACTCGATGGGGTCGTCGATGCGCGCGAGGTCGTTGGGCTCTCCGAGGACGTCAACGTCGCCAGGGTTGCCGCGCATCTCGCTGCGGTCAAAGAGTGGTAAGAGGACGAGCGCTTCGTCCGTGGTGTTAAGGCCTTCGGGCAACGGGATCGGTGCGGAGATGGTTCCGTCCGGGCGCCGCTCGACGCGACCGTCCCAGAAGAGCGACGGGGCGTCGGCTTGAGCAAAGAGCGCCATGGAGTTGCGCGGAAGAACCGCCCCGTCGGCGCGGGAGCGGGTGGGCCCAAGACCCGTAGCGCCTTGGCCCAATGAGAGCGGGAGGTTCTCCACGGTGGTCGCGAAAGGGAAGTGGCAGGTGGCGCAGGCGATGTTTCGGTTGCCGCTGAGTTCGCGTTCAAAAAAGAGCAGCTGGCCGAGGCGAAAGAGTGGGTCCGCTGTGGGCTCGATCGGAAAGGATGGCTCTTGGGGGAACTGACCTTCGAGCTCGATGCGCCTTGGCTCGCAGGCGCTCGTGAAGAGCCCAGCGGCGACGAGCAGCGCGAGCGCGGCCCATGACTTGTGATGCGTTGACATTACTCTGCCCTTCCAATGCTCAGGTCGATATTGAGTGAGAGCCACGGGCCTCCGAGACCGGTCACAAGCTCTCGGCTTAGGTCGATGCGGAAACCCCTGGACCAACCAAGCTCGAGTTCGATGGCGCCGCGGAGGATGCCAAAGGCGCGCTCATAGCGAACACTTGTGAACGCGCCGATGGTGGGCTCTCCAACACTCGCGCATTCGAAACCGCAGACATCGCTGCCTTGGGAGCTTCGAAACCCGTGAACGCCGGACTCGAGGCCTGTGCGTAGGGCGAGGACGCTCTTTGACCAGCGCCGGGCCCACCATTCGACGCCAAACATCACGGTGGCGCCGCCGGCGACGATGTTCGTAGCGGCGACTTCTCGGACCCCGACCCCGTACATGCGGACGCCTGCGAATAGGTAGCGCCACCGGCCGACGAGGCGGAGTTGATGAAGAAACGCGGAGCCCTCGCGGGACTCGCCGAGGAGGCCAACCTGATGAAGAGCGACGCCATAGCCCAACGTGATCGCCCACGAGCAAGGGCCGCGACCGAAGCGACTCCAACCCTCGCAGCGCGCGGATGACGTCTCCGCCGCCGAGCTCACTTCGATGCGGTCTTCGTCGATGCTGTCGTCAACAAGCGGTTCCGCCATGACGGCAACCACGACGGGTTCAGCCACGACGGGCTCAGCCACGACGGGCTCAGCCACGACGGGTTCAGCCACGACGGGTTCAGCCACGACGGGTTCAGCCACGACGAGCTCGTCCGCGGTTTGCGCCGTTTCATTCTCAGCGAGTTCGATGTTGTTTTCTTGCGGCGCGAGTTCTTCAAGCGCGGGTTCCGCGGGGGCCACCGCGGCGACGGCGGGCGGGCCCAGTCGTACAAGCTCCGCGACGACGAGAGCGACGAGTCGCGAGCGGGCGCCGGTGGCGGTCTGACTCAAGTCGAGATGATTCGCGCGCTCTCGGGCGCCTTCTTCGATGCCAAAACGCACCTGTACGTCGGCGGCGACTTCACTGCATGTATGGACCTCGACCCGCACCGCTGCGGTGTCCGCGCCAAACTCGACGGCGAGGAGCGCGCGTACACGTTCGGCGTCCATCCAGCTGGCTTCGCACAGAACAACAGTGGGCGTGGAGGCGGGCTCCGTCGCTGGCTCGGGCTCGGGCTGAGCCTGCGCCGAGTTTGTAAACGCCACGATGGCGCAGGCGATGACCGCGTACTTCATGGCGTGGG
>JBLHKB010000222.1:0-10220 GCA_047619315.1 Polyangiales bacterium
GGGACGTTTGAACGCTGGGCCCCGTGATCAACATGCGTTGACACCGCGGCTGCTACTTGGCTGCGCCCTCGCGCTTGGGGGGGGTGGCGTGTGGCTCGCAGAGCTCTCCTCCTGTTGCTACGGGTGAGGCAGCGTCTGCTGCGCTCGTCGATGAATCAGAGCCGGTAGCACCAGAGCCTGCGCTGGCGCAAGAGTTCAGCTTTGAGGTGACGTCTCGACGAGAGTTCATTGATGAGTCCGCGCCGCCGGCCACCGACGACTCAGCCTGGCCGCCCACAGAACTGGCCGTTGCGCTCCCCGAAGGCGTTCGACCGATTCGCGCGACTGTGCGAGTGGGCCGGCACATCTTTGAAATGGAAACTGCGCAGAGCGCGGATGAAGTGCGCGCCTTCTTCCAGACCGCTTTCGAAGCCCGAGGCTACACGTTGAACGAGCTGGAGGCTTTTCGCCCTGAGCTGATGCGATTTGACGCAAACCTCGATGGCAATCCTACAGGAATCGACGTCGCGATCACGGCTGGCGGCAACGACACGCTGAAGATCAGATACACGGGCCCCCGCATGCCGAGCGTGGAAGCCGGTGGTGAGACGGCCTCCGAGGACTCCTGCCGGGAAGGTCTCAGCGCATCCCAAGCTATCAACCTCGCGCGAATTGCGCCCGCAGGCCTCGACTCGATTCCAGAGGGTATGCGTGCAGCCATAGACGCAGATCTCGAAGCGGAAGTGGCCCTCTGTGCAGGCCACTGGCGCGCGCCTCACCTTGAGTGCTTTCGTCGCTACGCAAACGAGCCGTCGATGCAGTCCCAATGCACCGAGGTCGCTCGACGCGATTCGGGCCAGGCGCCCCTGCCAATTTGAACTCGTACAAGGGTTTGTTCACCGCGGCTGAGGTGAAGATCGTTGCGACTCCTCAGGGCGAAGAGGTTCGCCTCAAAGGGCGTCCGATTCGCTGGTCGGATTTTCAGGAGCTCCTCATCAACAGCGTACCGCTGCGGGCAGCCCTGACTCACCGACTACGAAACGACCCCAAGACTGCATTCTACTTTGAGTGCACGCCATGGTTCGCTAGCTCCGACCCAGTCTTTCGCTTCGCCCTTACTCCGGCCCCCGGACTCACTTCACGCAAAGTGGATGCGGCCTCGTTCTCTTCTCACTTCGTTGCAGGCGAGGGACCATGCCGAACCTTTAGGAACCTGCGTGGCGAATCCACGCTCGTGGTCCCTGCGCCGGATGGTGCGAATGAGGGCTTTGGTCACCTGGCGTCTTGGTTGCGAACGGCCAGCGAAGCGCAGATCGATGACGTATGGCGCGCAACGGGCGTAGCCATCGCGGACTGGCGCCGGAACTCAGGTGCTCTCTGGTTAAGCACATCGGGTGGTGGCGTGGCGTGGCGTGGGTGCACCTACGACTGGATCCTCGGCCCAAGTACTACAAGCACGACGCGTTTCGTTTGTTGACGGGAGACTATCGCCTCGGTTCCTAAGTTACACCGCCGCCATATCAACGTGGCGCCCTTCGTCCATGTGCACGATGGGATCGAGTTTGGGCTCATTCCTCGAACGTATGGCGAGAGCGTTTGGATTCGAGCTATGCCAGGCGACTACATGTGTTTCTCAGCTCCGTGGGACGGCGCGTACAATACGTAGGATGAAGCGATGACTAAACCTGTACATACATCAGTGCTCACGTCCGGTGAGCCTCTGCGCTTGATTGGCGAGGGCGACGGTGAATGGATCGTGAGTCGGCATGAGATCGGCGAGATCGTTTTCGCCGGCCTGATCGTCGGTGACCTTTTGTGTGGCGACTACAACCCGCTGACTTGGCCGAAGGGCACGCCTGCGAACCAGGCGAAGGCCTACGTGGTGGTCGCTGAGCTGGCGCCAGACCACGAGCGGACGTGTTTCTTGGGTCTACGCTTTTCGGATGCACCGGTCGTGCGATGGGAAGCGAGCGGGGTCTGCTGTGGGGTCCGCGCTGGTGTTTCTGGGTTCGTGAGCGCTGACCGTGTGAACGTTCTCGACGAAGACCGCGCCTTGCTCGAGAAATGTGGACCTCACCTAGTTCGAGGCACGCACCTTGACCTGGACGGACGCGGCTTTGTCCTATCGTCGAGCGGCTGGGGTGACGGGACCTACGATGTGTATTGGGGACTTGCAGTAGATGGAACGCCGGCATGGGTAGCTATCGACTTCCATATCTTGATGGGCGCCATCGTTGAAGAGCATCGGCTCCCCTTTCCCCTAAACCACGGGACCCATCGCGTTGCCGACGGTATTGAAATTCATGTCGGCCAATTATCGCGGTGGAAGCCGACGCTGAAGCGACGCCTGCCGAAAGGTGAGAGTGCGTCTTTGCGAGTGGAGCGGCCCAGTGGACTCGTGCGCGCCAAATCTACCGTCGACAAGAACAAGACGACCTACGACATCTCGCCGTTCAAAGACGCGACAGCCTTGGTGGTGCGGCACATCACCGGCTACAAGCCCATGGGCATCGCTGGCGAGAAGGCTGGCCAAAAGTCAGAAGAAGCGCCGGCAGGACCCGTGCATGTCTCCGTCCTTACATCCGGCGAACCCCTGCGTCTGAGTGGGGATAGTGGTGGTGAGTGGGCCCTGCGGCGCCACGAGATCGGTGAGTTCGTCTTTGACGGCCTCGTGGTGGGTGACTTGTTTTGTGAGGACTACAACCCGCTGGAGTGGCCTACTGGTACGCCGCCGACGAAAGCGACGGCGTACACGGTGCTCGCGGAGGTCGGCCCCGAGCACGACCGGACGTGCTTCTTAGGTCTGCGCTTTTCCGACGCACCCGTACATCGGTGGGAGCTGGCAGACGTGTGCTGTAGCGTCGATGCTGGCGTGGCGGGTTTTGTGAGCGCCGACCGCGTGGAGACACTCGACGAAGGTCTGCTGGATACCTGCCACGATCATGATGTGCTGCGGGGACTCCACCTCGACTTAGAGGGGCGCAGTTTCGTTCTCTCGTCGACGGGTTGGGGCGACGGGGTCTACGAAGTGGTGTGGGGACTAGGGGCGGACGGTATCCCGGTCTGGGTCGCCGTCGACTTCGAGATTCTCATGGGCCCCATCACACAGGAATATGCACTCCAGCTGCCGCTGACCGAGGGCAAGCATGTGCTCGTCGATGGTATCGAAGTTCGCGTGGGCCATTCGCTCCTGGAGCCTGTGCTGAGCCTTGACCTGCCGGAGGGGCAGACCGCTTACCTGCACATGGATGGGCCTGACGGTCGTGTTCAGCCTCGGCCCAGTGGCTTCTTCAGCGAAACCGAGGTGACTTACGACATCTCATCCGCGAAGGACGCTACGACCTTGGTGGTCGAACACATCATCGGCCACAAGCCGATGGACGTCGTGGGCTAAGGTTGTCGCCGAGAGGATAGCCGAGAACAGCGAAGAGGCGCGCCTAGGGGCAGCTCGACGGGAGACATCGGCCGAGACCGTAGTCACCGGAGAACCAGACCGGTGTACTCAAGGGGCAGCATCGGAGCTCAGCGTCGCCACCACAGTCACGGGTGGTTGTGTCGCAGACAATGCCGGCCGGTGCATCGCAGGAGTCAGCGCAGAAGGTGGTGCTGTTGTTGCCACAGCAGACCCGCGAGCCGCTGCAGTCTTCGTCGCCGTTGCACCCGAGGTAGCCGTAGGTACCGTCATCTTCGGCGGACGTGCGGCAGAGAGAATCACGGGCCGTGTCGTGCTCGAAGCAGCGCGATCGTGAGCCGTCGGGCGAGGTGATGCAGCAGGCTTCTCCGCGTGCGCACTGGCCCGCGGAGCCAGGGCAAGAGAGCGCGTCGCCGGCTTCTGTTTCGCATCGGCCCGACACGCAGACGTCTCCGCCTTCGCAGGTCCCGCAGGTTCCGCCGCAGCCATCGGCGCCGCAGCTGCGGCCGTCGCAGTTGGTCTCGCACGTTCCCGCGACGCACAGGCCCAAGAACGACTGGCACTCCTCGAGGGGCGCTGCGCATGGGTTTTCGTTGTCGCAAGGTCGGCTGCAGCGAGCATCGAGACAAAGCCCTGTGGCGCAATCCGTCTGCTCATCGCAGTCGTCGCCAAGAACGCCGTCTCCGCGAGCACCTGGTGCGCAAACGCAGGCGCCGGTCGTCTCGTCGCATTCGCAGCGCTCAGCGTCTGGGCAGTCGTCGTTGTAGTTGATGGTGCAGATGACGGGGAGGTCTTCGCGCACGCCGCAGTCGCCGCAGTCCGTGGCGTAGTCACAGACATCGAAAGCGGAACCTGGACCGCCATCATCGCACTCGCCGTCGTCGGCGTACTCGCACTCATTGCTGCAGAGACCGGTAGGCACCGCGCACATTCCCTCGTCGGTGCAGAGCTCATCATCGCCGCACTCGCCACACTCGCCGCCGCAGCCGTTGTCGCCACATTCGCGGCCTGTGCACATCGGCGTGCAGCCAGCGCAGTCTGGGTCATCGGAGCAGCCGCGTGGGCACTCATCGTCCGTCGCGTTGTCGCATTCGCACTGGGCGTCGTCATCCGCTTCGACGCACATGAAGCCATCGCGGCAGTCACGACGGATCAGCCGGCCTCGAATACACACCTGAGTAGCGCCACTATCGCAGCGGCCTTCACCGTCTTCGAGGCCTTCGCATGCGTCGCCGGGGCCGGTGTCATCTCCACCTCGAGTGTCGCGCGTCTCGGCGTCAGTGGCGCCAGAATCGGAGTCGGGCGAGGTGTCGTCGCCGCAGGCGCTGAGGGCGAGGAGGCTGGCGAGGACGAAGGCGGCGTTCTTCATCCCACGATCGTGGCGGGATGAAGAACACGTGTCAACGAAGGCGGCTAGTTGCTGCGGACCAGGCGTCCAGGTCGTGCGCCGGTGAGCTTGCCGTCGCGGGCGATGGCTTCGCCGTTCACGAAGGTAGCGATGATGCCCTCAGTCTCCTGGAGAAGACGTTTCGCGCCGCCGGGAAGGTCCGCGTGCATCACTGGCTTCTTGAGACGGATGCGCTTCATGTCGATGACGTTGATGTCGGCGCGCAGTCCAACGGCGAGGCTGCCGCGGTCGTCGAAGCCCATCCACTTTGAGGTGTCGTAGGCCTGCATCTTGACGAGCTTCTCGACGGGGATGCGCCCCTTCTCGCGCTCGCGGCCCCAGTGCTGAAGCAAGAAGCTCGGCATGCTGCCATCACAGACGGTGCCGACGTGTGCGCCGGCGTCGCTGAGACCCATCAGCGAGAGAGGGTGGTTGAGCATCTCCTCGACGAGGTCGAGGTTGCCGCTGCCGAAGTTGTAGAGCGGGAAGTAGAGGAGCGTCGTGCCGTCGGCGTCTTCGAGGAGCGCATCGTACACGGCTTCGAGAACGGGGACTTTGCGATTGAGGGCTTCAGCGAAGATGCAGTCGGCCTTGGGCGGCTCGTAGTTGGGGATCTCGCCAAGACGGAAGAGGCGCATCGCGATCATGTCGATGTTCGCGAGGAGCTGGTCGGCGAGAGGCGGAATGGAGGAGCCGTCGCCGGCGAGGGGCTCGTTCTTCTCGGAGAGGATGCGCTTCTTGCGTTCCGGATCCTTCATCGCCGTGACCTGCTCTGGAAGAGTCAGGTGGCTGATCTCCTTGTAGGACGGGAAGCCCATGAAGGGATGGAACGTGGCGTCGAGGCCGAGCATGATACCGACGGCTCGGGCGGCGACCTGGACCTTCATGTCGAGACCATCGGCGACGCATTCTTCGACGCTCTTGAGAATGTCGCGCCACTGGTAGTCGCACTGGTCGCGCTGGAGGAGTGAGATGGACATGGGGCGCCCGGACTCCTTCGCCATATCGCGGAGGAGGTCGAACTCGCCTTGGTAGCGGTCTTTGCCTGCGACGAAGTCAAAGTCGGACACTGCATCGAGGACGCCGTAGCCGAGTCCCTTGAACGCAGCGGCGAGCCCAAGGAGCTCGTCGCGCATGGCTTCGGATGCTGGCGTGGCGCTGCCCGACGCGGTGCGGTGGTTGTCGGTGCGGCCGGTGCTCAGACCCACAGCGCCGGCTTCCAGGGCCTCGCGGACGATCACGCGCATCTTTTCGATGTCTTCGGGCGTGGCGACTTGGTCGGAGACGGCGCGGTCACCCATGACGTACATACGTACGGCGTCGTGGGGAACCTGCGCGGCGAAGTCGATGGTGTGTGGCGTGTCATCGATGGCGCTCATGTATTCGCCGAAGGACTCCCAGTTCCACTTGAGGCCGGCGCTGAGCGCGGTCCCCGGAATGTCTTCAACGCCCTCCATGAGCGCGATGAGACGTTCTTGATCGCCGGGGCGAACCGGCGCGAAACCGACACCGCAGTTGCCCATGACGCAGGTCGTGACGCCGCTCAGCGAAGAGGGGGCCATCTCTTCATCCCAGGAGACCTGACCGTCGAGGTGGGTGTGAATGTCCGTGAAGCCGGGTGTCACGATGGCGCCGGTGGCGTCGAGGGTTTCCTTGGCTTCGCCGGGAGCTTCGCCGATGGCGACAATGCGGCCGTCTTTGACGCCAAGGTCGCCTCGGTAGCCCGGGGCGCCGGTTCCGTCGATGAGGGTTCCACCGGTGATCTTGAGATCGTACTCCATTAGCCTTGCTCCTTTGTGTGATTGTCGCGCGTGTGAACATCGCATGCGAGGACGCCCACGTCTCTATCGCCTTCGCCTTTGGCGATGAGAAAATCGGCTCGCTCTGCCATGGCTGGCAGCACGGTGAGTGGCGCTTCGCCAGCCGCGTCGAGCATGAGCCCGATGTCCTTGCGAGCCATCTTGAGCGACCACGAGGTCTCGAAGTCACCGGAGGCCATCTTGGCGCCACGTCCCTTGAGAACCCAGTTCAGATCAAAGTGCTCGAAAAGCCCAAGGACATCACTGGGCGCGAGGCCATGGGGAGCGCCGACGGTGAAGGCATCGGCGAGGCCACCGACGAGCGAGAGGATGAGACCGTTACCGACGAGCTTCATGGCAGCAGCGCGGCCGGGCTCTTCCCCGAGGTACACGATCTTGCCGCTCATCGGAGCAAGGGCGGCCTCGGCCTTTTCGTAGGCGTGTTTTGGCCCTGCCACGACGATGACGCCGGTGCCTGCGCGACAGGCTGCAGGCGACATAAAGATCGGCGCGTCAATGAGGGGAAGAGCGTATGACCAGCCCGCCTGGCGCTCTTTGGTACGCTGAGCGGATGTCGTGCTGTGATCGATGAGGACCGCTTCGTCGCTGGCGGCTGCCGCGATTCCCGGAAGCACGAAGTCGACGGCGTCGTCGCTGGTGAGGGCGACGTGAATGAAGTCGGCGGCTGCGGCGGCTTCGCCGGCGCTTGAGTGAGCGGTCGCGCCAAGGGCGACCAAGGACACTGTTTTCGAGGCGGTGCGATTCCATACGTGGACTTCGTCGCCTCGCCTGAGCGATGCCTCCGCCAGGCCTGCGCCGATCAATCCTGTTCCAATGAATGCTCTTCGCATAGGGCTTGCCTTAAAGTGAACGCCATTCACATTTACCAGAAAGACTCTGCTTTTGCAACGAATCATCAGCGCTTTTACATGCGTGTCCTGGATGAAATTGGTGGGGGCTGCTACGCCGCCAGCGTGACCACCATCGAAAACGGTAAGGCTGTGAGCCTTGAGTACGTCTTGACCAACGACAAAGGCGAGGAGCTCGATCGATCAAAAGACGATCGACCGCTCCTGTACCTGCACGGTTCGCGGAACATTGTTTCCGGGCTGGAGCGACAACTTGAGGGCAAGAGCGTCGGTGATGAATTCGATGCGCGAGTACCGGCCGAAGAAGGCTACGGACCCAAGCAGAAGGTGAAGCCGATCCGCATGCCGCGTTCGCGTTTCCCAGCGGACGTACCCGTCACGCGAGGCATGAGCTTTCAAACGCAGACCAAAGAGGGCAAGACGTTTCCTCTTTGGGTGACGAAGGTTCAGGGGCCCACGATCACATGCACGCCACTCCATCCACTGAGCGGTGTAAACCTCAACTTTCACGTGAAGGTTCTTGAGGTTCGTGACGCCACCGAAGAAGAGACGGCGCACGGACACGTGCACGGTCCTGGAGGACACGAACATTGATTCGCGTGATCGCGGCTCTTCTCGTCGCGATCCCTATGAGCGCAGTGTCATCGAGCGCAGAGGCTCAGAGCGCAGAGGGCTTTGACTCGGACCGTCCGGGTTATTCAAATTCCACGGCCGCTGCGCCGGTGCTTCGGCCCATCCTAGAGATGGGCGCTGGCTTCACCTTTGATGAAGATGACCCGGAGACCATCTCGGCTCCGAACTTCTTGATTCGTTTTGGCATCTCCAAGTGGCTCGAACTTCGCCTGGCGATACCAAGCGTGGTGGGGGTCTTTGGGCCAGGGCCGAATGGAGTCGCGTTCGGCGATACGACTATCGGTTTGAAGGTCGCCGCTTCGCCTACGGAACGTTTCTCCACGAGCTTCGTTCCGAGTTTGTCCATCGCGACGGAAGGCGGAGTGAACACCGGTCGCATCGAATGGAACTGGCTTTTGTCGCTCGGCGCGGTGTCCATCGGCGGCAACCTAGCCGCTGGGACGGTGAACTTGGGGACGGCGGTGGTCCAAGGCGAAGGCAGCTTGGCGTTGGGCATATCGATCACCGAGGCCGTGGGTGTCTTCGGACAGGTCTTCGTGATCTGGCCGCGTAGCATCGACCCGCTGCCCTTCGTGGGTGCAGGCATCACGGCGCAGGTGGCACCACGTTTTCAGCTCGATGCCACCCTCGACGTGGGACTCACGGATGACACAACGCGCGTTTCGTTTAGCGCTGGCATGACCATTTTGGTTGGCGAAGGCGAAGAGACCATGCCCCCAGCACCCCAGTAGACTCAGGGAGCTTGCAGGGCATTTTCGCGCCGCCGCAACGCTGCGCACCACCAGAGTCTGACCTCGTTCTCAGTCCAGCGGAACGCCCATCATGGCGTGGAGCGCGTGGTGCATTCGGTCGAAGGCGGTAGGGTACGCGGCGGTGTCGTTTGCACATGTGTCGACGACGCTCTGCGTTGAAATACTGAGCTCTTCGCTGATGGCCTCATCTTCGTGCTCTGCCGACGCGGCGCTGGCCAAGCCTTGAAGTCGCTCGATGTCCGCACAGACCGCAGTGGCCGAACGGTCGCCATGCCAGTGCAGGGAGAATGCGTAGTGAAACTCTTCGAGGGCAGGCGCCATCTCCGGGTGTTCCGCGTACTCATGCTCATCATCCACGTGACGGCGGTCGTGAGCAGGAATGTCTTCGCCGCCAGTGGACTCTTCTTCAGCGGGTGCAGCGTCACCGCCGCATGCCGGAATGACGAACATACCCAGTAGAAGGGCGAAGAGAACTCGCTTCATGGTCTCGACCTTTGGCTATTTGGGCGCCGTTACGACGGCGAGAGTCGACTCAGTCTTCGTCGACGTCGTCTTTACGCGCACGAAGGTTTCTTCGCGAGCCCTTGGAGCGCTTCTTCGTTTTGCCCATGGGTGAGCCCCATTCGTCTGTCGGCCCCTCATGTTCTTTGTATTGACGATCGCTCGTATCAAACACAGGAGCGGCTGGCTCCGGAGGTGGAGAGAAACCACGTCGGGGAGGAGGACCGCCGGCACTAGGGCTGCGCTTGAACGGTGCAGCGGGACGGCGATCGCCACCACCGCCACCAGCCGGACGACCACGGGGTGGACCTCCGCCTCCGCCTCCAGGAGCGGGACGACGTCCACGCTCCTCCGCCGCATTGATATTCAGGCTCCGTCCATTGAAGTCGGCGCCGTTGAATTTCTCAACACATGCAGTGGCTTGCTCCGACGACGCGAACGTCACGAATCCAAAACCGCGTGGGCGGCCTGTCTCCCGATCCGTCGGAAGAAAGCAGTCAACGATTTCACCTGCCGCCCCAAGGAAAGCCGAAAGCTCCTCCTTGGTGGTTCGGTAGTTCAGGTTACCAACAAAAACTTTCGCAGAAATGATCCCAGCTCCCACGGCGCTCCTTGCGCCGTCCTCTTTCGTTGCCGGACCGTAGCACTTTCCGCGCGTGAAACGAGTTCAAGCTGTAAGGTCGTCTTTGCTAACGCTGTGAGTCGTGCACAGACAGAGACCTGAATGGCCAAAACAGAGGCGGATCTAGAGGAAAAGCCGTCTCGGCAGCGCACTTTGCGTATTTTGGAGCTGGTTCGGCCTCATCGCGGCCGATTTGCCCTCGGGAGCCTATTTCTTCTCGCCGGTAGCGGAATTGGCCTCGCTTACCCACGGGCCATCAAATACGC
>JBLHKB010000223.1:0-10209 GCA_047619315.1 Polyangiales bacterium
ACGACCGCTCTCGACCGCCTCAAGAAGGTCTCAGACGATGTCGGCGCGGACGGATCCGAAGAGTCGACGCAAGAGATCGCCGACGTCCTGGGCACGCTGCTTCAGGCGTATGTTCGCCAGATCCTCGTTGCCGGCCATTTTCAAGCAGACCCTCATCCGGGAAATCTGCTCTACGACAAGGAAGCTGGCCTGACACTCTTGGATTTTGGCTGCTCCAAGAGCATCGATGAGCCCACGCGTATGGCGTACCTAAAGCTGGTGCAGGCCTTCGTGGTCTCCGATAGAGAGAGCCTCGTTCTGCGCTTGAGCGAGCTGGGCTTCCGTACGCGCAGCGGCTCTGCCGATACCCTTTTGGCGTTTGTCGACGTACTTCTGAAGGAGTTCCGCGATGCGCAGGCAAGCGGCGGCTCGCTGCGTTTCCGCAAACCCGAAGAAATGATCGCGGACGCCAAGGTGGTCCTGGCTGTGGCTACGGCCGATCCCATCGAGGGCATCCCCGAAGAGTTCGTGATGATCGCCCGAGTGTTTGGCACCATCGGCGGGCTCTTCACGCACTACGAGCCGGAGATCGATTTTTCGCGGCACATGATGCCCACCCTGATAGCCGCCATGAGCTGACGACACAGAGCCCTGGACATCCCATGTCGCGTCTTTAACGCTCCGGCCCATGGCTGAACGAAAGAAGATCCGCGTCCTCCTCAACGAGAGCGCCATCGGGCAAGAGGTCGAAATCTGCGGCTGGGTTCGCAGCGCCCGAAAGTCCGGCGCAGGCCTTTGCTTTGTCATGGTTCATGACGGCACGGCCTTCGATGGCCTTCAGGCCGTCGTCAAAGAAGGCGCGCCGGGTTTCGAGCTCGCTTCCAAGCTGAGCGCCGGCGCCGCTGTGACTGTGACGGGCAACGTCATCGCTTCCCAGGGCAAGGGTCAAGCTACCGAGCTTGAGGTCACGGGACTTGTACTCGTCGGCGACGTCGAAGACCCGAGCACGTACCCCATGCAGCCGAAGCGTCACTCCATGGCGCATTTACGCGAGCATGCGCATCTGCGACCGCGCACCAACCTTGTCGGCGCCGTCGCGCGCACACGCCACAGCATCTCCCAGGCGATTCATCGCCAGCTCAGTGATGACGACTTCTTCTGGGTGCACACGCCCATCATCAGCACGCATGACGCCGAAGGCGCCGGCGAGATGTTCCGCGTGTCCACCCTCGACATGGTCAACGCGCCCAAGAAGGAAGACGGCACCGTCGACTATGGCGAGGACTTCTTCGGCCAGGAGGCGTTTCTCACGGTGAGCGGCCAGCTCAACGTCGAGCCCTACGCCATGGCGCTCAGCCGTGTCTACACGTTTGGTCCCACATTCCGCGCCGAGAACTCCAACACCCGTCGTCACCTCGCCGAGTTCTGGATGGTCGAACCCGAGATCGCCTTCGCCGACCTTAGTGACAACATCGATCTCGCGGAGTCTTTCCTCAAGGGTGTCACGCGTCGCGTTCTCGAAGAGCGCGCCGACGACATCGCCTTCTTCAACAAGTTCGTCGACAAGGGTCTCATCGCGCGCCTCCAGAAGATGCTCGACACGCCTTTTGTCCGCATGGACTACACGGACGCCGTCGAGAAGCTCATCGCCTCCGGCAAGAAGTTCGAGGTCAAACCCGAGTGGGGCATCGACCTCGGTGCCGAGCACGAGAAGTACCTGACGGACGAAGTCGTCGACGGCCCCGTCGTCCTCATGAACTACCCGCGCGACATCAAGGCGTTCTACATGCGCCAGAACGACGACGGGAAGACCGTCGCGGCCATGGACGTTCTGGTGCCTGGCATCGGCGAGATCATCGGCGGTAGCCAACGCGAAGAGCGCTTTGACCTCTTGGTCAAACGCATGGAAGAGATGAAGCTCCCGCGCGAGCACTACGAGTGGTACCTCGACCTACGACGCTACGGTACGGCGCCTCACGCGGGCTTCGGCCTTGGCCTCGAGCGTCTCGTTCAGTACCTGACGGGCGTCGAGAACATCCGCGACGTCATTCCCTACCCACGCGCCGTGGGCAGCGCGGACTTCTAGGCCGGACTTCCACCACCTACCGCCGCAGGAAGATCGCCGTGCATTCCGGTACACGTGACCACCGGTTTGCACGGATTTTCGCCACAAGCACCGCACCAAAGAACGCCCCCATCGTCTCGCACGCAACCTCCGCGTCCGCGAAGACGTAGTCCGTTCGCACCCACTCACGCTCGAACCCCATCGACTCGAGGTGAACGAAGTACTCATCGAGCCCCGTGTGCTGACGTGGAGATTCATGCCCGGTGCCGAGGGTCTCGATAACCACGAGAGGTCCATCGCCGACCACGATCCGCTGCATCTCTGCGATGGCCGTATCGACTTCGACTTTCCACCCTTCCGGCATCCAATGCCGAAAGTGCCCAAACACCCAGCCTGCGAGAGCGATGTCGACGGAGTCGTCGTCGAGTGGAAGCTCCCGCGCGTCCGCCGCGTGAAACTCGATCTTTGCTCCGTGACCTTCGCGCTTCAGGTGCGTACGCGCGACTTCGAGCATGGGCTTCGCGCGGTCCACCAAATGAATATGCGAGGCTAAGGGCGCGACCCAGCGGGCGAGTCTTCCAGTCCCAGCACCGATGTCCGCGACTCGCTTGTCGTCAAGGTCCACACGTTCGAGAAGCCTGTTGCGAAGCGTGCCGTCGGCGTCTTCCGCACCGATGAGTGCGTCGTACTCCGCAGCACGCTCCTCGTACATTCGCTCTTGGGAATGACTCGCGCTCTTCGTCATCGAACGACGTTACCACGCTAGCCAAGCAGCTCCGCCCGCACTGCCTGCCAGTGCGCAACATGAGTCGCCCATGGAGGCGGCGTCTTCTTCTGCGTCCCGAAGAGAAACAGATGCGGCACATCCTCACGCAGATGCTTGAGCACATCCTCGCGATCATCCACAAAGTGTGTCGCGCCGATGTCGATGCAGTGACCACGCTTCTCGTGGCGTTTGTGGCAAAAGCGCAGGCGATCTGGGCGAACGCCTGTGCGCTCGAAGAAGTCGTGACGTTTTAGCCACCGACGAGAACGCGCCTGAATACGCGGTCCACACTTCGAGACGAGCCAGACCTTGCGGTCGAACGCCTTCACGAGCTCGGTGATCACCTCAAACGCATCTGGCGTGGCCGGCGTGTTCATCGCCGCTTTGTCGTCACCATCCAGAAAGACCGTGTCTGCTTTTCCATGCATGTCGGCGGCACCGATGATGACGCGGCCGATGTCGATTCCCAGTACTGCTGGGTTTTTGTTTTTGTTTTTCATAGTGATCCCACAGTGACGTCGAGGAACTAATGAAACCACTATTGGTATTCTATGATGTATAATGAAACGTAATGATAAACGCTGACTGGCTTGTTGCGTTCGTTGCGTTCGCCGAAGAAGAGAGCTTCACGGCGGCGGCGCGGCGACTCCACATTTCACAGCCCGCGCTCCACGTGCAGGTGCGCAAGCTGAGCGAACAGGTGGGCGTCCCGCTCTACACCCGCGACGGCCGAGGTGTGAAGCTGACAATGCATGGCGAAGCCCTCTTGGCGTTTGGCCGCGATCAAGGAGAGCGAACCCGAGAGCTGCTGGCGCGACTTCGAGGCGAAGACCCCACGCAGCCCATCGCGCTCTCGGCGGGGGAGGGCGCCTACCTCTACTTGCTTGGCGATGCTCTTCGCCGCTTCAACAAGCGCTTCCCCGAGCGCTTGCGGCTCCTGACTCATGACCAAGGAGAGACGCTGGACGCGGTTCGTTCAGGTCGAGCTCATGTCGGTGTCACCATGGTCGAGGACGTTCCCCCCGAACTCATAGCCGAGCCACTGCAAGAGGTCGGCGCAGTGGTTGTGGTCCCACGCTCGCATCGTCTGGCGAAGAAACGCAGCGTGCGAATCGCGGACCTGGCCGGCGAGCACTGGGTCGTGCCTCCAAAGGGCAAGGCTCAACGCGTGATGCTTGACCGCACCTTCCGAGATCAAGGCGTCCCGTTCTCGACGAGCGTCGAAGCGAACGGCTGGGAGCTCATTCTCCACTTCGCCAAACTCGGCCTCGGCCTCGCCATCGTCAATGAATGCTGCAAAGTCCCAGCAGGCATGGTTGGCATCCCGATGCCCGAGCTTCCCGCAGTTCCGTACTACCTCGTTCGAAGTCGGCGAAATCTCAGCCGGCCTTCACTCGATGTGCTCTGTGACCTGATTCGCGCCGGAGTGGCGAAGGGCTAGCGAACGACGGCCGATCGGTTCATTCGGAGCGCCGCCGGATCGATGCCGCGGCGCCCACCAAATCGAGCACCATCACAACGACAACCCCCGACCACGCCCACTGCTCGCGAAAGCCGTAGACGATGCAGAGCCACGCGCTCACCAGAAGGATGAATCCGCGTTGGTATTGACGGGCGTAGAAGTGGCCTGAACCGAAGGCTCCACACACGGAGGGCAAAATGAGCGCCGCTGCGATCGCGACGGACGCCTTGCGGCGGTCGGAGGTATCGGTCGGCATCGGGCCACCTCGGTAGGGGCCGTCTCCATCATGCGCCGAGGGGTCACGCGCGCTCAGGGGGATGGCATCGACTTTGTCGTAGTCATCGAGGGCGCTGAGGATCTCCATCGCACGTTCGGCGTCGCTCTCGTCGACTCGAATGGGAACGTTCAAGGCCGACCCGAGGAGCCCGCCCATCATCGCATTGTGCTCATTGCCCGGAGTGAATGCGGTGATGTCTTCTTGCTTGAGCAAATCGACGAGCATCGACGCCTCCATCGGATCGCTGACGTGGCGAATAGTGACGACGGCCATCAATGAACCGTAGGTGTTTACTCGTACCTCGTAAAGAAGTCGGAAATGACGCGTTTCACTCTGTCCCCCGACAACCAGGGCTTGAGATGAAGGTCGTCTAGCGAACGCAGTAGTATCCAATCTCGTCATTCACGAAAGCGCAGCTACCGCCGCGGCGTGCGCAATCGATGGAATTCGGCGCTCCGTCTTGGCACCAGAAGGCCACGTCGCCGCGGCACTCGCCGAGATAGTCGACGCCTTCGCAGGCGTCGGGGACACAGTAGGCGCCGCCCACGGAAGTGTCCGGATCGCAGTTCTCATTGCAGGCTGTGCAGTCGCGTTCGAGAACGACGCCACGCTCGCACCAGCGTGCCGTATTGCCCTCGCAGGTGCCGCCCACGTCGAGTCCCATGCACGGGTCTGCGCCGGTCACGCAGCGGTAGCCGTTTGTGCCAGGGTCCCAGCCGCAGCGCTCGCATTCTTCGCGTTGGATCATGTCATCGGCGCACCAGAGCGCGACGTTGTCCGAGCAGCGGCCTTCGCTCGTGATGCTTCCACATCCGTCGGGAACGCCGGTGGGTCCCGTGAAGCTCTCGATCCAGTCGACAACCAAGTCTGTTCGCGCGTAGTTATCGCGACCGACGCAGCTCCCGTCGCCGCCGGAAAGATCGCCAAACACGCGAACGCTTCCGTCTCCAGCGACACCCATGACAGGCCCGCCGGAGTCGCCGAAGCAAACACCTCGGACGCCTTCGCCATCGATCGTGAGGTTCTGACCGGGCAAGTCGACGAGGGGCTGCGCCGTGAACTCTCGCTCACCGCTGTTACCGTCTTCTTGTGCGCCGTAGCCCGAGGCCTCGAGGATCGTGCCAAGCCAGCTTTCATCCAGGCGCTCCACCATGACGGGGATGGGTTCGATCTCAGGCACCGCCGATGATGCGGGCTCCGTTACGTGAAGCACCGTCATATCCGACTGAGGGTGACTCTCGGCGCGGTCGATCTCGAAGCAGTGGAGCGGAGCGCTGGCGAAGGTCCCCACACAAAACTCACGTCCTGGTCGCACGCCGCAGTGACTTGCTGTGAGAATCCATTCGTCCGTGATGAAGGTGCCCGTGCATCCGTTGAGCGAACCGATGGCGAGGACTTGTCCCGGCGTGAGCGGAAGCGCCGTGGGTTGGCTGGTGCCGTAGTACACGAGGGACTGGAGGCGCATATCGCCGCACATATCGACTTGCCGAGGCCCGGCGTCGCTCTCGGGCTCGGAGCCGGCGTCAAAGTTGGGACCACCATCGAAGTTGGGGCCTCCGTCGATCCGTTGCACGGGGCCGTCATCGTCGCCGCAAGCGGCCGTCAGGAGCAGGGCGCAGGCGAGTCCTCGTGCGAGTTTTTGCATCATAGAGTCTGTCATACGAAGGGGCCTTCGGCCCAAGAATCGTATGATACAAAGTGTTCCAAGCGCATGAGGTTGACGATTACGTCGATGACCCTTGGTCTCGTAGTTAGCAAACGCGCATTCGACCGCCTCCGCGTTGAGAACGGCGGAAGAGCAAGCCGGCCTCCAGGAGCGAGTGCTCGCTGGAGACTGGAGAGGGCGCTCTACGAGAGTTGCGAAAGGTACGCCTGCGCTTCGCCGACGCCCGGGTTTTGGTCCGGATGAAAGTCGCGCTTCAGGTACGTGAGGATCCCCTTGAGGAACACATCGCGCCCAATCTTCTTCTTCGACTTTCGTTTTCCAGCGCGGAGCTCCGCGCGAATCTCGTCCCAAGTGACGCCGCGTTGTTTGAGCAGAAGCGCCGTCGCGCGCGTCCACCAAAGCCCGAGCACCGTCGTCGCCACGAAGAGTCCGATCACACGCGTTGAGTAGCGTGGGTCGACCTCTTGCAAAACATCGAAGGCTACGGCCTTGTGCTCGATCTCTTCGGCGGCGTGCCAAAGAAGGAGCTCCCGCATGGCCGGGTGCGCACCGTCGAGCGTGCGCTCAACGATGGCGTGTTCAGCCATGATGGCGGTGAAGTGTTCAGCCGCCGCGGTGGTGGCGAGGCCCCAAGTGTCAGGTGATGCTTTTTCGACAGCACGGATGAACTTGTCGAAGTCTTTGAGAAATCCTTCGAACTCGTGTCCCTGACTTCGCAGGATGTCGAAGTAGCGTTCGTGCTCGCGGGCGTGGCTTCCCTCTTGGCCGTAGAAGCCGCGTAGCTGCGCTCGGAGTTCGGGGCTCTTCACCTGCGATTCAAAGCGCTTCACGCTTCGTACAAAGAAGCGCTCACCGTGAGGGAAGAGTAGGTTCACGGCGTCTGAGATCGTCGACGCCAGCACGCTGTTGTCGAGCCAGCGCTGAGGTACCTCGCTGAGGTCGAGCGGCGGGCGACGAACGGGAAGGGGCAGTTTCTTCTGAGTCTGTGTGGTCTGCATGAGTTGTCTCCTTTGCTTCCTGTCACTGAGTATGGGGGTTGTTGAACTCAGGTCAATAGTATTGTTGAACAAAGTTCAGTAGAAGGGCCTTAGTGGTCCAACGGGCCGACGCAGCTATTCGCGACACGCGCCAGGGCGGCGGATAAACGATCATCAAGGGGCACGTAGCTCGTCGACATCGCGTCGTGCTCCTCTCTCGTCGCCTACTTCGCAGAGCGCCAGCACGCGCAATGTCAGGCGTTCCGCGCGCAGTCGCGGGTCCACATCGGTGGCGAGGATTTCCAACGTGGAGGCGCCGTCACTAGACGACGGGCTGCCCGAGTCAGCGCTGCATCGAGTTCCAAATCCCCTCGTGGTTCATTCGAAGACGGACCACTCACTTCACCGCGCTGGTCTTCTCGGAAAGGGCGCGACGTTTCCGTGCGACCCGTGAGGATTCAGCGAGGCGGGGCGTTGGAACTTCGAGGTGTTCAGCATCGTTGAGGTCGAGAAGCCCGGCTGGGAAAACGGTCCTACGCTGCATGTTTTCGACGACGAAGACGGAGTGGTGAAGTTCTTCGCGCGCGGGCGAAAGATACTCGCCGTTGAATGGGCTGCGTTGAAACCGTGATCAGGCAGGGCCGAGGGCAGGAGCAGCCACGCGCACGATGAGCGCGAGGATATCTTCGCGCTTCCATGCTTCCGGCGCATCGAGCCATTCAAGGGTGACGCCTTCGGCGAAGGCGATAAGTCCCACGGCCCCGAGAGGGTTGCCGCCTTCTTCGAGGAGGCGGTCGATGAAGTGGCGACGCACGCTCTGCAAGATCGGCTGCACCTCTTCGTCCTTGGCGCGCAAGACGAAGCGGAAGGAGTCCGCGTAGGTCTCGGCAAAGTCGAGGTAGGCGTCGACGCCGGCGACCATACGCTCGAGGGGAGTTGTGTCGGGGAGCTGGTCGGCTTCTTCGCTCGCCGCCGCCGCGCGCTCAAGAAGCATGGACGCGGCGCTCTCGACGACGGCGACGTAGAACGCGCGCTTGCCGGGAAAGTAGTGGTAGAGCAGGCCCTTGGAGATGCCCGCTTCACTCGCGATAGCTTCGATGGAGAGCGACTCGTAGGAATGACGATCGAACAGCTCTAGGCCGAGGTCCAAGAGCTGTTGTCTTCGTTCGTCGGTGTCGAGTCGCGTGGCCATCGCTACTTCGTGGCTTCGGGCGAAGGCTCGTTGCGCACGTTTTCAATGGCCCAGTAGAGCGCTTCCGGCGTCGATGGGCAGGCCACAGGAACGCCGCTGAGGACGTCTTTGCCAAACGCCGCAGCGGCTTGGCGCAGTGCCTCGCGGGCGCTGATGGCTAGCATCAATGGCGGCTCGCCGACGGCTTTGCTGCCGTGAATCACGCCGGGTTCGGCGGCCTTCGGCAAGAGGTTTGTGTTGAACACTTCGGGGCACTCTCCGAGCGTCGGCAGCTTGTAGGTGCTCGCTCCCGCCGTCGCGAGGCGACCATCGGCGTTCCACACGAGCTCTTCGCGGGTGAGCCATCCCAGGCCCTGAATGTAGCCGCCTTCGACCTGGCCGAGGTCGACCTTGGGCGAAAGCGAATCGCCAACATCGTGGAGGATGTCCGCCCGGCGGAAGTCGTATTGGCCGGTGAAGCGGTCGACTTCAACTTCCGTGACGGCGGCGCCGTAGGCGAAGTAGTGAAACGGCTTCCCGCGTCCCTTCGCTTCGTCGAAGTGAATGTTTGGCGTGCGGTAGTAGCCTGCCGCGAAGAGAGGCACGCGCTGGAGGTACGCCGCCTTGGCGATGGCCGTGAACTCGTGAGTCTCATGCTCGAGACCCGCCGCCCACACCTTGCCGCCTTCGAAGAACACGTCGCCTGCTGAGCAGCCCAGGATACTGCCGGCGACGATGGCGAGGCGGTCTCGAATCTGATGGCACGCATCTCGAACGGCTTGGCCGTTGAGGTCCGTGCCACTCGACGCCGCCGTCGCGGAGGTGTTTGGCACCTTGTCGGTTCTCGTCGGCATCATGCGAACGGCGTCCATATCGACGCCCAGCGCGTCGGCGGTGATCTGCATCATCTTCGTGTGCAGTCCCTGGCCCATTTCGGTGCCGCCATGGTTGAGCTGAATACTGCCGTCGGCATAGACGATGACCAACGCGCCGGCTTGGTTAAAGAAGGCCGTCGTAAAGCTGATGCCGAACTTCACGGGCGTGATCGCGAGGCCCCGCTTCGTGTTCTCGTGCTTGGCGTTGAACGCTTCGATCTCTGCCCAACGTGCGTCGAAGTCGCTGGATTCGCGGAGCTCGTCCCAGATGCGCTGGAGGCGCTCGGCGCCCGTCACGAGCATGCCGTAGTGGGTTTTGTCGCCTTCGCGATAGAAGTTTCGCTGGCGAACGACGTGCGGCGCAAGGCCCGTCGCACGGGCGACGCGGTCGAGAGCTTCCTCGACGACGACCATGCCTTGGGGGCCGCCGAAACCGCGGAAGGCGGTCTGCGAAGTCTTGTGCGTCTTACAAGCCCGCCCGACGACGCGCAGGTTTTCGAAGTGGTAGGCGTTGTCGATGTGGAAGAGACCACGCGCCAACACCGGCTGACTCAGGTCAAGGCTGTAGCCACCATCGCTGTAAAGCTGGACGTCCAGCGCATGCACTTTACCTTCGTCGTCGAAGGCGATGTCGTAGCGCCCCAAGAAGGGATGTCGTTTGCCGGTCAGCGTCATATCGCGTTGACGGTCGAGACGAACACGCACCGGTCGACCGGTCTTGAGCGCACCCACAGCGGCGACGGCTGCCCAAGTGTTCGCTTGGACTTCTTTGCCGCCGAACGCTCCACCCATGCGTAGGGACTGGCAGGTGACTGCATGGCTTGGGACGCCGAGCACGCGCGCGACGATGATCTGTGTCTCCGTCGGGTGCTGTGTCGAGGCGTGGACCATGACCTGTCCGCCTTCGTCGTAATAGACGAGGGCGGCTTGGGCCTCGAGGTAAAAGTGCTCTTGGCCGCCAACGAAGATCT
>JBLHKB010000224.1:0-10200 GCA_047619315.1 Polyangiales bacterium
CATCTGCTCGATGGGGGGATGAAGTCGGTCGCCATATGTGCCCTCGGTGATGAGCACGCTCACGCCGTCAGGGGATTCGGGGTCGCGAAGAATGGGCATCGAACGGCGGCCGAGATCACCGGTGAACAGGAGCCTCCGCCGCTGTCCCTCGTCGTCGATGTCGAGGGCGACGAGGGCGCTGCCGAGGACGTGGCCTGCGTCGAACAATGTTAGGTCCACGCCTTCTGCGATGCGGACCTTCTGTCGATACGGAACCCCCGTGGTTTGCGAGAGGATGCCGGCGACATCGTCTTGGTCGTACAGAGCTTCCACCGGCTCCATGTCGGACTTGCCTCGGCGGATGGATTCGTTGATCCATTTCGCGTCGTGGAGCTGAATCGCCGCGGCGTCTTTGAGCATGGCCCGACAAAGATCATGGGTGGCGGGGGTGGTGTAAACCGGACCTCGGTACCCCTGCTTGTAAAGGCGCGGAAGTGAGCCGGAGTGATCGATATGCGCATGGGAGAGGACGACGGCGTCGATGTCCTCGGGACGAACGCGGAGGTCGCGGTTGCGCTCAATCGATTCGTTTCGTCGGCCTTGGAACATGCCGCAATCAAGGAGAATGTTGGCCCGCGGCGTTCGGACCAGATGCATGGAACCAGTGACCCCTTGGGCGGCTCCGTGAAACTCGACGCTAAACATGTCTTTCCTCCATTATTTAAGTCTTTGGTGCGTGAACGTGGCGGCGTCGTGATCTCTGTTGCCACGTCCCGACTTTAAGCACTCGGTGCTGATGGCGGCCCTCACCCTTTTCCCAAGCAGGGCCGCATCGGTGGGCCACCTCGAGTACTAGGGCGTCGTGAGAACAGGCACGTCGCTGTGGCGGATGACGCTCTGCGCCGTGCTCCCCATGAGAAGTCGGTCGATCATGCCTTTGCCCGTCGTCCCCAGACAGATCAGGTCCGCCTTCGTCGCGTGCGCGGCGGCGAGGATGCGTTCCTCGGCGCGGCCATGAAGTAGCTTCGTAGTGACCTTCGGTCCGGGCCCAAAAGTTCTCCCAAAGGCTTCAAGCATCATCTGAAGCCCGACCTCATAGGCCTCGAACTGCTTGTCGCGCACGCGGCTGGATCCCCCTGACACTTCCGCGTCGGGGCGAGGGATCACATGCACCACGTGGACTGTGGCGCCGAAGGACTCGCGAAGGGTCTTGGCCACCTCGCACGCACGGTCCGCTGGGTCGGAGAAATCTGTCGCGAGGAGAATGTGTGTTGGAGTCATTTGGGTGTTCCCGGAAGATTGATGGGGCTGGATTCATTCATCGGTGTGTTGTTTCCCGCGCAACGAATGCGTCAGGAGCTTCTGTTGGCGCAATCTCTGCGCCGCCTACACGGGAGCCGAGGGCTTCTCTGAGCCCAGCGTCTTCGCCATCGTTTTGGCCATCGCCAGAGGGATCGTGAGAACCGGGCACGAGGACGTGCGAAGGACCCGCTCCGCGACGCTTCCCGTTACCAAACGCGAGAAACCGCTGCGTCCGTGGGTGCCCATCACAATGAGGCCCACGTGCAAGGAGGCGGCGGCGGCGGTGATCTTTCTGTAGGCGTCACCGTGGACGAGGAGCGAGTCGAGCGCTCTTGGGGTGTCCTTCGAGTGCTTCTCGACCCACTTATCGAGCTCGTGCTGCGCGCTCTTCATGAACGTCGCCGTGTCATCGCCCATCGGCGCATACTCTCCCCCTGGCATCACATAGAGAGGAACGGGGCATACGTGCAGCAGGGTAACGCGGGCTCCGAGCCCTTCGGCGAGGCGGAGAGCGTAGACGAGCGCCGCCGCCGAGTGGACAGAGAAATCGGTCGGGCAGAGAATGTGCTCGATGGTAGACATGCCGGGACTAGAAGCACGAGCCGGGCCAACTTTCCGATGTGGTCGAGAATCCGCCGCTCACTTCTGCGCCCGAGGCCCTCTACGCCGTGGGGCGACACGTCTCCGGCAGCTGTGCGCGAATCGCCGCCAGAGCCTTGAGCGCCTTGTCGATGAAGTCCGGGGTGCTCGGGATCGTCGTGCGCTGAGGGTGGTCTCTCCACGCTTCGGCGATGCGTGCGTCGATGGCGTGCGCCTCTTCCGCGGACTCCACACGGAGAACGTTCGAGTGATCGTAGCCCTGAGCTGCATGAGGGGTCTCGAGGTGGATCACCGCCGCATAGCGGCCCAGCTCTTGTTCGATGCTGGTGCCGAACTCCGCGTAGAATGACTCCGGCGGGCCAGGCCAATAAGCCACGCCGTCGATGCTCCCGCGATCACACAAGCCGATGGCCACCTCGCCCTCATCGACAACGAGTCGTTCCACTTCGCGCTGAATGCCGAAGATGGCTCGCTGGGATGCGCGCAGCACGAGGTCCCCAGGTTCACGGGGAAACCCTCCTCCGAATACGATACCGGCGGCCTCCGGGAGAATCGCGACATGTTGGCAAAACGCTCGACTCGCCATCTCAAGGACCGCGGTCTTGCCGGCTCCAGGTCCGCCGGTGAGTGCGATCAAACCAGGAGCGTGTTTGGGCCTGTGCCCGGTGCAAGGGCGAAGACCCACGGGAAAAGAACTCATCCGCTACCCTGTCACGAATCGGCCTCGACGACGACACCGCCTCCGCTGTAAATCCGACGAACTCGGCTACGCTCCGCGCGCCCCCAGCACTTCTTCTGGCGTCCCATCCCCATCGATCTTTCCGTCGACAATTTGAACCACGCGGCGGCAGCGTCGAGCGAGGTCGTGGCTGTGCGTCACGATGAGGAACGAGGTCTGCTCTTCTTCGTTTCGTCGCGTAAGAAGCTCGAACACCCGGTCGCTGCTCTCTGTATCTAGGTTTCCCGTCGGCTCGTCGGCGAGGACCAGCGACGGCTCGTTCATGAGCGCACGAGCGACGGCGACGCGCTGCTGCATCCCGCCGGAGAGCTGCCGCGGAAACGAGGCCGTCCGGTCACCGAGGCCGACGGCGTCCAAGAGAGACTGAGCGCGCGGAACCATGGCTCGGGTAAAGCCGCCGCCCACCGCCGCCGCTGGCAACATCACGTTTTCGAGGACGCTCAGCGCCGGAAGTAAATGGTGCGACTGAAAGATGAACCCCAGCGAGCGCCCCCGCAGCGCCGTAATCCCAGCGTCGTCGAGGGCGCTGATGTCCTTGCCGAGGAGCTCGATGGTGCCCGACGTCGGCCGATCGAGGAGACCGATCTGGTTGAGGAGCGTGCTCTTGCCAGAGCCGCTGGGTCCGATGAGAGCGGTCATCTCTCCGGCGTAAAGCTCCAGGTCGATGCCGTGGAGCACCTCCACCTTCACCTCGTCGCCGAAGGATTTGCGAACGTCGCGCAACGAAAGCAGGAGCTCACTCATGCATCACCTCGGATCGCGGCGGCGGGGTCCATGCGCGCTGCGCTTCGTGCCGGAAGAATCGCCGCGAGCACACCCGTCATCACGGAGATCGCCAGCGCCGAGAGTATGAGGCTCCAAGAAACGGTGATCTCAAACAGAATAAAACTGCCCATCCAACGAGCCACGAGCCATCCAAGGAGGATGCCAAGGAAGGCGCCGCTGATGCCAAGTAACGCGCCTTGCCACAAGAAGATGCCCAGCACCGTCCGTCGTGATGTGCCAATGGCGCGGAGAATCCCAATCTGTCCCTGGCGCTGAACAACACTCACCACAAGAACGCTCGCGATGCCCATCGCCACCGCGAGCAACACGAAGATGTTGATCATCTGGCTCGAACGACTCTGGCTTTCCAGCGCGATGAGAAGCTGCTGGTTGCGCGACATCCAGCTCTCCGCCTCAAGGCCCGTGCGTTCACTGAGGCGAGTGGCTATGGCTTCAGCCTCAAAGGGTTCTTCCACGCGAATGTCGATGGCGCTCACGTCCCCGACGCGGTCCAGGAGCGTCTGAGCGTTGCGAAGAGAGCTCACCACCCACGAGTCGTCGACGCCAGCGTTGCCCAGATGAAAGATCCCAGCGACGCGGAACGACGTCTCGCGCTCGCCACTACGAACACGCAATAGCTGACCCACGGACAGTCCAAGGGTCTCCGCAAGGCCGTCGCCAATGAGCGCATCGTCGCTCCCCAGGCGGTAGACGCCTCGCTCCATGTAGCTCGGAAAATCGATGATGCCACGCAGGCGCGCCGCGTCAGCGCCGACGAGCAGTCCACCCTGCTCGGCTCCGCCACGACTCATGATGATCGGTCCAATGACCTTCGGGCAGACCGCCGTCGTCAGGCCCGAACTCTCGACGCGCGCGAGGGTCCGCTGCCACTGGTCGAAGGGGCGGCGCGTGGGCTCCGCTGCTTGCACCTGTCGCGCAAAAAGCTCGGGGCCTTCCATGAGCGAACGAGGCTCTTCTTCGTCGGGGGAAATAACGATGTGCGCTTGGGTGCCGAGAGTCCGCTCTACGAGATTGGCCCCAAGCCCGGTCATCAACGCAGAGACAAAAACATACGCCGCGATACCGACGGTGACGCCGCTAAGAATCAGCAGCGACTGCGTCATCCCTTCGCGCAAGAACCGAAACGCCAGCTTGAGAGCCAGCATCTAATCGACCGCCGGTCGCGCATCTCGAGGGCGAACCGGGTCGTCGGGACCCGCCGCGCTCTCCGGCGCGATGATCGCATCGTCCGCGTCGAGGCCCTCGGCCACCTCCACGAGCTCGTCCCCTTCGAGACCCAGGCGGATGTCACGACGAACGGCCTGACCGTCCTCCGCTACGAGAACCCACGGCGCGCTGGTGCCCAAATCACGAATGAGCGCCGTCGGGAGAACGAGGGCATCCGTGCTGCGGCCGACCTCCACCTCCACGGCTACGGTCATGTCCGGCCGGAGTGTTCGTTCGGCGGGCCCTGGCGCTGGGGGAACCGTGCCCTCCAAGGTAATCTCGCCGGACGCGCCATCATCGGCCGCGCCATCATCGGACGAGGAATCATCGGACGAGGTATCGTCACCCGTATCATTTGTCGCAGCGTCTGCAGCGTCGACGGCATCGGCCTCCTCCTCGATGGTGAGGTCGATCTCGATGGTGCCGCGCGTCGGGTCCACGGACGGAGCGATGCGAGCCACGCGCGCTCGGATTCGTCGCTCCGGGAACGCCTCCGGAGACACCAGGGCGAGCTGCCCGACGGAGAGCCGCGCGAGATTCGACTCATCGGGACGCACCACGATCTCCAGGGGACCGTCGCCGGCGAAGGTGATGAGAACCTCACCCGGCCGGACCACTTCTCCTCGCTCGACGTGACGTGCGAGCACCCTCCCCGCGCTCGGCGCGCGAATCTCCGTCTGGCTCAGGCGCGCCTCCGCCGCACGAAGCCGCGCCTGGGCGCGTGCAAGCCCCGCACGCAGCACTTGAGCGTCGCTTCCCGAAGGCGCCGACGCCGCGACCTCCAGGGAAGCGCTCACGCGGCGGCTGCGCGTCGCATCACGGTCGCGCCTGGCGCGCAGAAGCTCCGCTTCGCTGATCGCGCCGGACTCGTAGAGCCCCTGTCCACGCGTGTATTCCGTTGCCGCCTGGGTGGCGTCGATGCGCGCTTGCGCAAGCGACTGAGACGCCAACCTCCGGCCCACACCTTGCGCGCCGGTCAAGCGAGCGTCGGCTTCGCTGAGCGATGCCTCCGCTTCAGCGAGCGCAGCGTGGGCCTCCTCATCGGCGAGGCGTATCAGCAGCGCATCCGCCTCGACGGTATCCCCTTCGTCGACGAGCACCTCCGCCACGGTGCTCTGGAGCGTCGAGCCGAGATCGGACTGCCGTCGATGAACCACACGCCCCGAAGTCACCAAGGTCTGAATGAGTGGACGCCTCACGGCGTGAAACGTGTCGACGCGTGGACCGTTCCGAGTGCGGGTCACCCAGACACCGACGCCGACGGCCGCGAGAACAGGGAGAAGCCAGAGGGCGTGTCGAGGGCGAAGGGCCATGATGATGCGCGTTAGTACACTCACCAAAGAGCGCAATACGCCGAAGGGACGGCGGGCGGCCGCCGATGCTAAGGTGCGCGAGCCTCATGGACTGGAACGATCTGCAGTATTTCCTCGCCCTCGCCCGCCTCGGTTCCGTGCGTGCCGCCGGCTCTTCCCTCGGCGTGAGCCACTCCACCGTGGCCCGCCGCGTCGAGGCCCTCGAAGAGAAACTCTGCGCGCGCCTCTTCGATCGCAATCGCGACGGCTACGTGATGACCGCCGCAGGCCACGAAATGCTCCCACGCGCCGAACGCGTCGAGGTGGAGATGGCGGCGCTCGAGAGAGGCCTCGTCGGCAAAGACGAGCGCTTGTCGGGGACGGTCTCACTGACCTGCTGCGACAACTACGTCTCGCGCATCGTGCTCCACGAACTCCGCTCCTTGTGCCAAACCTATCCTGACATCGAGCTGACCCTGATCTCCGACTCGCGTCCCTTCGATCTCAGCAAGCGCGAAGCGGACATCGCGATCCGTATCCTGGCCAAAGATACGCAGCCGCCGGAACACCTGATCGGGACCAAGCTCGTTCCACTCACGCTCTGCAACTACGTCGCTCGCGAACACGCGGAGCGCCTCGACGCCGACAGGGAAGACACCCAAGCCAGGTGGGTCTCCTTCGACACGCGGAAGATACACGAGAGCCTCATCGCCTCGTGCAGCTACCCGGACATCCCGCCCTGGGGCACCTACTCCTCCGTGGAGCTCATGACGCTGGCCGTCGTCGAAGGGTACGGCATCGGAATGCTCCCCACCTACGCCGCCGACGTCACCCCGGAGCTGCGCCGGCTGAAGAACTCGGACCTCCGCCACGTCGCGGATCTCTGGCTTCTCAGCCACCCGGACCTAAGGGACAACGCGCGCCTGGGGGCCGTTCGTGCTGCTCTCCTCCAAGGGTTTCGGAGCCAAAGAGCGCTTTTCTGCGGCGAACTCGGCGAAAACGCGGCGGCGATTCAAGCCAACGAATAGGCGGACCATAAACAGGACGGTCGGTCCCAAACTCACTCCGAGCGAAAGCGCCGTCGAAGGTTCAGCCTAGGTCCTCACACGAAAGGCCCGCCATGACCGACACCGCATTCTGGGACAACCTCGCCGAAGAGTACTCCGCCAAACCTGTTGAACTCCCCAGCGCCTTTGAGCGCAAGATCGAAATCACTCAGTCGCTCATGCTCCCGAGCGACGTCGTTCTCGACATCGGGTGCGGCACAGGCACCCTCGCCCTTCGCTTAGCGTCGAGCGGTGAGCACGTCCACGCCCTCGATCTTTCCGGCGAGATGATCCGCATCGCCCAAGAGAAGAGAGATGCCCAAAACCTCGCCAACGTCACGTTTTACCACGGCGCCTTCGACGAGTCCTTCGCCGCCATTCCCGACGACTCCCTCGATGGCATCTGCGCCTACAGCTTTCTTCATCTCATCGAAGACCGTGCAGCAGCCCTTCAACACATTCATCGCCTCCTCAAACCTGGCGGCTTCTTCGTTTCGTCGACGGCCTGCCTTGGAGAGTCGTGGGTGCCCTTCACGCCGATCCTTGCGCTCCTGCGTTGGATCGGAAAAGCCCCTCTGGTGAAGGTCGTGGGCAAGGACACACTCGAGGAGGAGCTGAAACAAGCAGGCTTCGTCGACATCGCCCAGCCTGACGTCGGCGCGAAGGCGCGGACCGCATTTATGGTGGCGTCGAAGCCTCGCAGACAGTCGACCTTCCGCCTCGCCTAGCGCTGCGATACATCTTCGCCATGGACGCCGCCGAAGAGTGCCCTTCAAACCGTCCCGTATCGTCTCGGAGCGCCGCTTCGTTCGGGCCCAAGAGCAGCTGTTCGAAGGCTCGCTCCAACCCCGCGACGCGTGGTACGTCGGCGCAGAGCGCACGCCGAAGGGCTGGCGTCTCACCAAACCCGCCGGAGCAGCGCCTCTAGACATGCTTGGCGCAGCCATTGACGCTGGACGCGACGCCTAAAAGCTCGCTCAAACTGGGTCTGGATTTACATCGCGGCTATGCTTACGCCATGTTTCGCTCTGCCCAAGTGTGCTGGCTCGTGCTCTTTATCGCGCTCTCATCCGGATGCACCAACGACGCTCCCACCTTGCGTGTTGATCTAAAAA
The DNA here is from genome assembly GCA_047619315.1 of Polyangiales bacterium. GTDB lineage: Bacteria > Myxococcota_A > Polyangia > Polyangiales > Houyiibacteriaceae > JBCCRV01. The sequence goes on from JBLHKB010000224.1 coordinate 8,066, forward strand.
CGGACTTCGCTCCCGAGAGTGAGTTCGACGCCGTTCGACTGTCCGTGGGCGACGACGACGACGCGCTCATTTCCGAATATGTCGCCGACGTCGCCATCGACTACGTCCGCGGAGCGCGCCTCAACGAAGCGGAGGTGAGCGCCGGTCAGATCCCTGTCACCGTCACGCTCTTGCGCGCTGGCGAGGAGGTCATTTCGCGGCGCGCGTTGGTGAGCGTGAGTTCACAGATCACCGTCGCCACCGTCCTGATCACGCGCGACTGCGAAGGCATCGCGTGCCCCAACGACAACCCTTCCTTTGACTCGTGTCTCGGCGGCAGCTGCGTTGACCCGCGCTGCACCGTGGAGACGCCTGAGTTCTGTCCGCCACCGGAGTGCACCACGGACAGCGCGTGCACCGTCACCGTCGATTGCTTTGAAGCCCGTTGCCAAGACGGAGTGTGCCTTGGGGTTCCAAGAGACTCCAACTGCGAGATGAACGAGCGCTGCGACGCCCAAGAGGGCTGCGTTCCCGTGACCATGACCGACGCTGGCGCTCCGGACGCCGGGGGTCCCGATGGAGGTCCAGACGGAGGCCCCGATGCTGGCCCCACGGACACCTTCTTCATCAGCCCCATCGGCAGCGACGCCGCCGATGGGACAAAAAGCGCGCCCTTCCGAACCTTTTCCGTCGCCCTGTCCCGGCTCTACCCCGGCGCCACACTCGTCCTCCTCCCCGGCGACTACGGCGTGACGACCGCGACGGGTTACCTCGACATCGACTGCAGACCTGTTTCCGTCGCCTGTGAAGGCTCGCCGTGTCCGATGGGAACGCCCGAGTTACCGATCACCATCAGATCCTTCGAAGAGCGAAACGCGGTGCTTCGCATGGACCTCGGCCAAGGAGGCTCGTTGGAAAACGCGCACATCCAAGAGTGCGACTCGTTCATTCTGGATGGACTCACCGCCGTCGGACGTGATGACTCCGGCGGGTACGTCTTCGCGATCCGTTCGTCGACGAACATCACCGTGCGCAACAGCCTCATCGCTCAAAACAACCGCATCGGGAACACACACCTCCTCGCCGTCGAGGGCTCCGCAAATGTCCTCATCGAAGACTGCGAGGTCTACGATTTCCACCGCTACGGCATCACCTTCTGGCGCTCGCGAGACGTCACAGCGCGGCGCAACTACATCAACCCGCGGGGCCGCGGCGACATCGACGGAGGATACGCAAGCGGCGCCCCAAGTACCGGCGATTCCGGCATCACTTGCCACCACAGCGCAAACTGCCTGGTCGAAAACAACGTCTTCGTCGGCTCCGACAGCAACCTCAATATGACAACGAGCCAGACGATCCCCGATGGCGGCGGCAATGAGGGCAACTCCGCCCGCTTCCTGGGCAACATCTTCAGCGGCGGGACGTACGGAGTGTTCGCCGCGAGCAGCTGCAACAACATGCCCGAGTGTACTTCCATCGATGAGCGCGCCATCTCGGAGCTGCTCATTCAGGACAACGTCTTTCTGTCACAAGACGCAACCGCGGTGCTTGTGCGTGGCGCCGAAGGGCTCGTGTTGCAAAACAATTCGTTCTTCGACTCGGATGTGCGCGTCGACCGCATCGACTCAAACGCGTCCCTCGCTTGCTCCGCCGAAGTCTTCAACAACCTGGTTCAATCCAGCTCGACGGGCCTCGCCATCTTCCAGCAAGACAGCGGAACCCTCGACGGCAACAACACCTTTCCCGGAGACACCTTCACAGACGGGTCCGTCGCCGAGGGCACCAATGGACGAATCGATCCGCAGCTAAACGACTGCTTTCATCGTGTCCCCAGCGCCTCCCCCGTCAACGGCACAGGACGAGACGGAGACGACATCGGCGCGCGCATCGTAGATCGAACCGTCGACGGCGTCCTCACCGGGGAGCCACTCTGGAATCCCGACGGAACGTTCCCCTGCGGCGCCATCGTCGCCGGCATCAACGACGGACCATCGGACACCTGCGCCACGTTCAGCGCCCTTGGCGTTGGCGGCGGATGCACCATCGAATAGCGGCCGCGAGTCTTCGGGAAGCTGGATGCTCAACGATGACGACCTTTCGGCGCCCTAGGACCACAGCTCGGCTCTGGTGTCTCGCTCTTTGTACGGCGACGAGCC
>JBLHKB010000225.1:0-10196 GCA_047619315.1 Polyangiales bacterium
AACCCCTTCCTGTGATCCTCGACTCGGGCATTCAGCTCCGCGGCTCCATCGATCTCGTCGAGCGATACGTGGCGACGGATAGTCAGGACGAGAAGCTCCGCGCCACGGACCACAAGACGGGCCGCGCGCTGACGGTGCGAGACCTACGAATCAAGGGCGGTGAAACGCTCCAGCCCGCGCTCTACGCGCTAGCTCTCGAGAAGCTCTTTCCACACGCAGAGATCGTGGGGGGCCGGCTCCACTACTGCACGACGCGTGGCGCCTTCCGCGCGCGAAGCGTGGCCCTCGACGATGCGGTCCGCGGCGACATCGAGGAACTCGCCTCCACTATGGGCGCGTTCATCGACGAGGGTTTCCTCCCTGCGCTGCCTGCCAGCGAGAAGAGCTGCGAGTGGTGCGACTTTCGCCTCGTCTGTGGCCCGGACGAGTTTGAGCGAACCCGGTCGCGCAAGTCCGCCAAACTCCAAGGTCTCGTTCGCCTGAGCGCAATTCGGAAGAAGCCATGAACGCCCCCATGAACGAGCAAGACTTCCCCGACTACGAAGCGCGCTGCGCCATCCGCGAAGATCTCGACACCACGTTCTTGGTTGAAGCCGCCGCCGGCACGGGCAAGACCACCGAGCTGATTCACCGAATCTTGCGCGTCATCGCGACGGGCCGCGGTCGCATCGAAGAGATCGTCGCCGTCACATTCACGGACAAGGCCGCCGGTGAGCTCAAGCTTCGCCTTCGCCGCGCCCTTGAAGGCGCACGCGCCCATGCCGAAGACAGCGAAGAGCGAGGACGTTTCGAGGCGGCCATCGCTGGGCTTGAGCTCGCGGCCCTCGGCACGATCCACTCTTTCTGCGGCGACCTGCTGCGCGAGTTTCCCGTCGAAGCCGGCATCGACCCGCTCTTTGAGACCGCTTCCGAAGGCGAAGCCGAGGCTCTCATGCAGGACGCATTTCAGGGCTGGTTTGAGAGTGTACTCTCCGATCCGCCTCGTGCCGTCGAACGCATTCTTCGTGGCGTCTCCTACAATGGCCCCCGCGAGCAGCTCTGGAGTGCCGCGAAGAAGGTCATCGAGCGTCGCGATTTCGCGGAGCCCTGGCCCATCCCCAAGGGTGACTACGTCGAGGGCATGGACGCCCTCGTCACCGGTATGCTCGCCCTCGGCGAGTACGCCACCAAGGGCAAGTCCGGCGATCCTCTCGTAGGCTATTTGGAGCAGTTTCACGCCACCGCGGCGAATCTTCGGAGCGGCGAGTTTGCCCCTGACGCGCTAGCCAGCACCAACGACTGGGCCGAAGGCGTGCTTCGTGATTTCGCCAAAGGAAATCACTGGGTCAACAAGGGCTTCCGCGACGAAGCCTTTGGCGACAAGCGCTCGGAAGCGATCCGAGGGATGCGGACCGAACTCCACAGCGCCTTCAAGCTCTGGCTCAAACGCGCTGACGCCCACCTTGCGGCAACTCTCAAAGAGGCCCTCGAAGAAGTCGTCGCTCTCTACGAAGACACCAAGCGCCGCGAAGGAGTCCTCGACTACCTCGATCTGCTCCTGAAAACGCGGGCTCTCCTCGACGAGAACGCGAGCGTCCGAGCGGCGTTTCAAAAACGCTTCACCCACGTCTTTATCGACGAATTTCAGGACACAGATCCGCGACAGACCGAAATACTCTGGACCCTCGCTACGGCGAGCGACGGCTCGCTGACCCCTGGAAAGCTCTTCGTCGTTGGCGACCCGAAACAGGCCATCTATCGATTCCGGCGGGCTGACATCGGCGTGTACGACCACGCGAAAGCCCGTCTTCAAGCCGCCGGCGCAAAGCTGGTTCATCTTCGGACGAGCTTTCGCGCCCGTCCACACATTCAGAAAGTGCTCAACCAAGCCTTCGCGGAAGAGTTCGGGGAGGGCGAAGCTGGCGTCCAAGCGGCGCACGTCCCGCTCGCGCCGGCGCGCCTCGAAAACCCGTCCCAGCCCTCCTGCGTGGTGCTCCCGATCACGCACCCTTGGGGCAGGTGGGGCGGCAGCTTCTGGCTCGACTCTGGACCGGAAGAATGCGCGGCGTACGCAGACTGGCTGCTCACTGAGAGTGGCTGGACCGTCGAAGGCACCGACGGTCTGCGGCGTATCGCCCCGGAAGACATCTGTTTCCTCATGACGCGCATGAAGTCCGGGAAGACAGACATTGCCGCTCAGTACACCGCCGCGCTTGAGGCCCGAGGCATTCCCCATGTGCTCGTCGCGGGACGCGCATTCCACGAGCGCGAAGAAGTCATGGCGTTCCGAGCGGTTCTCGGCGCCATCGAATGGCCGGGTGACCGACTCCGGGTCTACGCCGCACTTCGCGGCCCTTACTTCGCCCTCAGCGATGCCTTGCTCTTGGCGTGGCGAGGCTTCGCCCATCACTTCGATCCCCTCGTCGAAACACAGAACGTTCCCGCTGAACTTCAGCCCGTCGCCGACGCGCTTCGCGCCCTCGCCGAGCTCCACGTCCTTCGGAATCACCGCCCCGCCGCCGAAACCTGCACTGAGTTCCTTGAACGGACCCGCGCTCACACGGCGTTGATCCTCGCGCCCAGTGGCATCCAGGTCCTCGCGAACGCCACCCGGGTCGTTCAGTTGGCGCGTCGTCATGATCAAGACCGCCGTCAGCTCAGCTTTCGAGCGTTCGTCGAGGCCCTCGACGTCGACGCCACGGATGGCGGCAGGCGTGACTCCGTACTCCTCGAAGAAGGCAGCGGCGGCGTGCGCCTCATGACGGTCCATTCCGCCAAAGGCCTCGAGTTCCCCATCGTCTTCCTCTGTGATGCAGGCGCCACGCTTAAGTACGACAGGCCGGACCACTACGCCGATCACGCGAAGGGGAGCTGGGCCACGGAGCTGGCGGGGGCCGTCAGCGGGCCGCTGCTTCAGCACCGAAAAGAGAGCATCGCCCAGGCCCGCGCTGAGACCGTGCGAAAGCTCTACGTCGCCAGCACCCGCGCTCGGGATCTCCTCGTCATCCCTGGCATCGGCGATTATCTACCCGGCCACAACCCACCGAACTTCTGGGTGCTGCCCCTGATGAAGGTCACGACGCCGCCCCATGAAGTCCGCAAGGGCGTCCGCAAAGCTCCAGGTTGCCCCGTGTTCGAAGGCGAAGACACCGTCCTCCACCGGCCTGGTAAGGCGAGTGTTCACGAAGGCGTCCATGTGCGCCCCGGCCTCCAGGCAAACGGCGTCGTCTGGTGGGATCCTTCTGCTCTCAAGCTCGAAGTTCCTCGTCGCGAAGGCCTCCGAGGTGCATCCCTTCTCAAAGCGGACGGTCCCGCGTCGGCTCAAGGGCGCAAGGAGCACGAAACGTTTAAGGCCGCCGCCGCGGCGCTCCGGGAAAGCGCGCGCGCACCCACCATTCGCGCCCGGACCGTCACCGAAGCGTCGAAGCTCGAGGCGCGAAAGGGAAGGGCGGTGACCATTGTCAGCACCGAAGCATCCCAAAGATCACGTCCCTCGGGCCCACGCTTTGGCACTTTGGTGCACGCGATTCTTGGCGACTCAGCCTTTGGTGCAGGCGGCGACGAGATCGCGCAGCAAGCACGCTTTCATGCTCGCGCGCTCGGTGCCACGGACGCCGAACTGCAGGCGGCCATCGACGCTGCCACGGACGCCTTCACGCACCCCATTCTAGAACGCGCCGCCGCATCCGCGGATGCGCGCCGCGAAGTGTCCTTGGTTCATCGCCAAGTCGACGGCGCCATCCTCGAAGGCATCGCAGACCTCGTTTTCCACGAAGCGGATCCCTTCGGAGGGGGCGGCTGGGTCGTCGTCGACTTTAAGACCGACCTCGCCGACGACGTTCGCGATGCGTACCTCGTACAGATCGAACTTTACGCGGAAGCCGTGGAGGCGGCGACGGGAGAGACGTGCCAAGGAATCCTCCTCGGCGTCTGATTTTCCGTGGAGCAGGCTCGTTGCCCCATCGAAATCACCAGCCCGCAAACTTGCCCCTCCGAGGAGGCAGGCTGGATTATATGAGAGGTATCTGTCTAGTTCTCCTGGTGTCCTTGGCTGGTTGCTCTGACGGCAACGACGCCACCTCAAGAAGCTCCGTGACGGAGCAAGGCCGTCTGTCTGTGCTGGGCGGCGAAGAAGTGGCAGGGCAGGGAGACAATCCCGTCGTCTTGGAGTGGTCAGAAGACCTGACAAACTTCTCTAGCTTCGCAGACACGCTCCTCGTTCGGGAAAACCGACACGCCGTTTACCGACGGGAAGGCGACAGCGAGCGTGAACAGGAGTTCGAAATTCCTGAAGTACAATGGTCCGCGTTCTTGGCCGAACTCACCGTTCGCCAGCCATGCGAGTTGGTGAGTCGCACAGATGACGATCACGAAGAGCAGCGACCAAGACTGACGGTGGTCGCCAGCAATATGCGGTGTCGGGTCGCTCTATGGGACTCGGAATGGGCCAGCATTCCAGACGCGGCTGTGATCCGAGCGCAGATTCGCGCATTGTTTCCGCCCGAAACCTAACAACGCGAATTCGGGCATCAATGCGATCGCTGGCGTAGAAGGAATGCGCATTCCACGGCGCTCATGCTTCGCCGTTCCAACCTCAACTGTTCGGCGGAATTACAGCGACAAGAACTCGATAGCTCGTGCGATGGCGCGGTCTGTCTCGGGCAGCTCGGCGTTGTTTACAAAGCCGTGGCGCATCCCTTCGACAATCTCGATCTGAGTGGGCAACCCCGCCTCGGTGCGGATGCGATGGAGCTCGTGGGCGTGGCTAACGGGGACCATTCGATCGGCTTCGCCATGGATGAGCAGCATCGGAGTAGGGGTGTTGATGAGCGTGTGCGGGGAGTACTCCAGCCACACGCCTCGATCACTGGTGCCCATGACCATGCGCATCAACAGGTTCGCCTGGCGCCCCTCGACGCGGCTGAAGTCCGACGGCCCATAGATGCTCACCAGCTTGTGATACGGCCGCGCGGCGCGGCCGGCGTGGAGCATGGCCAGGGCGGCGCCTGCAGAGAACCCGGCGAGAGAGACTTGCTCGGGGTCGCAGCCATGCTCGATGCAATGGCTCCGCCAGTAGTTCGCAGCCAGCTCGACGTCGTCGAGTTGCTCCTTGATGCCGCCACCGCGGAACAGCAGCCGATAGTCCACGGCGCAGACGGCGAACCCCGCCTCGACAAGGCGTGTGGCGACGAGCCGTACGGGCTTCATCTTCCGATGACCGATGACGAACCCGCCGCCATGGATCACCACGACGGAAGGGTGACTCTCTCCCGAGTCGGGAAGGTAGATGTCGCACAGTGGAGCGAGCGCTCGGCGCCTGACCGCTCTGTCGCTGTATCGCACACCCTCCAGCGTCGGCGTGCGCGCCTCGAACGTCGGAGGCTTTACCAGCGTGTAGAGCGCGAATAGCAGACCGCCGCTGCGTTCGGTGTTGGGTTGTCGGGCCATGTTTGCCTGCCAGCATGAATGGAAAGAGATCTGCCGCCCAGAGTAACCAGGAATGGGCTGTCGGTTCGTCCGTCTCCGCCGTCGCCATCATCGCCGCGACGACGTCGACTGGACCGCTTAGGCGACGAAGTTGGGAAGCGATTGATAGAAGTTGACCCAACCCTGGGCCACCAGCTTGTCTTTGAGGGGGTAGCCTTTCCAGCCCGGACCCTTGGCTCGATTGCTGTGGTAAATACCCCGCGAAAACCAACCGTCCCGGACCCGCACCCGCTTGCAGCTGTTGAGTTCGACCAATGCGGAGCCGGCGACTTTGGCGGCGACATCGGCCATGAAGGATTCCAGGCTGGGCACTTCCATCTCTGCAGTACTGAGCACGCGGGCTAGACCCACATTGAGCGGCTCGTCACCGAGGCTAAATTGCGTTGTGGTCACACTCCGGTTCCAGTCAACGACTTGAACCTTGAGGGGGACCATCAGCAGCCGGCCCTTGGTGCCCACCAGGCAGCCTTCGCCTACACCGAGGTTGCCCACGTACGTGGCCTTGGCGCAGAAAACGTAATCTCGGCCGTCTTGTAGTCCCATCAGCAACAGTGGCGCGGTGCGGTGGACGCCGTCAACCGTCCGTAAACGGGGAGCGAAGTCGCGATCGACGAGAACTAAGGGCTCGAAATCAGTCCGCGCTCCTATCCTAGAGCTGGATGCGCACGATACGAAACGGAAGCTCCGGCTCCGTGTTGAGGACCAGCGCGAACACCTCGCTCTTCGAAACGTAGAGCTGGTCCTCGGCGATGGCTGCCGTGGAGAGGCCGCTGAGTCCGTTCAGAGGAACGCTGGCCACGACCCCGCTCGTCGCGTCCTCGTTCAGCGCGATTTGAAAGACCGCGTCGTCGAACACGACGATCAGCTCGCCGCGGTGCATCACCAAGCCATCTGGCCCGGAGAAGGGCCGAACCCCTTCGAAGACGTCTCCGCTTAGTTCAAGTTCAACAAGGTCGCCGGGCGATGCCACCGGGACAGTGAAAAGTTTGGGAGGGGAGAAGTACGCCACGATGAGCGTGGACCCATCGTCGGTGAGGGTGATGCCGTTGGAACCGAGGGTCGGAATCTCCGGCGTCAGCAGCTCGCTGTCCAAGAACACTGACGGCGTGCCTTCGGCGCTCACGCGATAGATGCGTGTCGATGCTGGATCGCTGACGTACGCTTGCCCAGACGCGTCGACGATGAGGTCGTTGCACTGAGCGTCGCTGGCGACGGCTTCCAGAGCGACGACGCCAAGGAGCGCCCCTGAGTCAACATCGTATCGCCGCAGCGTGTCCGGCGCATCGAGGTCGCTGCCCTGCGCACACGCCCAGAGCACGCGCCGCTCTTCATCGATGGCGAGACCAACCATCGATGTGCCGGCTGCTGGAGCCTCCGCAAACGATGTCTGCACGCCTTCCGCGTCGAGGGCGAAGAGCGTGCCTTCCGTCAGGCTGCCAAAGAAAAAACGACGAGTCGCGGAGTCGAAGGCGATTCCCTCTGGATGCAAAACGTCGCCCTGCAACGTGTAGTCCGCGCCAAGTGGAACGTCGTCTTCTGCACACGCGCTCATGAGCAGGGCACAGAGCAGTACGAGGTATGGCACAGGCAAACGGGTCATTCGATCACCATACTCGATCGCCGGTCGCTGAAAACGTCCGTTTCTATGCTGCCACGACGCATGTCTTTTGCGCTTTCGCTACAACAACTCGACGTCTTTGCCGCCCCATGAGCCAGTCGGTGCACCTTGCACATGGTAGTCCTCGGTCACGCAAGGCGCCGAAGCTCTACGAGTTCCCCTTCGTGCTTGCTCCGATGGATTAAAGTTCCGGCACGATGGCGTGCTCTCGATCGCCTTCTTCACCCCTTGGACTCGATGGTGAAACGCTCCTTTGCGCTGAGTTTCAGTCGCGAGAACTTGCATTCACGCCTGCGATGCGCGAGATCTTTCAGCATGAAAAGAGCTCTCTCGATCGCCTTTCTTTTCTCCTTCGCCTGCGGCGACGATGACTTGGTCTTCGACGTCGATGCCGGCCCAGATGCTGCTCGCGAAGACACCGGCGCGTCAGACACAGGGCCTGTGGGGACGGACGCAGCGGCAGACAGCGGGCCAGACGCCACGGACGCTGGACCTCCACCCGACGACCTGCGCCCCGATTGTGAACCCCTCGTCCCCGAGTATTGCTCCCTCCCGTTCCCGTCGAACTACTGGCTCGCCGAAGATTCCTCCACGGTGACAGGTCATCGCCTCGCCGTCGGCGCCACATCGATACCGCGCTCGGGCCGCGGCATCAGCACCTATATCGACCCCGCACCTATCAACGAACGCGACGGTTTCTCACTCAGCGGAACGCTCCTCGCCTATTTGCCCGGGGCCACCGCCACGGGCCTTCCATCGCCGCTTCAGATCGCCGATTCGCTTCTCGCGGAATCCCCCAGTGTCATCATCCATGCCGATACTGGAGAGCGAATCGCTCACTGGAGCGAAATCGACGAAGCCGTCGCGGACCCGTCCAGCGAGCGCGCATTCATGATTCGCTCCGCTGCCCCCTTCGAGCCAAACGCCCGCTATATCGTTGCGCTTCGAAGCGTCGTCGATGCTGAAGGCAACACTCTGCCCCCCTCCGCCACTTTTGCTGCGCTCCGCGACAACGTGCCTAGCGACGTGCCCACCATCGAGCCTCGCCGAGCGCACTTCGAAGAGCTCTTCGCTACGCTGGACGACGCCGGCGTCGTCCGCGAAGACCTTCAGCTCGCCTGGGACTTCACCACGGGCAGCGTCGAAAACGACACCGCATGGCTTCTTTCCGCTCGTGACCAAGCACTCGAAGCCGTCGGCGCGGACGGTCCTGACTACGAGATCGAGTCCATTGTGGACTTCACCGTCGAAGAAAACGTGAACATCCGCCGCCGCATCGAAGGCCAGATGATCGTTCCGCTCTACCTCACAGATCCAGGTCCCGGAGGTCTGCTCAACCTCGACGATGGCGTCCCCCAACAAAACGGCACCGCTCGTTACCCCTTCATCGTCAACATCCCCCACAGCGCCACGGGTGCTGATCCCGCGCCGCCCATCGTCTACGGACACGGTCAGCTAGGTTCCCGTGAAGAGTCCAACACCCGCTACCTCGCTGAAGCGGCCAACGCGAACAACTTCATCGTCATCGGGGTCGATTGGATCGGGTTTGCGAGCGACGACATCCCACTCGTCGCCGGTCTTCTGTCCAGCGGTGAGCTCTCCCGTTTCCGCGCGGTCCCAGAGCGGCAGATCCAGGGCATCGTCAACTTCATGCTCGCCATCCGCATGATGCGCGGCTCGTTCAGCCTCGACGACGCCGTCGATTTCGGCGAAGGCAGCGTTATCAAGGACGACGAGTCCTACTACATCGGAGCCAGCCAGGGCGGCATCTTCGGAGGCACCTTGATGAGCGTTTTCACGGACGTGACCCGCGGCGTCCTCGCCGTTCCAGGCCAGCCATACACGCTTCTTCTCTCCCGCAGCGTGAACTTCGACACTTACTCTCCGCTTCTGCGAACCACCATCGCCGACGGCCCGGCAATACAGATCGCCCTCAGCTACGTCCAGCTTCTTTGGGACCGGAGCGAACCAGGCTCTTACACATCTCACATCGCTCAAGACCTCTTCCCAGGAACTCCCGCTCACAATGTCTTGATGCTCGCAGCCGTCGGCGACCAGCAAGTCACAACCCTCGGCGCTCACACCATGGCTCGAGCCGTCGGCGCATCGCTTTTAGGTCCCGCGGTCCGCTCGGTTTGGGGCCTCGAAGAGGTGAGCGGTCCATTCGAGGGCTCTGCGTTGCTCGAGTTTGACTACGGAAACACCGAGCCTGTGCAAAACATCCCTCCACGTGACGGCGATGACCCCCACGGCGCGCTAAACGATCGCCCTGACGCCCTGAACGCCGCCGCTCGCTTCCTTCGCACCGGAATCATCGAAAACCCCTGCGACGGCGCCTGCGACCCAGACTGAGCAGAGCCACGAAGTCGTCGGTAGCCCAGACGACGTTTGTAATCGCCGCCGACGCGCTGCTTTCGTGTTAGCCAAGTGGTATGCGCAGAATCATTTGTGGCCCTCCTCGTTCTCTCTCTCGTCGTTGGTTGTGGGGATGATGATTCCACCGGCATCTGCACATCCTCCGACGACTGCGCGTCCACCGAGGAGTGCTTGGACGGTCTGTGTGTGGCGCCCGTCGACGCCGGCGCGGCGGACGTCACGTCCAGTGATGCCACTGTGCCCGATTCCTCCGTCAGCGACGCAGGGCCACCCGAGGGCTTTGGGGACCGCTGTGGCGAAACCGCTCCGTGTCCGTCCGGTCTACGCTGCGTTGAGGGAACCTGTCACCTCGATTGCGGTGCCTCACCTCACTGCGGAACCCCAGAACTCTGCTGCGCCTCGGGTGAAGCCTGCGGTGCAGCAGGTTGTGCCGCTCCGGGGGACGTCTGCGACCCGGCCCCCCAATGTGGCGGGCTCGACTCCGCTGATTCTTGCCCCGACGAGTCCTACTGCGATGCCTTGGTATCCAGATGCCTTCCGTCCCCGGACGGGTCCGCGTGCACGATCCCGCCAAGCGAATCCACCTTCGAGCCCGAGCTAGTCTGGGAATGGCAGGGAAGTTCAGAATACCCTTCGTACAGAGGCGTTCTCGTCACGCCCATCGTCGCCGATGTAAACCACGACGGCGCGAGTGATGTCCTCGTCATCGCCTACGAAGACGCGCCCGCTGCGTTCG
>JBLHKB010000226.1:0-10130 GCA_047619315.1 Polyangiales bacterium
TCTGGGTCATGCCGGTCATGCACCCACAGCCAGCGTCCGGCGGCGTGTCGAGGGCCGCGTCGCCCGGTCCCGCGTCGCTCGTGCCCGCATCTGGCGGGCCGGAATCCACGTTCCCCATCAGCGGCCGGCAGCCGAGCTCAGGATCGCAGTACGACACATCATCGCATGCACCCGCTTCGCCGGCGTAGAGGCATACACCTGAAATGCAGCTCACCTCCGCGCATGCCACCGCGGCGGGCGTGCATTCGTCGTCAGCGAAGCACTCGGGCAAAGGGCAAAACGCTGGCGTCTCCGGACTGCAGCGCGGATCTACGCAGCGCCCCGCCAAACAAGCCGTGGCGCTGGGATCTCCGGCGCTCGGGCAGCTGACACCGAAACACTCGCGGGAGATCACGATGGTGCCCGTCTGTTGTCCCGCGCGAATCTCAACGGAGAACGGTCTCGCGACGACTCGATCGCCGGCGCGGTTCTCCAGAACCACGCGCCCCGTGTGTTCGCCAGCCGTCAGCGCGTCAAACTCAGCGACGCGGATGCCTTGAACGAAGTCGTCCTCCCTAAGCGCACCACGCATCTGCTGTCGCTCATCGAGCTCGACGCGCAGCGTGGTGAACTCCGTGCCGGGCACGAGGTCTGTGATGAGCGCGATGTAGAGCGTCGATCCCTCGTCTGCACAGGAGAGTGCCAGCACGCTGAGTAGACCCACCAGTCTGAACTTGGAAGATGTCATCAGAGCGAACCTTAGCATTTAGTCGTCGAGGACAGGCAGAGACGGCGAATCCAGGGGTCGCACCAAGGGCTGGGGCAATAAAATTTGGAGGGCTTCCATCGTTTGATGAACAGCATTGTCAGTACTGGCAACAGAGCCCCGGTGCGGGTATGGATGGCGTAGATTCAGGCCCTTGGTTTTGACAGCCGACCCGCCGCGTGTTCAGAACGACGCGATTGTTTCGATGACGCGGGCTGCCTCACGGCGCTCTTCGAGTTGGGCGACTACGAAGGCTACGCTCCGTGCCAAGACGGCATCACGTTTGCAGCCACCGACTTCGCCGCGACTTGCTCCATGCTGGCACAGGGGCTCTTGGAAGACGCCCCGGAGGCGCGCTGCGACCAAGAAGAATACATCGGCGAGGTGACGTTCTACTGCGGAGCTGTGCGGTGACCAGCGCTGGCGGTTACCCTTGGCGGAGCGTTCCTAAAAAACGCGCCCGGGCACTAAGCCCCGAGGAACATCATGCCAAAACTTAATCAAATTCTCGCCATCGAATCTGGAACCCGTAAGCGCAGCGCAACGGAGGTCACTCAGCTCCACCGTACGTCCGGAACGCCTGCGCTCTTTGAGGGCCTCTCCAGGTCCTATCGCCCCATCGCGGACGACGGCGTCCAGCTGCCCCAAGAGACCAAGAAGGTCCAGGTCACCGCTGAAGAGCTGCTGAAGAAGACCTCGGTGTTGAAGACCGAGATCTGGGATCTGACCGCGACAAAGGACGCCACCAATCAAGTCGCCAAAGCGGACGTGGTGCTGCCCAACGGCACTACGCTCTTGGAAGCCGTCCCGGTGTCCTCTCTTCTCATGCTTGAGAAGGAGATGAACGATATGGAGACGTTCATCGGCAAGCTCCCCACTTTGGATCCGTCCGAGGAGTGGGAGTTTGACGCCGCCCAGAACCAATGGCGAAGCGCCGCCGTGGAGACCACGAAGACCAAGAAGATCCCGCGGAACCACGTGCGCGCGGAGGCGACGGACAAGCACCCCGCTCAAGTAGATCTCTTTCACGAGGACGTCGTGGAGGGGTTTTGGAAGCGCGTGCGCTACAGTGGCGCGATGTCCGTGGATCGGAAAGAAGCCCTCTTGGATCGCGTCCGCGATATCAAGAAGGCCGTGAAGTTTGCGCGTGAACAGGCGAACGGTGTGGAGGTCACTCCGCGTGCTCTTGGCGACAAGGTGTTCGGCTACATCCTCGCCAAATAAAGACTCTGAGAGGGCGGCAACGCTCTCTCTGAAGAGAACAAGATAAACCTAATGTCTTAATCTCAACCAGCTGGATTTCTGCAGGTTCGAATCCTGCCCTCTCCACCGGAACACCGCGTTCCTGATTTACGGAGAGGTGGCGGAATTGGCATACGCTCCAGTGATCAACCTCAACCTATTCTCTAACCTAAACCAAAAACGTACTGCCTTCGCATCTCTACTGGTTTCGCCAATTTGCCCAAGATAGAGGTTCGAATCCTCTCTACACCTCCGAGACCAAGGTCTCTCGAAAGCCCCGGTGTGGTCGTCTAATGGAAAGACGTGGGCACTCAGACCCAGAGCGCAAACCTTAAACGCCGTTACGAAGAGACAGTCAGCAACCGAATGGTTGCAACCACAGAGGGGCGCCGCCGGATATGCGGCGCCCTTCGCCTAATTCTGGACCCTCCCCCACGGTCTTAAAACGAAGGCGTCCAGCAGCTAAGCTTCGAGCGTATTGTGTTGCCATGATGGTGCTGACCGACGAGAGCGCGTTAAGCGCATGGCTGGAGACTCAGGGCATCGCCCGCGTCGACAAGACGCTCGAGGTCGGTCCACGTCATGTGGTGCTGGCCAGCACCGTCGAGGTTCGAGGAATCGAGTACGTACTCCGCCCCGCGCCGGCCGCCGACTTTGAAGAAGACGAACGGCCGGACCCTTGGGCGCTGACGTTCGAGCACGAGGGAGGCGACGCCGCCGCGGTGGGTAGCCGCCTGGAGCAATCGCTCGGTGATGAGCAACGCCTCCGCTGCGAGCCGTGCAGCGGCGAGGGAAAGCTCCAGTGCCCTAAGTGCGACGGCGATGGCCGGGTGATGGTCGGAGAGCTTGAACGCGAGCTGATGCTGGGGATGACCCATCGCAGTTCGCGGACATGCATGCGTTGTAACGGTGATTGCTACGTAGAGTGCGATACCTGCGTAGGCAGCGGAGCCCTCTACGGTCTTCCAAGCGCATGGTCGGGCATCGAAGAAGTGAGCGCCCGCCGAACTGTTTGCGAAGAAGACATCCCTCACGATATCTACTTGGAGGCGCTCGAACTCAGCGGAATCGTGACCCACGTCCAAGAGGGCGCGCTTATCGAGGGGCCCAAGTTTTCGCAGAGTGCGAAAGAAGGCGCCTATCGTGATTCGGCTGGTGCGTCCGCCGAAGAGCAGGCGGCGATGGAGGTTCTTCGCACACCTGAACTGCCCAAGGGCGCGCGGCTTCTTCGACAGCGTCTTGAGCTGCGACATGCGCATGTTTGGCACATCACCGGTGGCGATGTCGATGTCGACGGCGAAGCCTGGGTGCTTGGCGACCCGCCGCGGATTGCCCGGGACAAAGGTCCTGAAATGATCGCGTCCAACCGAGGCACGGTGATGGCCGTGATGGGGGCCCTGGCGGTAGCCGTCGCCGCTTTGATCTACGGGCTCTCTTAGTAGGCGCACTTCACTCTGGACGGCGCAGACCACTCACGTGAGGGCTCGATTTCAGCCCACTCTTGCACCTCGGCGACTTCTAAAGCCGTCGCTTCGGTCCACGGACCTGGACGTCCTCCCCCGTGCAGCTTGTGACAAGAAAGAACATCGCCATCGATTTGGCCATTCGCCGGGTTCCCATGGCCCATCGTGTTTCACATCCGTGCTAAAAGCAGGGCGAGGTCTTCATGGCATTTGAACTAGAACAGCGGGACGCTCTGCACCTGCTCCAGGGGATCGAAAACGGGACGATGAACGCCAGCGCGTCTGCGTCTCTGATCACCGAGTCAGATCCCGCGCTCGTCTACCTACTTCTCACCTGGCTGAGAGAATATTACGGACGTGGTCATCCCGCCGCCGAAGGCGTTCTTGGGCGCTTGGTTGAACTCACCACCAAGCACGCGTCGGTCAAAGCCAAGATGCGTGAGGGCAAAGCCGACTCCATCGTCGCCTGGTTCGAGGAAGCGCACGAATACAGGTCGTTCAACGCCGTCGGCTTCGTCGCCCTCGTGGTTGAAAAGCTCGAGTCCTAGGCCCCGCGCTAGTCTTAGAGCGAAAACGTGGACTCTGGGCGCTTCCGATCTGGAACGACCGACGGATCATCGCTTGCGACCAAGTCGCCACTCACCAGCGGTCCAAGACGGAAGATCTTGGCGGTGCCTCGATAGCCAGCTTTCTGATTCGGGTCATTTTCCCAGCGGCCGCATCCCGCGACGGTGACGAGCTCGCCTGCTTCCAGAGCGCTTTCTCGGTAGCGAAAGTTGTGCTGAGAGGACCACCAGCTCGACTTCTGAACTCCACGTTTCGCGAGGAGCGCTTCGAGGTTCTCCGGGAGCTGCCGGAATAACTCCGCGCCGCCCTTGGCGTCGTAGTCGGCGACCAACGTGATGTGCATCCCATCCACTCGCGCACGTCCCGTCTCGTCGCTGAGGAGAAAGTCCACGGACTCAGACTCGTCCACTACCTTCTTCCAGGTGGACGCCTCACCGGAGCGCTTCCCTTCGCGATACTCTTCCTCGATCAAGATGCGCCACGCCGCACACTTCCGGCCAGACATGGGCGCCGTGAGCCCCTTATCGTCCAAGAGCGCCAGGCGCCCTGACAAACGAATGTCCACGCCGGTGGGAGCCTCGCCGATGTCTGCCCAGGGTGTCGCCTTGAGCTGCTGGGTAGCCTTCAGATCTTTGTTGGAGGCCATGTAGTAGACCACGGCGAAAGCGAGAAGGACGACGGCGACGACAGCGACGAACATGGGCGACTGTCGCGCACCGCCGAAACAACTTCAAGGACGCCGTATCCCGTTGGGTTGTTTGGGTATGCGTTTGAGCTATTCGGATCAGATGCATCGCCTCGTCGCACTACTGTTGGTTCTAGGTGCGTGCGGTGAGGGTTTCGTCGTCGCTGCGACGGATGCCGCTGGCGGCGTCGACGTGGACGAGACCGATGCGGATCGCGACGCCACACCTGAGGACGCGGCGCTCGCGGATGCCACACTCACGGATGCCACACTCGACTCCCCCTCGATGGACGCGAATCCAATGATCGATGTGCCAGCACGCCCGGCGAGTGACATTCGCCTGCTCGCGCATCAGTTCCGATTACTCGACGGCGTCTACGAGATGAACGCGCTCATCGCCGTGTTCGCAGGCGCGCCCGTGAGTACCGCGCCGGAGAACCTCTTCCTTCGATTCGACGGAGGCGTTGAGGTGCCGGGCGTTTCCTTCGAGCGCCCAGCGGCGAACGCGAAGTGCAGTGAGATGCTCCGCGTCACCGACGCCCGAGGGCTTCTGTGCCGTGTGTCGTTTCCAGCGCCCGCGGGTGTTGGGGCGCCCATCGAGCTGGTCCTTGTCGTGGATGGGACGCGTATCACAGCCCCCGTCGCGACATGCAGCGATGCCGCGCTTCTCGGCCGCTGCGACGAAGAGTTCTTGTGCGTTGGCGGCGATTGCCTCGCGTCCTGCTCACCAGCGACGCCGGACGGCTGGTGCTTTCTCCAAGAGGACTGCGATGCAGGTGCATGCGTCGCGAGCTGTTCCGTTTTCTCGCCGGACGGATATTGCCGGAGCGGCTCCTGCGTCGATGGCGAATGCGTGTGAATCGCTTGATGAGTCCGTGTTGACGGATGTAGTCCAGCGTTAGAGAGGCGTGCCCGCGTAGCTCCCCCAACAGCGGAGCTGGCCATCGGTCCGCACTGCGCACGTGTGAGCTAGGCCCGGCGCGATGGAGCGGAAGCGTTCGCCCGTGGGTGGCGTCGACTGTCCATAAGTGTTGCCACCCCAACAGGTCGCGTCGCCGTCCGCGTCGAGTGCGCATGCGTGTTCGGAGCCGGCGTTGAGCGACACGAATGGACCGCCCGTCATGCGCTCGGGGGTGTGGACGGCTTCGACATTGTGCGCGCGCTCTGCGCACTCCACGATCCCGCCGACCTTTAGGCCGCAGATGGTTTCGCTCGTCGCCGCGATGGCGTGATAGCGGGCATCGCCGCAGGGCACGGTGGCCCAGACTGGTGCGGTGATTCCACCGCCACGGCCTCCGCCGCCTGCTGGATTTGGCACCTGGGCGAAGCATTGGCTGGTGTGATCAGCCTTCAGAACCCGAAGGTGCCCATTGCGCACAGCCACCTCCACGG
This sequence comes from Polyangiales bacterium, assembly GCA_047619315.1. GTDB lineage: Bacteria > Myxococcota_A > Polyangia > Polyangiales > Houyiibacteriaceae > JBCCRV01. Next base: position 6,095 of record JBLHKB010000226.1, read on the forward strand.
CGCCGCGCACGCTGCTCACGTCCAGGCCTTGGGCGTTTCCCCCGAAGCATCGCAGACCGCCGCTCCGGGTGACTCCGCAGCTCATATGTTCTCCGACGGCGATGGCTGCGAAGCGCTCGCTCTCCGCGGGCATGGAGCCTGGAACCGCTCCCCAGCATTCGAGGCGATGGTCGGCGTGGAGACCGCATGTAAGACCCCGCGCGGCCGCCAACGTTCGAAAGGAGCCTGTCGGCGCGCTGCTCGCTCCGGACGAATCATCGCCCCAGCATGTTGCGCTCCCTTCGGCGTCGAGCGCGCAGCTGTGGAAGGCCCCAGACACCACGGAGCGGAACAAGCCCGACGGAGGTTGCGCTTGTCCCTTGTAGGGCTGTCCCCAACAGGTCACTCCGCCATCGACTCGATGACCACAGCTGTGATTCTCGCACACGGCGATCTCATCAAAGATCGTCTCCGCCGGTGGCTGCGCTCGCGAGCGGCCCCAGCACGCGCCCGTTCCGTCTGGCCGTATCGCACACGCGTTCGTGCGTCCGGTGAAGATGCGCGAGAAGGGCGCGGGCGGCGCTGGCGGTGGTCGCGACATGCGGCCGTAGGCGAAGCAGAGGGCGTCACCCCCCAAGCTCAACGCGCACAGGCCTTCTTGGCCGCCGGCGACGGTCGCAAAGTGCCCAACGGGCGGAGCGTTCAATCCATAGCCCGCACACAGCAGGCCGCCGTCTGCGCGCCGTCCACAGGTGGCCGAGCCACCGACGGCGACCTCGGCAAAAGACTCCGCCGGGGGGCCCGCTTCGCCGAAGTGGGACAAGCCCCATGGTACGAGCGCGCCGTCGGCACGGAGCCCGACCCCATAGGCGTCCACCATCGCGATGGCGCGGAAGCGGCCCGTAGGTACGTTGGTGCGACCGGAGTCTTCGTTTCCCCAACACGCGATGGTCATGTCTTCGCGGAGCCCGCAGCTCACCCAGCCCGCAGCGATCACCGACACGAATCGTCCCGTCGGCGCGTTCACCTGTCCGTAGTCATTCCAGCCCCAGCAGCGGATCGTACCGTCCGCGCGGAGGCCGCAGCTGTGACGTTCGCCCACAGCCAGAGACACGTAAGGGCCCTCCGGCGCGTCGGTCTCGCCAAGCTCATTGCCACCCCAACACGAGGCCTCGCCGGAGGGCGTCAGGGTACAGACATGGGAGCGGCCACAACCGATGAGTGACCGGCGCTGGCGCGCATTCTCTCGGTCCTCCTCAAGATCGCTGTCGGGGCCCAGGCGATCGAGTACCGCTGGGATCGTCGGAGTTGCGACGCGGGTGGACGTCTCGCGACTAGAACCGCACCCCACGACGAGCGCCATCAGAATCCAGGGGAGCGCGGGAGAGAAGAGGGTGGCTCGATCCATGATGCGCTCCAGCTCAAGACACTATCACCAGACGGAGCGCGATACGATGGCAGCCCTCAAGAGGGCGGAGCGGCGAGGAGGCGGACCCGGAGATCGGCGTTGCACGCCTCCCCGTCTCGCATCTGCAGGAGCTGCGAGTCGATCTCGCCAGTCGCCTCCGGCAGGCACTCATCACCCCCTTCGAGTCGCCAGCAAGGCGCCGCCGCGTCGTAGATATAAGTGAAGCCCATTCCAACGGTGACCTGGGGGCCCTCGGGGTCGTTTTCGTAGAATGAGACGTTTGCGACGACGGTGGTGCCTGTGACGGCGGGGACAAAGCCGCTGGCTCTGATGTCCAGGTCGTTGCGGAGCGCTCCGCCGGGAGCCTGCACGAGATTCTCGGTGTCCTCACCGAGGAGCACAGGCCCCGCTCCGGTGGTGTCTCTCAGGCGAACGCTGATGAAGAAGTCGCCCTCGTCGCCCCCATCGCAGTCGAAGCGTACGGCGAGGGAGGAGGCTTCGATGGCCACCTCGATCGTGGTTGCTGGAGTGCCTGCGTCGCCCGCGTCGTCGCCCGCGTCGTCATCATTGCCAGCGTCTGCGATACCGGCATCCACGTCAGGACCGGAATCCACTCCGATCGGCACATCGCCGCCTGCGCCACCATCCTCGAGGACGACACAGAGGCCGTTGATACAGGTGTTGCTCTCGCAGTCACTGTTGGTCACACAAGAGTCGGAGGTCCCGTCCGTGGAGCAGGCCATCGCGAAAAGAACGAGCCATGAAAAACGCATACAGCATTCTATCAGAGATGAGCCGCGGTCAAGCGTGCCGAGTAGGCCGCTCGCATTGGCGAGCCGTGATCGCCCTCGGGAACTTCGTCCGCCCTCTTCTCCACCGGCGTGAAGAAGATGGGCCCTCGCGTCACTCGCGCCATGGATGAGGATGCGAACGACGCTGAGGCACAAGCACTGGAGCTCCTTCGGAAGCCGAAAGAAAAACACGGCCAGCGCAACCAAAGCCCATGGAAGAGCACGCTCTGCTGAGCGAGGTCGAAGAGGCCTTTCGAGAGTGCCCTTCGCGATCGTTCGTCTGGCTGCTGCCCTAATCACGCCCGCTCTGCTAGACCGACCCCATGTCGAGCGACGCCAGCGGCTCATACCTGGACCGGCTCATGCGCCGAGAGTCGTTCTCGGCGTTGTGGCCGCTGTTCTCCAAAGCGCCAAAGCCCGCCAAGGAGATGACCGAGAGCTTCTCCGCCCTCGAACACTTGCGACCTCATATGACGAAGCGCGAGCCCTTCCGCGTCGTTCACGTCGGTGACGGCGCCCATGCCCGAACCGCCGCGATGTTCGCGTTGAAGACAAACGCGGAGAATATCTCCGTCGACCCCCTCATCAACACCAAGCTCGTCGAAGACTGGCGGGACCGCTTCGAGATCGAGCGCTTCGCGTGGCGCAAAGCCCGCATCCAAGACGTCGTCGCCGAGCTCAACGCGTTGCCCCCGATGCCCGTCTTCGTTACCTTTGTGCATGCGCACGTGAACATGGACGCGGTGCTCGATGTGCTGCGATGGGACGCCGCCTACACCCTCGCCTGCTGCATGCCGGGGAACCAGCTCACGAGCACGCGGGTGCCGAACACCAGCGGCGATGACATGAGCGTCCTCTCGCCGGAGCGTCGCTACCAGGTGCTGGTTAATCCGCAGTCGACTGTGAGATCCTAAGCCCCGTTTCGGAGCTCGGCGTTCCACCGACCAAGTCGGTTCCCCAGGTGTGGTTTGCTATCCTCTCGATGTGGTGGCCCAAGAGCCTAGCGCTTCCAGCGAGGTCGAAGAGCAGAGCTCAGAATCCGACGTCGCCGAGTGAGCTAGCCGTCGCGCAGCCTTCGCCGGATCAATCGATCCGTTCGAATCGATGCATAACCGTCACCACCACCGCCTCGCACTCGTCGCACGCACGCACGATGTATTTGAGCGGTAGGACGAGAGAGAGCGTTCGCCCATCAAGGTCTCGCTGAGGGATCCGAAACCGCTCGGGACCGCCTGGCTCGATGAAGTAAGAGACAGGCTCGATCAGCCATTCCTCCACCTCGCCGGGCACTGAACCCATCGCCCCAAGTTCAACGCTCAGGTCGACGCGGAAGTGTCCTCGCTCGGACCAGTCGAGCGTGTCCATCGCTACGCACTGGCGTCCGTCACCGAGCGTCCCGAGCGTCACGTGCCTGTCGATGTGGAACGCTAGCTGAGGCTCATCCCCAGTGAGCAGGAGGTCTTCGGTGAACTCCCAGGTGATCTCCCGCGGCGGCGTCTCCGTGCCGATCGCCAACGGGAGCTCCCCGTCAATTTCTGCAACCGTCGCCACGTGCTCCCAGCGCCCCACGAAGTCGAGCTTGTCTTGGTAGCTCGCCATGGAAAGCGCCGACGTCATACACCCCACATCATCAGCGGCGCAGCCCGCCCCAAGGGAGATAAGGGCACACATCGCCAGCATCATTTGGTGTCTTCGCAACATCGCGTCTTCCATCTTGCCATGCTTATCCCTCAGGAGAACCATGGGTTGGAATTGGCAGGCACTACTAAACTCGTGGCCCGACGGTGTGTTGCTTCCCTCGAACACAAAAGCACACGCGATGAGCTGCCCTTCGTTTCACCCGACGACGACAACTCGT
>JBLHKB010000227.1:0-10127 GCA_047619315.1 Polyangiales bacterium
GATGCGTAACCTCTGCACCACCGAGACGAACGCAACGATCGCATTCCGCGGTCAGAGCAGCAGCATGATCCTCTCGAAGTTCCCACTCTCGGAGCCCGTGAACTACGTCGTACCCGGGTCGTGGAATCAGCGCGTCGTTACCATCGCGACGGCGACGCTCCCATCCGGCGCCGAGGTGGACGTCTACTGCAACCACCTCACGCCCATCTTCGAAGCCATCACATTCCCTTACACAGGACAGTACGGCGCTGGAATGACCGGAGCTGAAGGCTGGGCTGCAGAGCAGCTTCTGCAGGTGGAGAAGATCATCACCTTGGTCAGCGAGCGCTCCGCAACGCGACCGGGCATCATCCTCGGCGACCTCAACACCGGCACCGCTGGACTTGGTGCGGGTCTTGGAGACGAAGCTCCCCTGACGTTCGAGCGCCTCCGAGAGGTCTACGAGTTGGGCGTCGCCCGCGACTTCGAAGCCCAGTGCACCTACTGCTCGGGCAACGCCAACAACGACCCGGACGCCCTCGACGTGTGGATCGACCACATCTTCCTGCACGGCCTCAGCCGCAGCCAAGTCACAGCGTCGGAGCGTACGTTTGACGAAGCCAACGTCGATGCTGGCGGCGGCGTGATGGTTCCGCCTTCGGACCACTACGGCATCGCTTCGACGATCACGATCCCTGAGCCTTAGGCTTTCTCGTGGTGAGCGCATGAGCGCTCACCACAGCTTCCTTGAGGCTCGTCTTCAAGCAAGAGTTGCTCTGCGCGCCATCTTGTCGTGTCGTCGAAGCACGAGAAATAGCGCGAGAGAACGGCATGCAACCTGCACTGGTGCATGCCGTTCCTCATTTCAGACAGAAAGCTATCTGTGCCATTCAACATTTCCGCACCTCTTCGTTGGTTGATCATCGCGTGTCTGGTTGGTGGATGCTCCGACGACCCCGAACCAAGCGCTGCGCCTTCAAGAACGAACGCTCCATCAGCCGAGTCAACGGCCGCTGTTCCTGAGCCCGCTGTTCCTGAGGCGGCGGAGGTGGTGGAGGTCCCTGAGGTCGTCGTCGCGATGGTGCCAGGCACGCTTCGCCTCATCGTCTTGGTACCCAACGCACTGCTCGGAAGCGAAGCGCGCTGGGTGACGAGCTTGGTCGCGGAGCTTGATGCGAGTGAACTTCAGGTGATTCGTGATGAACCCAGCCCAGCGGAGCGGAGTAGCTTGGTGACGTTCTTCGGCGGCGGCGAGTGGACGCGCCCAAGCGAATGGGCCCCGCACGACGTGGTCCTAGCGCTGGAGTTCGTCGAGCCATTCATGTTTGGTGAACCCGAAGAGCAGCCTTACACCCGCGGTCTGCGCCGGGTCGCGCTTTGGACCGCGGGAGACGAAGAACCCGCCTTCTCGCACGAAAACCGCCTCGTTCACCGGGACCACCATGACGGACACGACACCCCGTATGGCGTCAGCGAGCTCCTCGTTCAGTTAGCTCTCGATGCGCGGAGTCAGTCATGAAGGTCAGCGCCGTCGTCTTCTTCGCAATGCTGAGCTTGTTGGTCCCATCTCCAGGCGTCGCGGGCAGGGGGTATCCCGTCATGACGCTCGTGAACATGACGCCGAACGGGAGTGACGATGCGGCTCGTGAATGCGCCGCCCAGATGCGCCGCTACTTTCGCGGCGAAGAACAAGACTTTCAAGCCCGCGGTGAGTCCAGGATTCGGACTCGCATGGTCGCCGCCGGCGACGCGGATGCCGCCACAAGCGACTTCTTCGAGTGGGACGTCGCCGCCCTCGGAGTGCTCGCGAGAGATGCCCTTCAAGAGAACGAGGAGTGGGGCGCAGCGCTCCTTCTCTTCGACTGTCGACCCACAGACCAGGTCTTCCGCCTCCTCGTCGTCCCCCAAGGCGCGGGCATCGTACGAGCAGAACTGCGTGGGCCTTTGATGAGCACAGAGCGCGCCGTCGGCACCTTAAGAGGCTTATACTACTACACCCGTGGCGGGTTCTAGGCAGCTGACTCCCGAGACTTCTGGCGCAGGCTGTTATTCCGTTTCCGTGGTTCGAAAGACGCTGCTGAGGTCTGCCGCACACAAAACATGACCGCCGCACGGAAATGGGTTTCACGGGCGGGACAGCTGATCCAAGTGTCTGAAAACACGACACAAAACTGTGTCGCGCAAGGAAACGCCCACCCTGCCTTGACCACCATGTAGGTCCCGCGCATACTCCGCGCCGTTCATAGGCACGTTGATTTCCGCCACCGAAGTCGACGCAAGTAGGAGAATTAAAGATGGCAATGACACAAGACCGAAAAGCCGAGATTATCGCGGTTTTCAAGCAGCAGGACGGGGACACTGGTTCCCCTGAGGTTCAGATCGCACTTCTCACGGAGCGCATCATCTACCTCACCGAGCACTTTCAGACTCACAAGAAGGACCACCACTCACGTCGTGGCCTCTTGAAGTTGGTTTCGCGGCGACGCCGACTCCTCGATTACGTTCGCAAGAACGACGTGGAGCGCTACCGCAAGATCATCACGGCGCTCGGTATTCGTAAGTAGTTCAAGAGGGCGGCAGGTTTTTTCCTGCTGCCCTTCTTTCTTTGTTCTTTTTGAGCTCGCCCAGCTTCACCGGGTCGTTCGCTCTTCGATTCGATGACTTCAGTACTTCTGTTCTGACGAGAACAGCGCTTGAGTCATGGAACCGGGGACCGAGCCCGACTCTTTGCCTGATGGCACGGAGTGGAAGCCAAACCCCAAACAGGCTTTTTGCCTGAACCAAATCGCTCCGGCCGCAAACGTCACGATGACGGGCGCGTCAGCCGAGGCACAAGTGCGGCGGGCCGATGTCAGTGCTCGTCGATTGGAGAAGTAGTAAAATGATTATTCGCGAAACCGTGAAGGTGGGGGAACGCCTCATCACTCTCGAAACGGGACGTATCGCAAAGCAGGCCGGTGGATCCGTGCTTGTGACGTGCGGCGAGACCGTTGTTCTTGTGACCGTCTGTGGCACGAAGGAAGGCCGACCTGGCCAGAGCTTCCTTCCGCTCTCCGTCGACTTCCAAGAGAAGACCTACGCTGCCGGCAAGATCCCCGGTGGTTTCTTCAAGCGCGAAGGCCGTCTTCGTGAGCACGAGATCTTGACCTCGCGCCTCATCGACCGTCCTTGCCGACCCCTCTTCCCAAGCGCATGGCGCGGCGAGATTCAGATCATCGCCACGGTCATGAGCGCGGATGGTGAGAACCCAGCAGACGTGCTCGCGATGTGCGGCGCTTCGGCAGCTCTCATGCTTTGCCAGACGCCCTTCGAGGGCCCCATCGCCGGCGTTCGCGTCGGTCGTGTGGACGGCAAGCTCATTGCCAACCCCACCTACCAAGAGCTCGAGAAGTCCGACCTAGAGTTGCTCATCGCAGCCAGCAAAGACGCCATCGTCATGGTGGAGGGTGAAGGCAAGGAAGTCGTCGAAGCCGACCTCATCGAAGCCATCATGTTCGGTCACAAGTCCGTGCAGGCCATCCTTGAGCTTCAGCACGCGATGCAAGAAGCCGTCGGCAAGACGAAGTGGGTCTTCGACCCGCCGAAGCGCGACCCGGCCATCGACATCGCTGTCAAAGCTCAGTCCCTCGACGCCATCAAGGCCGCCTGCAACGAAGCTGAGAAGTTTCCACGCTACGACGCCCTCGACGACGCCAAGAAGGCCGCTAAGAAGGCTCTCTCGGCACAGTTCGAAGGCCAGGAAAGCGACATCAGCGCCGCCTTCGGTGACCTCAAGTACAACACGATGCGCGCGCAGGTTCTCGATGAGAAGCGCCGCGTTGACGGTCGTGACTTCAAGACCGTTCGCCCCATCGCGATCGAAGCAGGGCTTCTTCCCCGCGTGCACGGCTCGACGCTCTTCACGCGCGGCGAGACCCAGGCCATCGTCACAGCGACGCTTGGTACTTCCTCCGACGAGCAGAAGATCGATGGTCTTCTCGCGCCCGTGTGGAAGAACTTCATGCTCCACTACAACTTCCCACCGTACTGCGTTGGCGAGGCCCGCTTCATGCGTGGTCCTGGTCGTCGCGAAATCGGTCACGGAAACCTGGCGGAGCGCTCACTTCGAGGCCTTCTTCCTAGCAAGGAAGACTTCCCCTACACGATTCGTATCGTCTCGGAGATCACCGAGTCGAACGGTTCCTCGTCCATGGCTTCGGTCTGTGGCGGTAGCCTTGCGATGATGGACGCAGGCGTCCCCTTCATGAAGCCTGTTGCCGGCGTGGCGATGGGTCTCATCAAGGAAGGCGACAAGTACGCCGTCCTCACGGACATTCTCGGCGACGAGGATCACCTCGGCGACATGGACTTCAAGGTCTGCGGCACCGAGAAGGGCATCACGGCCATTCAGATGGACATCAAGATCGACGGCCTCAGCCAGACGATCATGGAAGAGGCTTTGGAGCAGGCGCGAGCAGGCCGTCTCCACATCCTCAATGAGATGAACAAGTGCCTCCCAGCACCTCGTGAAGAGCTCAGCAAGTACGCTCCGCGCATCACGGCCATCAAGGTCAAGCCGGACCAGATTCGCACAATCATCGGGCCTGGCGGCAAGATGATCAAGGCCATCACCGAGCAGACCGGCGCGCAGATCAACGTGTCCGACGACGGTACGGTTTCGATCTCCAGCTCCGATCCGGAAGCCGTCAAGAAGGCCATCGCCTTCATCGAAGGCCTCACGACTTCGCCAGAGGTTGGCGCGAAGTACAAGGGCACCGTTCGTCGCGTAGAGCGCTACGGCGCCTTCATCGAGATCGCCCCCGGCAAGGATGGCCTTCTCCACATCACGGACATGTCCTACGAGTTCGTGGACAAGGTCGAAGACATCATGAACCTCGGTGACGAGGTTGAGGTTGTCGTTTCGAACATCGACCGCGAAGGTCGCGTGAAGCTCAGCCGGAAGCCTCTCCTTGAGAAGCCCGAAGGCTACGTTGAGCCCGAGCCCCGTGAACCCCGCGAGCGTAGCGGCGGTGACCGAGGCGGCGGACGCGACGGTGGTCGTGGCGGACGCGACGGTGGACGTGGCGGACGCGACGGTGGACGTGGCGGACGCGACGGTGGTCGTGGCGGACGCGACGGTGGTCGTGGCGGACGCGACGGTGGTCGTGGCGGACGCGAAGGCGGCGCTCCACGAGAAAGCGCCCCGCGCGAAGGCGGAGCCGCTCCAGCAGCAACAACAGCACCACGAGAAGATGGCGATCGCCCACGGCGTCGACGTCGTCGGCGTGAAGGCGGAGAAGGCGAAGGCGGCACCACGCCACCGACGACAACGGAAGCCTGATGACCGATGCGGTGCAGGTCGTGAAGCTACGTGAGGGAGCTCGTCTCCCTCGCTATGCCAGCGCCGGCGCCGCAGGAATGGACCTCGCAGCATGCGTGGACGAGCCCCTGGTGCTAGCACCGGGGGCTTTTGCTCGCGTGCCCACCGGTATTGCCATCGCGCTGCCGGTCGGAACCGAGGCTCAAGTGAGGCCCCGGAGCGGCCTTGCGGCACGTCACGCCGTGACCGTGCTCAACGCCCCTGGAACCATCGACTGCGACTACCGCGGCGAGGTGCAGGTGCTCCTTATCAATCATGGGTCCGAGCCTTTTACCATCCAGGACGGCGAGCGAATCGCCCAGATGGTCATCGCGGCGGCCCCTCAATATCTGATCGTTGAGGCCGAGAGCCTCGACGCCACCGAACGCGCCGAGGGCGGTTTCGGTAGCACTGGCATGGCCTGAGAACGTAGGCTTAGGCCTCGATGGACCAAGACCAGCGAACTAGCGTTGCCGCGATGGCTCCCTCCGCGACGAAACCACGTCGTGGTCAGGTCATTGGTGAGCGCTATGAAGTCCGCGGCAAGTTGCGGAACGATGCGTTCACGCGCGGCTTCCTCGCCTTCGACCAAGAGCACGAGCAGTCTGTGTTGCTCCGCGTCATTCGTGCCGAGTTGCTCGACCCGATGGTGCGTGAAGATGTTGCGCGACGCCTGCGCGAGGTCACCGGTATCGGCGGGAGCTACCTGCCGGGCATTCTCGATGGCAACCTCGACGGTCCTTTCGTTTACGCGACGGAGCCCGTTCCTGAGGGAGCGTCCATGCGTGACGTTCTCGATCGACGCATCGCTAAGAAGCGGCCCCTTGAGCCCTTCGAACTTTTACCCGTGGTGGCTCACCTCGAGGCTGCGCTCCGTGCGTTGCCGGAAGGCATGCGTCACGGGGACGTACGCGCAGAAAATGTGTGGACGGACTCGGAGCGGCTTCAGCTCACCGGCGGCTTCTTGCTAACAGCGATGCCGGGTGGTGCGGTCGCGGCTGTGGTCCAGCGGAACACGGGTCTCAAGCGTCGCTTCGCTCGCGAGATCTCCATCGGTGGCGGGATGCGAAGCAGCGACTACTTCGGCGTAGCTGCCCTTGTGTACGAGTCGTTGGTGCTCAAGGCGCCTCAGCCTGACGGCCGCTGCGATGCCGTCGACCCTGAAATTCGCCACGTCCTTGAGCCCTTGATGACGCCCGTGCCCACGGAGCGGCCCACGTCACTCACCGACCTCATCGAGGTGCTCGCACGCCTCGCAGGTCTACCGGTTCCGGAGCTTGAACCTGCCCCGTTTAAGACGACGCCGCTGCAAAGCCAACAGCATACAAGCGATGAAGAAGAGACGGTTCACGACGTCGAAACCACCATCGCTCCGCAGGCGCAACGACGCAGGACGCCAGCGAAGACCAACGTCGATGCGCGGCCAGTTGAGGTATCCACCGAAGATGATGGGCTTCCGCCAGCGCCGAACGTTAACGAAGACGACAAGACCCAGCCTCGCGCATCGATTCATCAGATCAAAGACGATGGACTCCGCAAGAGGGCGGAAGAGGCTGCACGTGCGGGGGCGGCGGAGCGTGCGAAGCGCCGAGCACTCACAGAAGCAGAACGTCGGACCCGTGCTTTGGCAGCTGGGCTTGACCCACGTCTCGTCCGTGCGGCTCTCGCGGATAACGAAGAAGGTTCTCATCATATCGGCGCCGTCGATACACGTGCCGGAGCACCGGCCGCGTCGGCCACACCACCAAAGGTGAAAGCTGAGTCGGCGGCGTCTGAGGCCGCCGCTGAGCCCTTCGTTGAATCTGAGCCCCCGGCTTCACACGATCCGCTCGTATCGCCAGAGCTTACAGGTCTCGCCACGAACTCAAACGACGAGAGTGGAGAGTTTAACCCAGAGTTTGATCCAGACGACCCTTTTGAGCAGGGTCTGCGGACGGCGCTCGGAGATGCATCTGGGAACGAACACACCAGCGAAGGTGTCCCGATGGATCCGTCGGTGCCCGTCGGCGCTGAGCTGGAAGGCACGCAAGAGATCGGGCTCGATGAACTCGAGGAACACCGCGAGCGTTTGAGCGGTGAGAGCGCGGAGGTCACCGCCGACGCCGACTTCCCCGAGAGCGAAGAGGTGGTGCTGGATCCTTCGGTTCCGGCGAAGCCGGCGAAGGGTGGGACCCAGGAGATCTCCTTCGATGAGCTCCACGACATGGAGCGCGCTGCTGGTGGTGGAGATCCCGCGCCGGCGGTGCTGCTCTCGGACCTCAGCGGTATGAAACGCGAGATGCCGCCAGCTCGTGATGTAGCACTTATGGACTCGGCCGACGCGTCCAGAGCTGAGCCTGCGATCTCGCCGCCAGTGCTCTCCGCCGACGCATTTTCATCCGCACCGACGGCGCCGCCGGCGCAGCCTCCACAGAACGCTCCTTCGGCTCATGCTCCGGCGGCGGCCCTGCCCATGCTCGGCTCGCCGGTTTCGCCCGGCCAAGCGACACCCGCCCAAATTCCAATCCAGGAGCCGGTTACCCACGCCAAAACCTCACCGGGTGCGCCGAAGATGCGTCGCGCTCCGGCGAAGACCATACAGATGAGGACCCCACGAAAGCGAGGCTCGGACCAATGGATTATCATCGGTGCGCTCTTACTTGGCGCGATGATCATTGCGGGCGGCCTTCTCTATGCACGCCATTCCCGTGAGGAAAAGCTTCAGCAGCAGCAGGAGCGGCTCCAGCAACGCTACGAGCAGACGGCCGCCGAAACGCGCGAGACCTCACCGTAGAGGGCTCTCACTTTCCGAGAGGTCACGCAAAAACGGCGTCTCCCGGAGGAGACGCCGTCAAAGTGTTTGGTCAACTGTGCGCTAGAGAGCGCGTTCGATGAGCGCCTGAATCTTCGCTTTGGGCGCAGCTCCGACCTGTTCAGCGACAATCTCACCGTTCTTGAAGACTTTGAGCGTAGGAACGCCACGGACGCCGTACTTTGCGGCGGTCCCAGGGCTCTCATCGATGTCGACCATGCGTACTTTGACCTTGCCGGCGTACTCTTCGGAGAGCTGCTCGACGAATGGAGCGATCTGCTTGCACGGGCCGCACCAGGTGGCCGAGAAATCAACGAGCACCGGAGTGTCCGAATTGATGACCTCTTGCTCGAAATTGAGGTCGTTGACTGATTCTACGTTGGCCATGCTTTTGCTCCTGATCGTAGAGGTTGGGCCGCGAAGGAACGCTGCGACACCTAAACTCTGCTCTGTCACTTTTCTAAGTATGCCTGGGTCTATTGTCAATCCGCGAAGGCGACGCGCGTGCCCTTACCTGCTAGGCTTCGCCCCTGAACAGGCGACCCCATGGCTGACGACCAACTCTTTGTTTCCCAAGAAACACTCGACATTTGGATGGCGGAAGACCGCGTATCCGTCGACGGTGATGTGTTGACTCTTCCAGGCGGAACCCGACGGTTCAGCCTGAAGACCGCATTGCATTTTCTCGTAGATGTGACCGAGACCGGCGATCCCCATGGTTTGATCGGCAAGGTCAAGGACATCGAGGCGTTGACGGCTCTCGGCGGGGAGCACGTCAGTGACTCCGTGATTCTTGGCGACACGGCATACGAAGTCAAAGAAGGCTTCCTCGGAACCCCATCGGGAGTTGCTGAAGAGGCCGCAGATGGCGACCCTGGTGAAGGCACTCTTGCCGATCTCGCACGATTCTTCTCGGGACCGGCGTAGCGCACAATGTCGGACCCGGTGGGTATTCTCTTCTTCGCAACGGCGACCGCCTACACAGCCGCGTGTGGGCTCTACCTCGTACGCCTCTTGCGCGGCAATGAGGGCGTCGGGCGTTTCGCGAAGATCACACTTCTCGGCGCCCTCGCGGCGCATCTCGCCTACCTGAGTTTCGATCACTTCGCTCAGGCGACACCGGCGATGCCAGGCATTCATCGCACGCTCACGTTCTTGTCCTTGGGCGTCGTTGTCGCGTTTCTCATCGCTGGTAAATGGCGTCCCGGCATCGACGTCCTCGGCGCGTTTCTCGCGCCGGTGACGCTGCTATTTTTCTTGGGTTCGGGGCTCGGACGTAGCGTCGCCGAAGTCCCACCGGAGGTTCGCTCCGCGCTCTTGCCTGTGCACATCGGCGTCAGCGTTCTTGGCATCGTCGCCTTCGCTTTGGCCTTTGCTTCGGCCATCGCCTACATCATGCAGGAGCGCATGCTCCGCCAGAAGCGACTTGGGGGTCTTTTTCAGCGCCTCCCGCCCTTGGACGTCCTCGATGTCTTCGGCTTTCGCTCTGTCAGCGTAGGCTTTCCGCTCCTCACTCTGGGCATCATCACCGGTGCTTTTTGGACGCTCCGGATTCGCCCAGATGCTGCTCCTTTGGCGCCAACACATGTGTTCGCCATCGTGTCGTGGGTGCTCTTCGCGCTCGTTCTCGTTCTGCGCGTGGCGGCGGGCTGGCGTGGTCGACGTGCAGCGGTTGGCACCATCCTTGGGTTCCTCTCCTCCTCGGCGGTCCTCTTGGGTTACGTGCTCCGCGGAGTCACCCGGTGAGCGAGCTCTTCGTCATGGGCCTCAGCCACCAAACCGCCGACGTCGAGTTGCGGGAAGAGCTCGCCATGGAGGGCGAGCAGCTGCGGAGCTTTCTTCGGCAGTGGCGAAGCGGCCCCTGCACCGAAGGGGTGATCCTCTCCACGTGCAACCGCGTGGAGTTCTACGCAAATGTCGACGACGTGCATCTCGCGCAGCGTCAGGCGCGGGAACTGTTCAAGCAGCGCGCGGGGCGCGACGATTTTGGCGATGCTCTCTACACACGCGTCGGCACCG
>JBLHKB010000228.1:0-10102 GCA_047619315.1 Polyangiales bacterium
GTGGCGCGGAGCTTTTGCCTTATATGGTTGAAGGGCGCGCGGTGATCGGAACGACGGGGCTGCTTGCTTTGATTCAATCGGGCGAGCGGGGCACGGCGTCGACCGCGCAGCTGGCCCTCGCGCAGGAGGCGCTCCGCCGAGAACAGAGCGAGCTCATTGGTGAGCAGACCGCGATGGCGAAGTCCCAAGGGGAGTTCGATGCGCTTCGCCGTGAACTCGAGCAACGTGAGCAGGAGCTGGACGCGCGATTCGAACGCTTGCGGGAGCGCGAACAGGCGCGTTTGGCGCGAGTGCCGGTCGCCGATGATGAGCCCTCCACGGAAGAGCCAACGCGTGTGGTCGACTCCGCATCACTGAGGCGGGCGGTCGAGGAGGTGGATGAGGAGTTCGACGAAGTAGACTTGCGGTCGGTGGAAGACGTGGAGGACATGGAAGATGTCGCCCTCGTCGATGAAGCTGCGATCGATGGCGCGCTGATCGACGACGCGGACGTCGAAGATGTAGACGTGGAAGACATGGACGTCGAAAAGGCTGCTGAGCCAGGGGCTGATGTGATTCAGCTCGATCTGGTGGAGGCCATCGATGATGCGTCTCTCAAGGCTGTCCTGATGGAAGAGGAAGAGGAAGACGAAGAAGCGCTCGAAGGTGCGATTCCTGCGCCGCAGTCGCTCTTGTCGGACCCTCTTGCCCAAATGGTGGCGGAAGAGCTTGAGGCGGGGCCCTACCTCTTCGCGCGACTTCAGGAAGGGGACGACGCGACTGAGTTCTCGGAGGCGGCGGAGTTGCTAGTTCAGTACGTCGTGGTGGATGACCGGCCGGTGGTGCTCTTGGCGCTGACGGACTTTAGCGGCGAGCGACCGTACCCAAGGCGTGCGGCCCTCGACCCGCGTGACGAAGCCGACGGAAAGTTCCTCGAGAAGCTCTGTGCCGATAAAGAGATCAATGTGGCGCTCTACTCGCCGAGCGGGCGATATCGCTATCAGTATAAAACGAAGCTTGGTGAGCGATGTGCGAACCTAGCAACGATTCTGGAGCGTGTTCCGCACGCCACGGGCAACCTGGATGCTTCGATCGCCCTTGAGCGCGCCTTGGCTGCGGCTCCGCCCGTTCAGATGAAGGGTCATCCTTTCGTCGAGCGTGAGCCGGCGGCGACACCGAAGGCTGCTTTGCGTGAACTGGGCCTGCTCGCAAAATGGGCAACGCCGGAGAAGCGCGATTTGGCGCTGCTTGCTCTTTCGATCCCAGAGGCGCGAATCGTCGCGAGCTTTCAGCGTGTGCTTGGGGATGCGTTTCGCTACGGGCTTGCACTTCCAGGAGAGCTGGCGTCGCGCGCGGTGTCTCTTGAGATCGCCGAGGATCCGGGCGCTCTGATTCATAAGTCGATCGAGAACTTTCGAGGTACGGCACGTCCGGGGAGTGGGCTGTCGACGGTGATGGTGGGCAAAAACTGGGAAGCGCTCTTGGACGCTGCAAACCAGCTTGAGCTTGCGGTGGACCCGGCGTCGCATGAGCAGGCGCAACGCGACATGGCGCGTGGACGCGGCGACAGTGTTCGTCCGCCACCGGTGGTGAACAACGATCTCTCAACCCTCGACGACGCGGCTCTTCTTGCGATCGCGGACCACCCTCGACGGCGGCTTGCGGTGGCGCGGGAGCTCGTGAAGCGCGGAGAAGACGAGCACCTCAAAGCTGTCGCCGCGTCGATGCGAAAGATGGTGTGGGCGGATCTCGTGTCCATTGTCGTGGTGATGGTGGCGCGTGGTGAGACTTGCATGGACGCGCTCATCGATGGGCTCGACGCGAAGAAGAGTTTTGTTCGACAAGGCTGTGCCCTAGGCCTCGGTGAACTTGGGCAGCGACGTGGTGTTGGGCCTCTCGTGTCTTTGCTTCAGGAAGAAGAGACCGAGTCCTGGCGCGAGGTTGCGTGGTTGCTTGGTCGATTCGGAAGCTCAACGCTTCGTCCGCTTGAACGTGCCGTGAAGAATCCCAAGGGGCCGGAAGAGCGAATCCACACGGCCATGGCGCATTTGCTCGAGAACGATGAGGGCGCGTTGAGCGGTTTTCCCGTCAAAGAAGCCGTGTCCGCCGCGGAAGCTCTTCGCGACTCCGTTCGATCATATCGAGTCGAACGAGACAAGGAGCAGAAGCCGCTGGTTCCCGTTGGATTCTCTCAAGCGTTCTTTAAATCTCTTAAGGCGGCTGCGGAATGAACGACGTTTTCGGCGCAGATTCGCAAAAACCACTGTATCCTCACGTTTGTCGACCATGTGGATGCGACAATCATGGACATTCATGGGGATCAGCTCTAGAAACTAGATTGTTCCCATGCGACTAGGCATTTTCAGCGACGTCCACGCCAACATTGAAGCCCTCTCGGCTGTGATGGGCGGTTTTAAATCAGAATCCATAGACGCCTACTACTGTCTAGGCGACGTCGTTGGTTACGGCGCGAGCCCCAACGAGTGCGCGGACATCATCCGCGAAGGCACGGAAGTCACGATTCTCGGGAATCATGACGCGGCCGTCGCAGGGCGAATGGATTACTCGTATTACTACGAGGCGGCGCGTGAAGCGCTTGACCTCCATGCGAGTACGCTCACGAGTGAAAACCTCGAGTGGCTGAAGACCTTGCCTTACAAGCACGAGCTTGAGTGTGGTCTTCATCTTTGCCACGGCAGTCCGCTTCGACTGGAAGACTTCGAGTACATCTTCGAACCCAGCGGTGCACGCCAGTGTCTGCAGATTTGGGATGAGCTCGGAGACATTACGCTCATCGGGCACAGTCACCTTTGTAAGGTGTTTGAGATGACGCCTGATGATGTCATCGAGCTTCCTGCGGAGGACTTCGTATTGAAGCCAGACCGCAAGTACATCACGAGCGTTGGCAGCGTGGGTCAGCCCCGCGACTACGACCCACGTGCGAGCTACACGGTGTTTGACACCGAGGCGCGTCGTTTCGAATTCAAGCGCATCGAGTACGATGTGGAAGCCGCCGCGGCGAAGATCTTCCAGAGCAAGCTTGAGCGAAACTTCGGCCATCGCCTGTTCATCGGCGTCTAGTCAGTTCCTCGGCGTCTAGCCAGTTCCTCAGACTCGTCACTCAAACGACGATAAAGCCCGCGCCCACAGGGTGGCCGTCCGCCGCGCCGCTGAGACGTGGGCGCTGCATTTGTCCTAGCGGGCAAACCCGGCACGCGGCCTGTGGCGTTGCCGCGAGGCCCGCGTGGCCGATGACTTTGGTGTGCGGGCCAAGGCGAGCGAGGGCCTCATGCGCCAGAGTGCTGGGCCGGAGCAGGATGTGACGGTGGGTTGGTCCCAGTGGAAAACGGCCTGTCTCGTCGGCGACGATGGCGTGGGAGCTGGCTTCGCGAAGGGAGTGCAGCGCAGCAGCGGACGCGCGCCACTGACTGGAGGCGGCCTGGACGTCCGTGGGAACGTGGCCACGCGGAAGGTGTTGTTCGATGCGCGTTAGAGCGTCGTCGAGTTCCGCCGCGTGCTCGCTGAGGTCGCCCTCGGCAAAGATGATTCGCGGGGAGAGGCAGCCGCGTTGGTCGTAGGCGGCGATGTCTTCGGCGAGGGCGTCGTACTCGATGTCTTTGAGAGCTGGGCCAAGCAGGGCGACACCTAGGCCGTGACCGCGGCGAATGATCCTAGCGTCCGGCGCTAGAGATTGGAGGGCATCGAGAGTTTCATCGCTTCCATAGGCTTCACAAAAGTCGGTGGCTTTGATGGCCGCGCGAAAGGAAGCGTCGTCGCTGTGGGGGAAGTGAAGAAGTTCGATGTCGCAAAATGGCAGCAGGACTTCGGCGAGGGCCGTGGCGAACGCGCTCTCTCGCGAGGAGACACGGGCGAGGAGAGGGACGCCGAGGACCGCTGCGCAGGCAAAGGGTCGAAGGCAGGCGACGAAGACGTTGCCCGCGAGGGAGATGAAGCCGCGGGAAGCGCGAGGGCCCTGGAGGGCAGCGAGGAGCTTGAGTTCATCGCCTAAGCGATGGAAGGAGCTGTCGAGACCGAGGCGTACGGTTTGGTGCGAGAGGCCCGTTTCTTTGGAGATGAGCTCTTCGAGGTCGGCGCTTTGCAGGCCCTGAATAGCTTCCGCGACGAGGTCTGGGCGCTTCTGCTTGAGGCTCACGCGAGGGCTTCTTCGGCGGCTAAGCTGCATCCTCGGGGAACGGCGTTTGCGTCGCGCCCAAGGAGCTGAAAGCCGCCATCCACGAGCTGTCCGCGGTCGGCGGTTTGGAGGCACGCCACGGAGTCGAGGTTGGCGGCGTCTTCGAGCCGAAGGATGCCCACGCCGGTTTGCTCTTCGATGGGCTGAAGTGTGGCGGGGTCGACCGGAGTTACGCGCATCCACCATGGGGCCCAGTAGTGACGCTCGTCCGTGCGCCCGGCGAGGGCATCGACGAGGGAGGTCTCGTACATCTGGGAGCTAAGCTCGGTCATGCCGTATTCGCTTACGATATGCGTCTCGGGGATGCCGAACGTTTCGCGGAGGAGAGCGCGCATGGCGCTGGCGTCGAGTGTGCGGCTCCGGCCTTTGAAGCCCCCGGTTTGCATGATGCGGCTGCCCGCCGGGAGTGCCCAACGCTCGGTGGTCTCGTCGCAGACATGGACAAAGGCGAAGCTCGTCCCGAGGAGCGCGACGGGTTCGTCGGAAGCGGCGAGGGCGGCGGCGAGAGCGTCGGCGTTGGCGGGCCAAATATACTCGTGGGAGGAGCCGAACCACTCCGCGAAGCGGGCGAGCATGTAGCCCAAGGAGGAGTCTGGGACTTGGTCTTCGGGAGCGACGAGGAGGATGAGTCGCATCCTGTCGACGTCGGGGAAGAGCATGCGTCGTGCCGCGATGCGCGCGCCTAGGTCGTAGAGAGAGAGGTCGCGATAGTGGTGTTCGCCACGCGCGCCGCTGGTGGTGCCGGAGGTGCGGAAGGTCCGTTCGGTTTCGGCTTCGGGGAAGCTAGCGATTCGAGCGAAGCGAAAGACGTCCGTGGGGAGGCCGGCTAGTTGGGAGCGTGCGGCGAGCATGCGCTCATAGGGCGCGATGTGCTCACGTTGGTAGATGCGCAGATCTTCGAAGAGTTTGTGGAGGGCATCGCCGCGAGGATCGGTCGTCATGAGCGCTCTGATGCGCTTTTCGAGAGCTTCTCTCATTCTGAAAGAGCTTCAGAGAGGGTGGCCACGAATGAGTGGAGGAGAGCTTCGGGGATGTTGAGAGGTGGGACGAGCTGGAGGACCTCGGCGTGCATGCCGGCGGGGAGAGTGATGAAGCCTCGCTCCAGAAGACGACGGACGAGACCGAGGACGTTGGATCTTGGTGTTGAACTGTTTGGGACGAGGCCGATCATGAGGCCCACGCCACGGACTTCGCCAAGCGGGCTCAGCGCCGCTTGGAAGCGCGCGCCGACTTCGAGGGCGCGCTCGGC
This sequence comes from Polyangiales bacterium, assembly GCA_047619315.1. Lineage (GTDB taxonomy): Bacteria > Myxococcota_A > Polyangia > Polyangiales > Houyiibacteriaceae > JBCCRV01. The sequence goes on from JBLHKB010000228.1 coordinate 5,421, forward strand.
GAGTGCTTCTTGGCGGAGCACGTCGAGGGTGGCGAGTGCCGCGGCGCAGCCCAGGGGGTTGCCATAGAAGGTGCCTGTATGAATGGCTTCGCCGCCGACGCCGTCGCCGGCCCAGGCGTCCATGACGCTGGACTTGCCGAGACAGGCGCTGATGGGAGCTCCGCCGCCGAGGGCCTTGCCGATGCAGAGGAGGTCGGCCTGATCGCCGGACACGAAGGTTTGGCCGCAGCGTCCAAGGCCGGTAAAGATCTCGTCGACGATGAGGAGAGCGCCGGCGTCGTCCGCTCGCTTGCGTAGAGCTTGGAGGAAACTGGGCGGGGCTTGGTGGACGCCACCGCGGCCTTGGATGGGCTCGACCAAGATGGCGCCAACGTCCGCCGGGAGTGGACCGGGGTCGGCGCCGAAGGGATGAAGGTAGACGGCTGGATTGAGCTGGGCTGCGAAAGGATCTCGAAAAGACTTCGAGTAGCCACAGGCGGAAAGGGGTCCATACGCGAGGCCGTGGTAGCCGCCATCGAAGGCGAGCACGCCTGGTTTTTGGCTGTGGAGTGCGGCGGTTTTGAGAGCGACTTCGACGGCTTCGGAACCAGAAAGAGAAAGGACGGCGCGGGCTTCGTCCCAAGGAGCGAGATCGCAAAGACGTTCGAGGAGCTCGACCTTGCGGTCGGAAGGGTGGAGGTCGCCGAGGGCGTGAATGAGTCGTGTGGACTGTTCGGTGATAGCGGCTTGCACAGCGAGGTGGGAGTGTCCGATCGCGGCGACACCAAAGCCTGAGCTGAAATCGACATAGATATTGCCGTCCACGTCTTCGACGTTGGACCCGTGAGCGCGCTTCCAGACGATGGGGTCTTGGGCTGCGCCACTTTCGTTTTCTCGTCGTGTTCGACGGGCGGTAAACGCCGGCGACTCGGACCGGGCTAGGCGGTCGACGAAGTCCTTGGAGCGAGGCGCTGGAAGGCTGCTTACCGTAGGCTCAAGACTTCCAAAGCCGACTCTTACACTCACCTGGCTATCATTGGTGAGCTGGAGCCGTCGTCAAGCACCCAAGATTGACTAGCTGCGGCGGCGCCAAGGGAAAAAGACGATGGAGTTGGCGCGTACCGATTGGACGAGCTGCTTTTCATCGAGGAGCAAAACCTGAGCGTCGAGCCCAATACGTGCCGCAGCCCGTTGAACGGTGTCGAAGATCTCGACGACGCGGGCGCGGTAGTTGGCGTCGATACGTAGTCCAATGACGGGTGCAGGTGCGGCATCACCGCGGCGGGCCATGGCAAACGCGGCCCATTCCACTTCTGGGAAACTTCGAAGAACCTCCGTGATGCTGTCGAGGACTGCCTCATTGGGTTCAGAGCTGAGCTTGATGATCTCCAGCGGAACCGACGCATCCGGGGAAATGGGCGCGGGCGCGAGGTCGGACAACTTGCTCGTTGGCGGATTGCCGATTGGCACCATCGCGGCGCTGCTGGGCATGGCGGTGGGTGCCAGAATGGCTTCGGTCGGAGGGGCCGCGGGGATACTCGAAGGGCGTACCGCCCTAAGCATTTGATCGGAGATGCGTCCTACGCCGGCAAAGGCGCCGGATGAATCCGAGTGACTGCGGGAGTCGAGGAGGGGCTCGATCTCGTCGCGCGCAATTTCGAGCGCGTGGGCGGCTGTGATGTCCAAGACGATAAACTGAAGCCGGTTGGCCAGTGCGTGGCGGAAGGCAGCGCGTGAGCCGACTTCTTGGTGGGCCACGCTGCCGTCAGGCTGCATCCAGCCGAAGCGGCGCGCGGCCTCTTCGAGTTGATCCATGCTGGTGAAGAGCGGGAGCGCGTTTTGACCATCGCTGCTCAGGAGCGGCCGGAAGTCTTCGCCATAAGGCGTCCAAGTCGGGACAATGACGGTTCGCTGTGTGAGCGCTACAAGAGCGTCCACCTTCGCTTGTCCGCCCGAAGCAGCTTCGGAAAGCAGTCGCCGAAAAGCGAGGAGCGCATGGTCCACCCGGGCGTTCATGGGCTCAGGGTAGCCCACACGCCCAGGGTGACGGCAAATTAGCGGCGGTTATGAGTGCTCTTCCAGTCTGGCCTTCTTCGGGAGACGGACAAACACGGCTAAGACTCAGGGCTCTTGCCTGGGGAGGAGGGCACTGCTACGCCCGCTTCTATGCGCGGGGTTTTGGCGGTCATTCTTGTGTGTCTATCGGCCTGCACTGGCGTTACTACCCCAGGTGGTGGTGGCTCTCGTGTTGCTTACGGGCGTGATGCTCAAGAAGCCTATGAGAATGCTTTGGGCGCATTCCGCCGGGACAACTGCATCGATGCTGAGCCGGCCTTTCGACGGGTTCGCAGAGAATATCCGTACAGTCGGTTCGCTGCGCTCGCCGAGTTGCGGGTGGCGGACTGCAAGTTCAAGCAGACCCAGTACGCGGAGGCGATCAGCGCTTATCGGCAGTTCATTCGCTTTCGGCCGTCGCACACGCAGGTGGAGTACGCTCGTTTTCGGGTGTCGGAGTGTCACTACGAGCAAATTCCGAGCGCGTGGCTACTTTCGCCACCCACGTACGAGCGTGACCCAAGCGCTACACAAGACGCGCTTCGCCAGATGCGCCGCTTCGTTCTCGACTACCCCGAAAGCGATCGTGTAGAAGACGCCCGTCGAATCATCGGCGAGTGTTTGAATTTCTTGGCCAACCACGAGCTGTACGCTGCGAAGTTTTATTTGCGTCGTGACGCATTTCCGGCGGTGGTGAACCGCTTACAGACGCTGCTGCGGACCTACGAAGGGTCTGACGTCGAGTCTGAGGCGTTGCTATTGCTGGGCCAGACCTTCGAGGAGATGCAAGATGCTTCTCGAGCGCGGCGCGCGTATGAAGAGCTGCTGGAGCGTTTCCCGCAGTCTGACGAAGCGGGCACGGCACGCTCGGCGATGGCCGATCTGCCTGAGGCCTGACGCCTGAGGTTCTGCTGCTAAGTTGCCTACCGACGTTTTGTAGTATGATCATCCCTACCGATGGATGACCGCACTAAACAGCTTCTCGCTCTGGGTCGTGAACACTACGACAAGCGCGAGTTTGAGAAGGCGGAGCACTATCTTAAGCAGGTCGAAGAGCGTGGCGTCGAGTTTGCCGACGTCTTCAATATGCTCGGGGTGGTCTACCACGACCGTGGGCTCTTTGAAGAAGCTCAGACACGCTTCGAGAAGGCGCTCGCGATCAACCCTCGTTACACGGAGGCGTCGCTAAACCTAGCGGTGACCTACAACGACTTGGGTCGCTACGACGAGGCGAAAGAGATCTACCACAAGGCGATCGCCGCTGGAGGCCGCCAACCGGGGCAGCTCGATCCTTTCGTGAAGGGTAAAATCGCGAATCTTCATGCCGAGGTGGCCACGGCGTACGCCGATGCAGGGCTCACCGTCGAAGCGATTCACGAGTACCGAAAGGCAGTGCTCTTGTGCCCTGCTTTTGCGGACCTTCGACTCCGATTAGCGAACCTTTACCGCCAGCAGGGCGACCTTGAAGCGTCACGTTATGAGCTGCGCTTGGCGCTGGATGCTCGGCCGAAATACGTGCCGGCGCACGTGGCACTTGGCGTTGTGGAGCTGACTCTTGGTGACTCCGACGCTGCGCGCGCCGCCTGGGAGAAAGCGCGGGAGATCGATCCAGAGCACAAGGCAGCGCAGATGTACTTGCGTATGTCCGAGACCAAGGATGCGTGAGTTCCTTGGCCTCTGCGTCGGCGCTCTGCTCATCGTATCGTGCGTGCCTTACACGATGATGGACTACCACCGAGAGGTGCTCGACACCCAGGCGCGGGCGCTGATGGACTGCGAACGAGGACACCTCGAGGTGCTCGATGAAACGCCAGAGGGTTTCCGCATGGGGCGAGACCCCCAAGCTGCCCGCTACCGAGTTCTCGGCTGTGAGCGAGAGAAGGTCTTTGTCTGTTATCAGATGGCCGAAGCAAACGTCGGATCGCCTTCGGCGGAGTGCAGGCCGCTAGGACAGCGTCCTTCTACAATTCACTTGGGGCCACTTCCGCTTTGACGAGACTATTCGCTTAATTGAGCCTGGTTCACCCATATGGGGTCTAGTTGTGCTAGATGTCCCACGTGAGCTCGGACAAGCGATATTTAAGGAAAAACCCTGAAGAGCTGATGCGTCGTGAGTCTACGGTGCCGCATCGTGAGTCTTATATTCGGGCAAAGGGCAGCGGCCAAGGAGTGGACTCGGCCCTGGATGTGTTTCTTCAGACTCAGGATCGTACTGCTCTTGCGCCCTTTCCTGAGGACGTCGTCACTGAAGCGTTGATCCATCGGCTTCGAACGCACGACGCGAAAGCGCTGGTGCCTTTCGGCACCTGGATGAACGACGCCGTGCTTGTGGGCCTTGAAAGCGACTCGATTGGTTTTCAGAGAGCGGCGATCGAGTTCGCCATGCTTTCGCCTCAATCAGAGTTTGTTCATCCACTGCTGACGCTTGCCTTGGACGCGGCGGAGCCCTTGCGCGCTCAGGCACGCGACACGCTCGTCGGCTACGAGGGCCTGCTTCACAACGGCTGCGTCTGGTTGCGTGCTCTTTTGGAGAGTCCTGGAACGACCCAGCAGCAGCGTCGCCGGGGCATGGAGCTGCTGGCGCTTTTTGGCGACCCACGTGCTCTTGCGCCACTCATCGACCTACTTGGGGACCCGGACCGGAGCAT
>JBLHKB010000229.1:0-10086 GCA_047619315.1 Polyangiales bacterium
ACTTCGCCGCCTTCCATCGCAGCGGATCAGCTTCTGAAGTGGAAGCGTATCTACTCGGGCGAGCGGGGGAGGACATCGGCGCGCAACGCGTGGAAGATGTTGAGGCGCGGCGTGTCTGGCGCGTCGATCTCGTTCAGCTCGACGGTCTTGATTCACTCAGCGAAGCGCTCGTCGATTTCGATCGGGATGAACGATACGACGAGCGATGGGAGTTCTTCACGGATGGGCGTATTCGCCGCCATCACTCCAGCGAAGACGATGGTCGCTACGACATCGTGGAAATGCGCACGGGCGACGAGTGGCTCTTGGCGGACGCACCCATCACCGCCGGGCTTCCCGAAGATGTGGAACAAGCGATTGGTTTGGCCATCGCAGCCGCGAGCGAAAACGCTCAGCACGAAGAGGACGCTGAAACGGTGGTTGAGGACGGCGTACGTTCCCAAGCGGAGATTTGGCTCCTCACCCAGCAAGGACGCACGCTCGATGTGCCTCTTGAGCGTGATGCGCGCGAGGGGGTGCCTTGGCACGTCGACCTCTACCAAGAAGACGGATCGGACATGATCACGGGGGCGCACCTCGACCTCGACCGGGATGGACGCGCAGATCAACGGTGGACTTACGAGGGCGAAGAGCGTGTCCTGCGTGAAGTTTCAAGCGGCGACGACGAGGTCTACGACCAGCTGTGGGAGTGGACTGACGCGGGATGGAGCGAAGTCGCCGGGCCAAGTCCGAGAGACTGAGGAAAACACGAAAAGACCGCAGTAGACCCACGCGTAAAGAGGCCGGATATGCAGGTAATTCCCGAAGAAAGAACAATGGGCTCGGCTAAGTTGGCGAGAGCCCCGGCGCCCAGCAGAAGCGTCGTGTAGGCTTCGTCGATGTCGGCTCCACGGGCAAAAATCCTCCTCGTCGAAGATGACCCTGCGCTCGCGCTGGGTCTCGTTGACACGTTGGAGTTTGAGGGGTTTCAGGTGATTCATGCCACCGAAGGACGTTCTGCTGTCGACCTGAGCGCGACCTGCCGACCTGACTGCATCATCCTCGACTTAATGTTGCCGGACATGAACGGCTACCAGGTGTGCGAGAGGGTCCGCCGCGAGAATGCGCGCGTTCCTATTCTGATGCTGACGGCGCGTTCCCAGGAGGCTGACAAAGTACGTGGGCTTGATTCCGGTGCAGACGACTACGTCACAAAGCCCTTCAGCTTAAACGAACTTGTCGCACGAGTTCGTGCTCTTCTCCGCCGAGCCGGCCAGGGCGTCGTGGCCGATGTACCCATGGCCGTGGGCGATTCCGTGGTGGACCCCATCGCCCAAGAAGTTCGTCGCGAAGGGGTCGCCGAGGCACTTTCGCATCATGAAGTGGAGTTGGTGAAACTTCTCTGGTCGCGCCAAGGACAGGCCGTCACGCGCGAGGAGATCCTCGAGCGGGTTTGGGGAGTTCATGCGGACTCGACGACGCGAACCGTGGACAACGTGATCGTGAAATTGCGCAAGAAGATCGAGAACACGCCCGACAAACCCAAGCACATCCTCACCGTGTATGGGGTGGGCTACAAACTCATCGCCTGAGGCGCAGAGACTAGACCGTGCTAAGCCCTGGCGTGGGCACCGGAAACATCACGCTTTACTGGTATGTGATCTGCTGTGGGTTCAGCGGCTTTGTCTTCATCATCGCATCCCTGCTGATTGTCTTCGGACGACGCAAAGAGAAGAAAGCACGCGAAAAACGGCTTCGTGCTGGAGACAAAAACCCCTGATTTTACTAGGGAATGTGGCGATACACGGCGGCGCCTTGACCCTACCCTTTGCCCTTACTACATCGCCACGGGCGTGGGACGCCTAATACCATGGCGGAAACTGCGAACAAGAGCGACGAGAAGCCCCTGACACGGCGACGTGCGGCCATTCTCCGGGCTGGCCGATTGGGCCGGCGAATCGCGCTCGGCGTCTACTGGGTTGGCCTCCTCTACGTGCTGGTCGTCGGCTTTGCGACGGTTTTGCCACGCGTGTTTTTTCCCGCCACCACGGTCGCGGACCCTGGCGGGGCCTGCCTCGACGAGCTCTCCACACTTCAATCTTCAATGCTCGCTGAAGGCGAGCGATCTATTGGGCGCGCTGAGGCGGCCGATATTCAAACCTTCTTTGACAACTGGGACGCGACCTTCGTCGCTCTCTACGACCGGTGCTCCGACGTGCCGGCATACGTAGAGGTAGAGCGATTGCGCTACCGGTACCAAGCCACGTTACGCCGATTCGCTCGCGAAGACCGCGTACTCATCGACAGAGCCGAAACGGCTCTTTCGCACCGAAACGAATAGCATGACTACGACAAAAGAGACTCCTGAAGAGCAGGAACTTACTTTCAGCGCGATGAACTTGAGCGCGCCTATCATGAAGGCCATCGAAGAGATCGGCTGGGACACGCCAACGCCCTGTCAGTTTCAGTCTTTTGGTCCAGCAACCGCCGGCCGCGACCTCATCGTTCAGTCGCGAACCGGCACGGGAAAGACCGCTGCCTTCGGTCTCCCACTCGTCGACTCCCGCGTGTCCGAAGAGCCCAAAGTTCAGGCGCTCATCCTTGCACCGACCCGCGAGCTCGCGCTTCAGTCGGCACGCGAAATCTCCCGCATTGGTCAGTATCGCAACATCGCCACCACCGCGGTGTACGGCGGCGCGCCCATTGAAAAGCAGGTTCGCGCTTTGGCCGATGGCGCACAGATCGTGTCGGGCACACCTGGCCGCGTTCTCGACCATTTGAAGCGAGGCACGCTCAACGCTGAAGGCCTCCAGGTCTTGGTTCTCGACGAAGCCGACGAGATGCTCTCGATGGGCTTCGCCAAGGAGCTTCACGCGATCATGGACCTGCTGCCAAAGGACCGTCAAACGCTTCTGTACAGCGCCACCGTCGACGGACCTGTGCGCCGCATGGGCGAGCGTCACATGACAGACCCTGTGCATCTGCAGCTTTCCGGCGATGCCGTCGGCGCCCTTGGCGTCACTCACTATGCGTACATGGTGACCGGAGCAGGTCGTGCACGAGACCTCGTCAAGATCATCGAGAACGAAGACCCAGAGTCGGCCATCGTTTTCTGCAACACCAAAGCCGAAACCGAACAGGTGGCTGCGTACCTTCAGAAGGCTGGTTACAGCGCGGCTTGGCTCAATGGTGACCTGGCGCAGAACGATCGCGAACGCGTGATGAAGAGCGCCCGCGACGGCGAACTTCGTTTCCTCGTCGCGACGGACGTGGCGGCACGAGGCATCGACATCTCGCATGTCACACACGTGATCAACTTCGCGCTGCCCATCAACATCGAGCAGTACGTGCACCGCACTGGACGAACAGGTCGTGCAGGACGAACAGGCATCGCGATGTCGCTGGTGGCTCCCCAGGAACTGGGCACGCTCTACTACCTCCGACTGCAGTACTCGATCTTTCCAATCGAGCGTTCGTTGCCATCCGTCGGCGAAGAGAAGACGCGGCAGGAGACGGATCGCGTCGAGATGCTCAAGGCAGCGTTCGCAGCACACGCCACTTCGGACACGGACCTCGCGGTGGCCAAGCGTCTGCTGACGCATGCGGACGCCGAGCGCATTCTCGCAGGGTTCGTGGGGTCGTTCTTTGGCACCAAGGCGGACCCCGACGATGAGGCTGCTTCCGCACGTCGTGAGCGCAAGCCACGTCCTGCGCAGAAGCCACGCGGCGAAAAACGCGAGAAGCGTGAGCCACGCGAAAAGCGCGAAGCACGCGGGGACAAACGTGAGAAGCGCGAGCCGCGCAGCGAGAAGCGCGCACCACGCAGCGAAAAGCGCGAAGAGCGCACAAAGCTCCAGGACCGCACTCCAACGCCCGCCGCTAAGCTTGAAGACCGCACTCCAAAGCCCGCCGCTAAGCTTCAGGACCGCACTCCAAAGCCCGCCGCTAAGCTTCAGGACCGCACTCCAAAGCCCGCCGCTAAGCTTCAGGACCGCACTCCAAAGCCTGCTGCTAAGCTTCAGGACCGCACTCCAAAGCCTGCTGCTAAGCTTCAGGACCGCACTCCAAAGCCTGCTGCTAAGCTTCAGGACCGCACTCCAAAGCCCGCCGCTAAGCTTGAAGACCGCACTCCAAAGCCCGCCGCTAAGCTTGAAGAGCACACTCCAAAGCCTGCCGCCAAGCTTCAGGATCGCACTTCAAAGCCCGCCGCTAAGCTTCAGGATCGCACTTCAAAGCCCGCCGCTAAGCTTCAGGATCGCACTCCAAAGCCCGCCGCTAAGCTTGAGGATCGCACCGAGAAGCGTGAAGAGCGTATGGAACGCCCGAGACGCACACCCGAAGAGCGGGCTGCACGGCGTGAAGAACGATCCGCACGACGCGAATCGCAGGAAGATGCACGTGCGGACGCCAGCGAGCCAAAAGCTGCGGAGCCAAAAGCTGCGGAGCCAAAAGCTGCGGAGCCAAAAGCTGCGGAGCCAAAAGCTGCGGAGCCAAAAGCGAGTGAATCGGCTGCAGCTGCAGTGAGCGAGAAAACGGAAACGCCGAGCGAAGCGCCTCGTCGACCACGCGAAGAGGAAGAGGGTTTCACCCGTCTCTACGTGAACCTGGGTCGCAAGGATGGAATGCGCGTCGGCGACCTGAACGAGATGTTCCAAGAAGATGCCGGACTCACTCGTGACGAGATCGGCCGCATTCGACTTCGGGACAAGCACAGCTTCGTGAGCGTTCCTGAGGCCAAGGTGGAAGCCATCTTGGCGTCCCTCATCGACATCGAAGTGGATGGGCGAGAGCTCAAGGTCGAGGTTGCGAAGAGCAGCTAAGCCCCGCTTCTCTCAGAAAACGCCGATGCTCCACGCATCGGCGTTTTTTTGTGCGTTTTGCACAAATTCGGCAAATGCCTTGCTCCACCAGGTGCCGGATCTAGACTTCGCCCATGCCAGGGATAAAACCACGAGATCGTCCTTGGATCATGAGGACTTACGCGGGTCACAGTACCGCGAAGGCGTCCAACGAGCTGTACAGGAACAACCTTGCGAAGGGGCAGAGCGGACTCAGCATCGCCTTCGATCTGCCCACGCAGACCGGTTACGACGCGGACCATCCGCTCGCGCGCGGTGAGGTTGGCAAAGTTGGTGTTCCGGTAGCTCACCTTGGCGACATGAGAGCGCTGATGAAGGGCCTCGACCCATCTAAGATGAACACGTCGATGACGATCAACGCGACGGCCATGTGGCTCTTCGCGCTCTACGTCGCGAACGCGGAAGAACAAGGCGCGGACCTGAGCGCGCTCCGCGGCACGACGCAGAACGACATCGTCAAAGAGTACCTTTCGCGGGGGACCTACGCGTTTCCTCCAGGGCCCTCGATGCGTCTCACGAGCGACCTCATCTCGTTCGCGGTGACGAAGCTTCCGAAGTGGAACCCCATCAATATCTGCAGCTACCACTTGCAGGAGGCCGGAGCCACGCCGGTACAAGAGCTGGCCTACGCGTTGGCGACCGCCATCAGCGTCCTCGACTCCGTTCGGAGCCAAGTCCCGGAGGAGCTCTTCCCGCGCGTGGTGGGACGCATTAGCTTTTTCGTGAACGCAGGCATCCGCTTCGTGGAAGAGCTCTGCAAGATGCGAGCGTTCGTGAACCTCTGGGAACGCGTCACGAAAGAACGCTACGGCATCGAAGACCCCGCGATGCGACGCTTTCGTTACGGTGTTCAGGTGAACTCTTTGGGCCTTACGGAGCAACAGCCGGAGAACAATATCGTTCGCATCGTGCTTGAAATGCTTGCGGTCACGTTGAGCAAGGATGCGCGCGCACGCGCCATTCAGTTGCCGGCGTGGAACGAGGCTCTTGGACTGCCACGACCATGGGACCAGCAGTGGTCCCTTCGGGCTCAGCAGGTTCTGGCCATGGAGACTGACCTTCTCGAGTACGACGACCTGTTCACGGGCTCAAAGGCTGTCGAAGCGAAGACCGCGGAGATCGAGAGCGAAGCGTGGGACATGGTCGAAGGTATTCTCGATGCGGGTGGAGCCGTTGCTGCCGTTGAGAACGGAAGCATCAAGGGCGCACTCGTCCAATCCGCCGCCGCGCGTGTCGTTCGAATCGAGTCCGGCGAGCAGAGTGTCGTAGGCGTCAACACCTTCGTAGGCGGCGAGGCGTCTCCCTTGGTAGAGAACCTCGAGGAAGCGATCATGAGCGTCGACCCTGCCGTCGAATCGCAGGCTCAAGAAGCCCTAGACGCTTGGCGCAGTGCACGTGATGCGAGCGCAGTGGCCGCAGCGCTCAAGGATCTCGAGGTCGCCGCGCAATCCGATGAGAACCTCACCCACGCTTCGATCGCGGCGGCTCGTGCCGGCGTCACCACGGGCGAATGGGCAGCGACGCTGCGCGGTGTCTTTGGCGAGTACCGTGCGCCGACAGGGATATCCTCCGACGTTCGGCTTCGGAAAAGCGAAGGAGACGCGATGGCCTCGGTTCGCGAGGCCGTCGAGGCATTGACCAAGCAACTCGGTCGCCGGCCCAAGATCTTGGTGGGCAAGCCTGGACTCGATGGCCACTCCAACGGCGCAGAGCAGATCGCGATTCACGCGAAAGATGCGGGCTTCGACGTCGTCTATGAAGGGATCCGCTGCACACCAGAACGGATCGCTGCGACAGCACTCGACGAGGGCGTCCACCTCATCGGGCTGTCCGTCCTCAGCGGTTCGCACCTCGACTTGGTCAGTGCGGTTATCGACGCCATGAAAGAACGCTCCGTCAATGTACCGCTCGTGGTTGGTGGCATCATCCCCGCGGCGGACCAGGCGGTACTATTGGAACGCGGCGTAGCCCGCGTGTACACACCACGAGACTTCGACCTCAGAGAGATCATGGGCGGCCTCGCGGAAGTCATTCGCGAGTCTTTTCTGCCTTCATGAACACAGAGGACTTAGCAGCGCGGGTGCGAACGGGGGATCGCAAGGCCGTGGCAGAGGCATTGAACCTCGTCGAGAACGTCCGCGACGACGCCAAGGCAAAGGTCCAACAGCTCCTCGCGCTGCTTCGCCACGATGATGACGAGGCCCTCCGTGTTGGCGTCACGGGTCCGCCAGGTGCAGGAAAGAGTACGCTGTGTGGCGTGCTCGCCACGGAGCTTAGAAAACGCGACCTGCGTGTTGCGCTCGTGGCCGTCGATCCCTCCAGTACTCGCACCGGAGGCTCACTCCTCGGCGACCGAATTCGAACCGCATGGGACCCCACCGACGAAGGTCTCTTTGCGCGCTCTATCGCGACGGGAGGTGCGCTCGGTGGCCTCTCGAACGCGGTGCCCGCGGCCGTACGGGTTCTCGGATGTGCTTTTGACATCGTTCTCGTCGAAACCACCGGCGTGGGACAAACTGAGCTCCATGTCCGAGACGTCGCAGATATCGTTCTCGTCGTCGCCCAGCCGGGCAGCGGCGACGCGCTTCAGGGCATCAAAGCTGGAATCATGGAGATCCCTGACTTCCTCGTGGTGAATAAGGCAGACCTTGGCGAAACCGCCGAGCGAAGCGCTCGAGAGCTCGAGCGGAGCACGATGACACCGGTGCTTCGCGTGAGCGCCGCGCAAGGAACCGGCATCGACGATCTGGTGGAGGCTCTGCTCGCGACGGAGCGCCACACCTTCGCAAAGGCGCGTCTTCGCGGGGAGCTCGCGTGGATTTTTCGACAGTTTCGCAATGAGTTTGGTGCTCACGGGGTGCGTCTTTTGGGTGGTGAAGATGCTGTAAAGCGCTCCATCGAGACGTGCCTCCGCGAAAGTGACTCGATTCCTGCTATCCACCATCTGGAGTGGTCTTTTTTCGAGACCATGAGCCGTAAAACGACTCCTTTCAGCCAGTCCCAAAAGTAAAGAAAGACTCTTCAGGATGAGAGACAGCAAGCCCCCACTCGAGTCGTCGATCCTTTCCGTGCCCATCGGGCAGCTGCCGCCTCTTGGCGTCGTACCTCGCCAAATGCAGGCGTACGTGATTCGTCCCGATCGATTTGGTCCGCCGGCAGAGTCATTCCAGCGCGAGACCCTGCCCGTCTGGGAGATTGGGGCCGATGAAGTGCTCGTTCTCGTGATGGCCGCGGGCGTAAACTACAACGGTATCTGGGCAGGCCTTGGTCAACCCGTGGATATCCTAAAGGCCCACGGACTCGACCACCACGTGCCCGGCTCGGATGTGGCCGGTGTCGTTTGGGCCGTGGGCAGCGCGGTTCGAAACTGGAAAGTCGGCGACGAAGTCGTCGCTCACTGCAATCACCTCATCGAGGCCGGCTCGGACCGCCAGACGATCTGGGGCTACGAAACGCCCGACGGAAGCATGGCGCAATACTGCCGCGTCCAAGGGCAGCAGCTTTTACGGAAGCCGGAGCAACTTACATGGGAAGAAGCCGCGAGCTACGGCCTGGTGTACTTCACCGCGCACCGCATGCTCGTGGATAAAGCCGCCATTCAGCCTGGTGAAGACGTGCTCATTTGGGGCGGCGCTGGTGGACTCGGGGTGTTTGGGATTCAGATCTGCAAAGCCAACGGGTGCCGCGCTATCGCCGTGGTTTCCAGCGAAGAGAAGGCAGCCCTCGCGCTGAGCCTTGGCGCCGACGGCGTCATCAATCGAAAAGATTTTCCGGACCTTCAGTTCTCGCCGGACGAAGATGACGCTCAAAAAGCAAAGCGCGACAAGGCGACGCGTGCGTTCGGCAAGCGCATCTGGGAGCTCTTGGGCGAGAAGAAGTCCGTCGAGGTCGTGTTCGAGCACGTTGGCCGTGCGACTTTCCCCGCAAGCGTTTGGCTTGCCGCGAGACACGGGCGAATCGTCATCTGCGGCGCGACCACTGGCTACGATCTGACGTTCGATGTGCGACATCTTTGGATGCGGCAAAAGCGCATCATCGGATCTCACTTCGCCGACGCCAACAGTTCCAGGCGCGCAAACCGTCTCATCGAGCAGGGGCTCGTGAAGCCCGTCATGACGGAGTATTTCCTTTGGGATGATGTTCCGGCGGCTCACCAAGCGATGTACGAAAACCGGATTCTGGGGACCGTCAGCTGTCTGGTGGGCGCACCGCGACCTGGCCTAACCAACCTGGCGGAAACCCGACAGGCGATCGAAGAAGGAAATCACTAATGAAGCATGTCCTCGACGCCATCCTTGATTTGGAGGCACGTGCCCTTCGATACGGACGCGAACGCTTCGTCGAAGACGGACGCCCCAACTCCAAAAAGCTCAACCAACAGCAACTGGCGGCCCATGGCCTCGCCTACTTGGCCACGGAAGCGATGGCGTGCCGTGAGCTCGTCGGTTGGGCCGAGGTGGTTGGTGGAGAATGCGCGCAGCGAGTGGCCGCGGCCTATCTCGGCGAAACAGCACGAACGCTCGCCGGCGGCGTGAACCTGGGCCCGTGTGAGAGTGTATCTTTGGCGGAACTAGGACTGAGCGTCGAAGATGTCGCGAGCACTGTGGGCTCGCCGGAAGTTCGGGCGTTCTCGAACGAGCTGGCGAGCGCCGAAGCTTACATTACGCTCGCGCAGCAAGTCGCAAAAGAAGGCATGCCGGACGTCGGCCTTTCTCGCGAAGACGATGGGGATATTCTCACCGAGGTGCGCGCCGAATTCGCGAAGTTCACCGAGCGTGAAGTCATCCCTATCGCCCAGCGTGTTCACGGAGAAGACGTTCTCATTCCGATGGAGCTCATCGACAAGATGGCGGAACTCGGCGTCTTTGGGCTGACCATTCCCGAAGAGTTTGGCGGTCTCGGCATGAGTAAGGTGGCCATGTGTGTGGTGACCGAAGAGCTGAGCCGTGGCTACATCGGCGTCGGGTCCCTCGGCACCCGCGCAGAGATCGCGGCAGAGCTCATCTTGGGCGGTGGCACCGACGAGCAAAAGAGCGAGTGGCTCCCGAAAATCGCCAGCGGTGCAGTGCTTCCAACGGCGGTTTTCACCGAACCGAATGTGGGCAGCGACCTCGCTCATTTGGGCACGCGCGCACAAAAGCAAGGCGACGGAAGCTACCTCATTCGCGGTCAGAAAACCTGGATCACACATGCGGTCCGAGCGGACTTGATGACGCTCCTCGCCCGCACCTCGGATACGGAAACTGGC
>JBLHKB010000230.1:0-10081 GCA_047619315.1 Polyangiales bacterium
ACGTGCCTGAAGCACATCAATAGCCAATGTTCTGAGCGGATCGATTACCTAAGCGAAGAATGTCAAACGGTGTACGGTCGCGCCTGCCGTTCACCGGGACCCAATATCTCGGTTCTTGAGCCAACGTCGATGATGCCCACACAGCTACACCCCTTCTTTCTCCTCGCTCTCTTTGTTGGAACGTTGGCCCTCGTGTGGCGACGCGGCACCGCCTACCGAGCGTTCGTCGGCGTCTTCTTGGGGACCCTCTCCCTCATTTGGTGGGGGCTCTTCTCGTGGGTCCCGCCGGCGGTGCTTGGTGTCGCCATGGTCTTCGAGTTCTTCGCGGCGTTTCACTTTGTGCGGCTGGTCAACGCGCGCCTCCGTTCGCCGCTCTATCGTGCGTTCTTGAGCATTCCGGTGCACTGGTTTGCGGCGTCGACGTTGCTCGCTTTTCCCTTCGCCGTGGCCGCTGCGTTCGGATTCGAGAGCTACGCGTTTATCGGCGCGTTTGTCCTCGGCGGCTTCGGCGTTTTTCAGTCGCTGACTGTGGACAGCGAGGTCGTCGACTTGATCCTCGACCGACAAAAGCGCGAAGGCTTGCTGCCTTGCCCGCTCGTCCCGCCACCTTCCGTGGAAAATGCGGGCCGTTCACGAAGTGTCGATGAGTCGTCTTTGCTACGCATCGTTCAAATCACAGATCCGCATCTGGGCCCCTTCATGTCGCCGGAGCAGCTCCACGCGGTCTGCCAGCGCGCGGTGGACGCCAAGCCGGACTTGATCGTCGTCACGGGGGACCTCCTCACGATGGAATCCCATGGCGCCGTCGACGCCGTGGCGCATGCCTTCTCGCCCCTCAAGGCATTCGAAGGGAGGGTCTTCGCCTGCCATGGCAACCACGACCACGAAGACCGCCGAACGGTCCGCGAGGGCCTTGAGCGAAACGGTATCCGCTTGCTCGTCGACGAGTGGGTGCGCCTTGAAACACGCCTCGGCCCCCTCGACATCGTCGGCGCTGACTTTCACTTTCGCGAGGCGGGGTCGCGGCTTCGTGCGCTCTTCGAAGGCCGACCAGACGAGGGCACACCTCGGCTCCTGCTTCTGCACCACCCGGGTCAGATCAAATACATACCGGAAGGGTCCGCGGACCTAACGCTCAGCGGCCACACCCACGGCGGGCACGTTGGGCTCCTCTCCCTTGGCCTCGCGTGGACCGTGGTTCGCGGGTTCGCGTCTATGCCCGATCACGGGCTCTGGGCACGAGGCCGTGACCGCCTCTACGTGCATCGCGGCACAGGTCACTACGGTTTCCCCATTCGACTGGGCGTGCCCCGAGAAGAGTCCGTGTTGCGGGTTCGGCTGTCGCGAATGAGCGCGAACGCAGACGGCTTGTCGCGCTAGCCCAGGTTTCGGGCGGTGTGGGGACGACTACGTCGTGGCCTGAGGGAAAGTGTTACCAGAGCGTGTAGATGAACGGCGTCGCCGCTTGGCTCGTCGCGATCACAAAGCCCAGCAGTCCGAGCACCAGGATGAGCGGCACCAGCCAGTACACTTTGTTCTTTGCGGCAAAGCCCCAGAGGTCTTTGAGCAATTTACCGCTGTGTCGGAGACGACTCACGCCGCGAGAATACGGGGCCGTCAGGCGCTAGTCGAGATCGAAGGTGCGCCCGAAGCGCTCGGATCTCTCGGCGTAGCCAGGCTGTACGCTCGCCTCCAGCACGAAGGGGCCGAGGGTGAGGATGTCCATCTCCGTGCCCATGAAACAGCGATAGGCGTCTTCCGGCGTGCACACGATGGGCTCGCCGCGGACGTTGAAGCTGGTGTTGATGAGCATGCCTATGCCCGAGCGCTCCTTGAAGGCGCTCAGCAGCCGATGAAAGCGCGGGTTCGTCTTGGTGCTGACGGTTTGAACGCGCGCGGAGTGATCGACATGGGTAATGGCGGGCACATCGGAGCGTGGATGATTGACGCGTTCTTTGAGGGGAAGGTCCCGCGCGTTCTCGGGTTCGGCGATTCTGCGCTCAGAACACACCGGGGCGACGAGGAGCATGTAGGGGCTTGGCCCGTCGAGCTCGAAGAACTCCGAGGCGTCTTCTTCGAGGACCGCCGGCGCGAAGGGTCGAAAGCTCTCGCGCTGTTTGATCTTCAGGTTCATCACGGACTGCATCTTCGCGGAGCGCGGGTCGCCGACGATGGAGCGGTTACCAAGGGCCCGTGGACCGAACTCCATGCGCCCTTGGAAGAGGCCCACGACCTCTTCGTTCGCGAGGCGGTCCGCCAGCTCGCTTGCCCAGTCTGCGTCGTCCTCAAAGTACGTGTAGGGGTAGCCCTTGGCGTCGAGCCACCGACGAATCTGCACGGGTGAAAACTCTGGGCCGAGATACGCCCCGTCCATGTCGTCGTTTCCACTTCGAGGCCGCTTGGGTGACTCATCCGCGAGGGCCTTCGCATGGAAAACAGAGAGCGCCGCGCCAAGAGCGCCGCCTGCGTCCCCAGCCGCGGGCTGGATGAACACCTCGTCGAAGATGCCGCTTCGGAGAAGGTGACCATTGGCCACGCAGTTCAGCGCGACGCCGCCCGCGAGGCAGAGGTACTTTTCCCCGGTGACTTTGCGCGCGTGCTTCGCCATGCGCAGAACGATCTGCTCCGTCACCTCTTGGACCGAGCGCGCCAAGTCCATCTCGCGCGTCGTCAGCGGCGATTCAGGTGCTCTCGCAGGTCCGCCGAAGAGCGTCGCGAAGCGCTCGTTGGTCATGACGTTTCGGTCGAGGAACGCGAAGTAATCGAGGTCGAGGCGGAACGAGCCGTCGTCCTTGAGGTCCAGGAGATGGTCGAAGATCTTCTGCGTGTAGCGACCTTCGCCGTAGGGCGCGAGACCCATGAGCTTGTACTCGCCGCTGTTCACGCGAAACCCACAGAAGTAGGTCATCGCCGAGTAGAGCAAGCCTAGACTGTGGGGGAAGCGCATCTCCTGAAGGATCTCGAGCTTGCTGCCTTCACCATGCGCGAGCGTGGCCGTGGCCCACTCGCCGACGCCGTCGATGGTGAGCACGGCGGCGCTCTCAAAAGGCGAAGGGAAGAACGCGCTCGCCGCGTGAGAGCGATGGTGTTCCGGGAACGCAACGTTCAGGTCGTCGGCGTTGGTGACACCAACATCTTTGAGCTGCGTGATGACTTCGGGTTCGATCCAGAGCTTGTCTTTGAGCCAGACGGGGACGGCCTGGGCAAAGCGCCGGAGACCCCGCGGCGCGGTGCCTAAGCTTGTCTCCAAGATGCGGTGAAACTTGAGGATCGGCTTGTCGTAGTAGGCGACGGCGTCGAGGGTCGTGGCGCCGGCTTCGGCGAGGGCGTAGCGGAGCGCGTTCGTTGGAAACGCCGCGTCGTGTTTGACGCGCGTGAAGCGCTCTTCCTGGGCAGCGGCTACGATGCGAGCGCGACCATCCACGCCCTCTTCGATGAGGCAGGCTGCGGAGTCGTGGTAGCCGGAGCTGATGCCGACGATGCGCTGACGGCTCATTAGTAAGGGTGCTCCAGCGAGCTGCTCGCGTCTTCGGCGTCGCGAGCTTCCCAGTAGGAGTCGCTCTCGGGATCGAGCTGACGCTTGAGCGTGTCGCGCTGTCCGCGTCTGGCCAGGAGACCAAAGGGTGTGATGAAGAGGTAGAACACGGGCCCGAGAAGGACGAAGCTCAGAACGGTGCCGACGAGCTTCGCGAGGCGCGCGAAGAGACCATCGAGCATGGCGTGAGCGCCGAGTGGCGAGACCAGCGCCAGGAGAAAGACGAAGGACGAGACGCTCGCGATGACCATCGCAAGGATGGGCCGCTGGAACACGAAAAACGCCAAGGCAGCCACGCACAAGCCGAAGGCCCAGCGGAGCACGGCGGAGCGACGGACCTTGCCCGCGCGATCCGGCGGCGCTTCGTTTTGCAGCGCGGGCCAGATCGTGGCTGACGCTTCTTCACGCCCGGGTGTCACGGCTCGCTCCGTGGAAGCTCGCGAAGGAACGAGGCGATGTTCTCGCCGAAGATGCGCGCGCCCTCGGAGCCGTAGTGAAGGTTGTCGCCGGAGATGCGCAGCTGTTCTGGTGAGAGCTCACCCTGCCAATGAGGCAGAGGGTCGTACACGGCGAAGCCCGCGGCCTGCGCCTGGCTTTCCACGTAGTTGTGAATCGCATCCCAATGGTAGTCGTCGAAGGACTCCAGCACCGGCGAGATGACGAGGACAGGCGTGGCTCCATCGGCCTGGATGTCGCGGCCGAGCTGGGAGAGCGCACTCTCGAATCGCGCGCGGGCGTCGTCTTGGCGATGCATCACCAAGTACTCGTCGTCGTAATTCGCGTCGAACTCACGCCGCATCAGGATGCCCTCAAAGCGCGCCCACAGTTTGAACCAGGCGTACTTTTCGTTGTGATGCACGACGGTGTCGATGGTCTCACGTCGCACCGGCGCCACGCGTTCCATGAGCGCTTCTTGGGCATCTTTGCGCGCTCGTGCGTTGTCATCTGCGTATCGTTCGAAGGGGCCACTCATAATCATCAGGTCGTTCATGCAGAACACGACGACGACGATGTCCGCCCCGAAGTCCCGCACGTGGCTTTCATACCACGCCGCCTCGTCGCTTGTGTCGTAGCCCGACACGCCGAAGTTTAGTGCTTCAAAGCCGTCGCCAAGGGCAGCATCCACTTGTTGAGGAAGCGCCTCGCTCGTGGCGACAAACTCCGTCCACACCAGCGAGTCCCCGATGATGGCGACGCGGACATCGTCGCCGCTCTCCACGGAGACATCGCTCTCTTCGCGCATCCCTTGGGCGTTGAAGCCGGCGTCTCCGTACTCCATGGGCACAGAGCTCGACGGGACCGGTTCATACACGCGCCGCGGGTCACTCGACGGCTGGTAGATGGTCTCGTTCATGCGGGTGTAACGCTCGCGCCATCCGTCGTCGGATCCGTCGGCGGCGTTTGGGTCAGGCGCCGTGGCGATTCGGTAGATGCCTTCGGCTGCTCCCAGAAAGAAGAGCAGGCTCAGCATGGAGAAGCCGAGTTTTTTGACACGTGCGTTCAACTGGCTAGTCAACGTAGGTCCTCCAGCGCGAGCGCCATGGACTCTGCGATGAGGCCTTGAGCTTCGCGGTTGGGATGCCGGTCGCAAGCATGGACCCAAAGAGAAGGCGCGCTTCTTCCGGCGAAATTGGCGAGCGCATCCGTGGCGTGGACGCCCCGCGCTTCCAGGTCACTAAGCACCTGTTCGTGCACCGCTTCAAAGGGATAGACGCCGTCGAGGTCCACGAGGAGCGGTTGAATCACCACCTCGAAGTCCGCCCCCAAGGAAGACGCGAGCGCTTTCATGGCGTCGATGTGTTCGAGGGAGCGCGTCCAGCCTTCGGCGTTGGGCTCCATCACCATGTCTCGGTACCAGGTCGTCGTGGCCTGCCCCACGGACGCGCCTTCAAGTCTGTCCTGGAGAGCTGCCCACAGGTGCGACTGAAAGAACGACAAGCCGCCGGGACCATCACTCACCATCTGTCGTCGCGCGAGGATCCAGTCATCTAGGAAGGTCTGCTGCGCCGCAAACGCCTCGGACTGCTCCGGGTCGTTGAGCGTGTAGGCGTAAAGAACGACGTCGGGCTCAAGCGCTTCAATGTGGCGTTCAAGAAACTCCGCGACGTCCGAGATGTCGTAGCCGCGGCGTCCGCAGTTGAGCACTTCGTATCGATCGCCAAGCCGCACTTGAAGCTGCGCCGCGCTCGTCTCGTCCTCGCGCACGCCTTGGCCCTCGGCGAAGGAGTCGCCGACGATCATGATGCGCGTACGCTCACTCTTCGGCGGGACGTCTCCGCCGCGGCAGAGCTCCGCCGAGTAGCGAAACGCGATGCCATGGGGCGTGTGCTCCGCGTACTCCGAGGCGTCGAGGCCAAGGGCCTGGAACTCGGCCAGCGTGCCTTCGTCCTGAAGGTCCACGTCAAAGGTGTCGCGCTCGTCGCTGGGATAGAGGTCGAGGGCGCGGCGTTTGTCGTCGGTTTCGAGGTGACGCGTTTGGGCAAACTGCACCGGCGCGAGGCCGCTCACGCGGACGAAGAGTTCAGCGACGACGAGAAGCACCACCAATACGCCGGCGCTCAGGCTGAGCTTCTTAAGTGTGTCTTTGGCGGCCAAGGTTAGAGGTCTCGTCCGTTGTCGTATCATCCGCGCCGCCGGCAGGGCATCGAAAAAGGAATGCGTCGCGCTCTGCGCAGGGGGTAAGCAGTTCGTAGGTGTCTCCGTTTCGTTCGACGAGAAACTCGGTGGTAGGTCGCCGTTCGTTTCCTCGTCGGACAGTTCGGGACATCGGCCTTTGGCTCGGTCCGCGCTGTACTGCAAGAGTCGTTGAAGGGTGCGCGCGCCGTTACGTGCTGCATCATGTTGGCCGTCAACACGAGACCGTCGACGTGGCGTGCCTGTAGAAAGAAAGTATATTCTTCGTGAACAGCTCGAGCGCCGAACGGACTCCGCGAAGGCGGAAAGCCGTCAGGATGCGGCAACGGAAAGTGTCCAGCGCATGCCGCGATCGTTGTGTCTGGCGCGCAAGCTTCGATCACGCGCGGTATCAGCGTTGTCGCCGCATAGGCTTCAGACCGCACTTCGTCTTGGTAGTCGGCCCAGTCCGAGTTGTTGGCTAGGAACCTCGGAACATCCGTACACTAGACCAAGCTCGAAATTATGAGCGTACGAAAATCGATGGGCATTTCAGCCAGCACGTTGAGGGCTTCATGGAGCTCCGCGCGCGTTTCCAGATTGGGGCCTTCTTCGTTGAGGAGCTCGGCAAGGAGTGGGGCTAGGAGTATCTCTGAGCGAGCCCCGAGTTTGGCCGTTCAGCCAGCTGTTGGCCCTTGTCCGAAGTCACGCGCCGTTGCGATTTCTTGCACGAGGAAGCGAAGCTTGGCGCTTGTGGCCAAGTTCGAGTGAGCGATGATGATAGCGAGGGCCGTTCCAAAAAGAGCTTCGGCGCGCTCGTTGCTGAGCTCATCGAGGTGCCGTCGCCACCGCTCGCTGCTCAAAGGACTAGCCGTGTTCTCTCGCCGGGGATCTTCAGTCTGCTTCAACCGAAGCGTGGCTCGCGGCGCTCTTTCACTGAGGCGCTCTTTCACTGAGGCGCTCTTTCACTGAGGCGCTCTTTCACTGAGGCGCTCTTTCACTGAGGCGCTCTTTCACTGAGGCGCTCTTTCGCTATGGCAGCGATAGTAGAATGCGCTCGTCTCCGGCCCTGGAATCACCAGCCGGTACACCGCTTCGGTGTTTCGATCGACGTAGAAGCGGCTCTCACCTTCTTCGAACTCCCACGACGACACCTCGGGGCATCTGCCTTCCTCGCGTTCGGTGCTCCAGTGCAGAATTTCCTGAAGCGCTCGCGCGTGGACACGAGTTCTCTCCATGCGCCGTAGCTGAACTGGATAGGATTCAGTGGTGCTGGCGTGGATGAAATCGACGGCGTCATCGCGATAAAACCGGGGGCCCAGTTCGTCGAAGAATCGCGGAGCCGTAGGGCTGGGGTACGGAAACTGAGAGAGGCATTCCTCGACGTTGCCGCCGGAAGGACATGTGCGGGGAAGGCGCAGCGAGAGCATCGCTGCACTGTAGACGGCACGTCCGTTCAGCTCCGCTCTCGCCGTGCGCGCCTGTGATCGGTCCACCTCCCGGACGCCCTCGCTGGCGAGGAGCGCATGTACGTCGACGGGCATGTCCGCGAGGATTTCGAGAGCATCGCGTAACTCGGCCACTAGGGCTGGGCTCGGCGTGATCTCTTCGAGGAGCTCTACAAGGACCGCCGCAAGTCTGTTCTCAACGTCCACACCCGCCATCGCGTTCGCGAGCCCTGTGGGCCCTTGGCTGAGGTCACGGCCGAGGGCCATACCTTGAACCAGGAGACGCAAACGATCCTCGTCAGGTCGGCTCGGGCGGCGTGCGATCATCGCGACGGCGTAGGCGAAATAAAGTCTGGAGGGATCCGCATCGTCAGCGATTTGCTGAGACCATGCCTCGCTCTTGGGCGGATAGGGCGCGCAGCGATTGGGCGTTTGGGCCTGACGAGCGACTTCTCCTGGAAGACCTGAACAAACCCCTCGATGCAACGACGAGAGGCGCCTCATGACGGGAGCCAAGTGACTTTGGTCGACCTCGAAGTCGAACCCGGGAATTTCAGAAGCCACGTCAGGAGTGAGGAGCCCGTCGACGGCTTCCCAGCACTCCGCGAGGAGGCCGTCTCGTTCAAGTAGATCCGCCAGCGGCAGTGTACGTTCCGACGAAGGACCCAAGAGCGGAGGCCGGCGGCACTCCACTTCATCGAGGGATTCTCGAATGACCTCCACCTCCTCGAGCACTTCAGCAAGCTCGTCGTCCGTGACGAAGGGGCGCGTACGTACAAAGAGTAGAAGGGCGGCGCATGAGCCCAGCACAACGACGACCAATACCCAAACGTAGCGACTCATGGCACCACCCTAGAGCGCCGCCGGAACGCACGAGAAGTGGAACGCTGTGCGCGGTGCGCCTCCAACACTTCGGCGCCGATGAGCTGAAAGCGTCCCTCGTCGTTTGCGGACACGAAATTCGAATCTGCGTCGTCCGTCCAGGCTCCCTCAGAGTCCGCGTCTCCAAAGATGGCGGACCGATCACAGACTCGGTCGCCGAGAGAAACGCGTACGACTTCCAGCTCGCCCCTTGCTTCGGCAAATTCGACGCCGCCGAGAACTAAGACGCTGAGAACCTGGTAGCCAGCTGCGCGTCGCGCCATACGGAACGCTACCATGAGCGCCAAAGTCCCCTCGGAGTCGCGGACGTTGTACGCTGCGCGCCATGAAGAGCTTGTGGAACGACGCGGACGCGAAAGCGGCCATCGATCGCTGGGCAAATGGCGCGGAGGTGAACGACGACATCGCCCTTCGCACATACACGTCGCGCCTCATCGGCAGCGAAGCGAAGCTTGTGCTCCATGGCGGTGGCAACACCTCCGTGAAGACTCGACTCGTCGATGACACCGGCGAACTTGTCGACGTGCTTTGCGTCAAAGGCAGCGGCTGGGATCTCGGCGCTATCGAACCACCGGGGCTCCCTGCGGTGCGCCTCGAAAGCCTGGGTGCACTTCGCGCTCGTGAGTCACTCAGTGATGAAGCGATGGTCAGCGCCCAGCGGACGCGGCTCCTCGACGCGAGCTCGCCGAACCCTTCCGTGGAGACACTGCTCCACGCGTTCTTGCCGGCGAAGTTCATTGACCACTCCCACGCCGACGCGATCCTTGCGGTCGTGGACCAGCCTGACGCGGAAGCCATCTGCGCGAAGGTGTTTGGCGAGACACTCGCCGTGGTGCCCTACATTATGCCGGGCTTTGCGCTGAGTAAGCTCGCGGCGGAGGTTCAGGAGCGCTACCCAGACGTCGAGGGGCTCCTGCTCCTCAAGCATGGACTCTTCACCTGGGGTGACACGGCGAAGGAGAGCTATGAGCGCCACATCGTCGCCGTGACGAAAGCCGAAGAAGCCATCGCCGGCGCGAGCTCAAAGGTGAAGCGCATCAGCCGCACGCCCGTCGACTGGACGACGCTTGGACCGGTTCTTCGCGGAGCTCTGAGTCGAGGTACGGGCAAGTCTTGGCTGCTTCATCATCGCACCTCAGAGAGCGTGGAGCGTTACCTGGAGCGCGAAGATCTGCTCGATGTTTCCCAGCGCGGTACGCCGACGCCGGACCACGTGATCCGCACGAAGCGCGTCCCGATGGTGCTGGATCTTGCTGGCCGCGAGGGAGACGCGATCTCTACGCACATCGAAGAGAAACTTGCTGCGTACCGTGAAAAGTACGCCGCCTACGTGACGCGGGAAGCGGCCGCCAAAGGTCGAACTGTGACGGCCCTCGACGCGAACCCGCGCGTCATCTTGGTGCCTGGCCTTGGGCTTTTGAGCGCCGCCACGACGATGAAGGCCGCCCACGTGGCCGCCGATCTACACGAGCACTGCATCGAGGTCATCGAAGGCGCCGAAGCCCTCGGGACCTACGAAGTTCTGCCGGAGAGCGATGTCTTCGACATGGAGTACTGGTCGCTGGAGCAGGCCAAGCTTGGGAAGAAGACACCGCGTCTCCTC
>JBLHKB010000231.1:0-10080 GCA_047619315.1 Polyangiales bacterium
TTCGAAGCGACGTTTCGCCTCGTCACCGGCGGCGACTGCCATGGTGCTCAGTCGATCCCATTCGAGGCCCGTGGGCATCTGTCGATCGGCAAACTCCGCCACGACTGCCATGGCCAGCGCTGCATCGGGGCCGCCACGTGCATGTTCAAGGAGCGCGTCGAGGACCGCGACACGCTTGTAGCCAGCCAGGTAACCGAGGCGATACCGCGCGATCGCGATCTGTGAACGCGCCGAGAGCCTCTCAACGTGTTCTTGCGCGAGCGACGCCACATGACTTTGGCCGGGGTCCAGACCTTCGCTGATCATCGAGGCGACGATCTGCGCCGCGTAGCTCTCGCGGATGGGCGGGCGAGACGCGAGAAGAAGCGCCTGTGAGTAGCTCGCTTGGCGGGCATCCGCCGGGCTGACTCGAGCCAGAAGATAGTGAGCGCGCGCGTCTCCTGGACTGCGGGTATACTCAGCGTGGGCCAGCGCTCGCGCAAGCCGCAGCGAAAACTCTCTGGAGGCGCCGACCTCTTTGGCGAGGGGTTCGAACAACGCCGTCCCAGCCACGCTCACCCACTGAGCGAGCAACGCTTCATACGACTCTTCATCTCTCAGGTCTCGCGCACACTCAAGGGCCGCCAAGATCGCTTGCGCTCGATCGTGGCCCCCGAGCTGGTCGATGAGCGGACGAAGAACCGTGAGACCAGCCCTTGGCCCCATTCGACTCCGAAACCCCAAGGCCGCGCGCAGCGTAAAGCTCATCTCCGTCTCATCATTCTGACCAGGCGAATCAGCTTCGGTCGGCGACGATGCCGAGCTCCGGAATACGTTCGAAGGAAGCGCGAATACGGGCAAGTTCGCCTTCGCTTTGTTCGACGACCTTGCGCATGTCTGCGCGAGGAACCTCTTCGCCGACATCCAAGGTCGCGTCTACCTGGTCAAGCGAAGCCAGGAGCCGGCCCTGTTCTGCTTCCTGAAGTGCGCGAACCTCGGGAGAAGAGGAGAGCACAAGTTCGGTCAGACCTTGACGCAGATGTTCAGAACTTCGGCGACGTGCCGAAAGCCTCGACGCCCAATCCGTCTGTGTGGTCGACGAACGCTCAGCCCACTGCTTTTCGCTCGCGGTCTCTGCAAGCGCCTGCGCTTCGTTGTACACGCGGCGCCAGGCTCGAGCGTCACCCGCGTTCCATGCTTCTTCGCCGCGCTGCGCCAAGTTGTTGATGCGAACTTCCCACTCATCGATGGACTGACCGAGCATCTCTCCGCCGCTAGCGAAGGCATCACGCCTCAGCGAGTTGAGCGTGTGTTCGAATCGGAACATCGGCGGCTGGAGCGCGTCTCCCTGAACGCGGAAATTATCGAGGAGGCGGCGCAGGCGGCCTGCCAAGTGCGCGGCCTTGTCCGGGTCGGTGCCGAGCGTCTCACGAAGGCCCGCCTTGAGTGTGTCGAAGTGATAGCGAAAGCCGTCGGCTTCATGGCCCCAGAGGCTCGCTCCAATGGCGTCTCCTTCGGCGAGTAGCGCCTCAACTTCCGCGGCGCTGCGGGGAGTGTCGAGCTCGGCACTTTCGATTCGAGCCCAGAGCTCTTGGCCGCCGACCTCGGCTCTCGCTTCGATTCGCATCGCTTCGTCGATGGACAAGGTCAGGTCGACGGGCGTGCCGACCTCGAGCTCTTTAGGAACTTCGACGACCAAGGTCTTGATGGGCAACCGGTCCTGAAGCACCCGCAGAACGACGGCGCCGCTCTGATCGGCCGTAAAAAAACGGTGCTTGGCATCCACGGGAAGGCCCTGTCCCTTTGGAACGAGCGTCTTGCTCGTTCGACGGCCCGCACGAATCACGTCGAGGGCAATATCCTTGGCCACGACAGAGGGCTGGGAAAGGTTGCTCGCGCGCTGACGCACGTCGCCACGGCAAACGACGAAGTCGTAGGTCACGCTCTCGTCGCCCTGTGTGAGTTCCATGCTGACGGGATGATCACCGTCCGTGGGCATGGGAACGGCGATGCACCCGCGACCTTCGGACGAGGTCGCATCGATCCACGTCTCGCCCACGCGCAAGCGAACACGCGTGCTGTCGTCGGGGGGCTCCAAGACAAAGTCCAGAGAGAGCTCCGCCCGGGAAGAAACGAGCGGTGACGGCAGCAAGACGCCGGGAGCATCGGCCGATCCACCGGCACCGCCAAGGCGAAGTCCGCCGAGCTGTGCCGCATGAATCGCAGCGCCCAGGGCTACGCAAGTATCGACCTCGTCCTGAAGTGGCTCCTTCGATTTGCTCTCGGCGCACAGGGTGACGCGGACAGCTTCGATGACCGAAGGCACGCGGGTCGAACCTCCGACGAGGATGACGTGGTCGAGATCGGCGACGCCTACGGACGCGCTCTTCTGCGATTCTTCGAGGGCGCGCTGACAGCAAGCGATGGTGGTGGCGACGAGGTCCGAGACGTGATTCGCGTAGTCTTCGCGCCCGACCTCAATGTCGAGGGACATCATCTCGCCGTCTTGGTCTTCCGCAAAGTCCGACTTGGAAATCGCGACGACCTCCTTCGTGCTGAGCAGCTCCTTGAGCTCTTGAGCGACGTGTACGAGACGCTGAAAACGCTCGGCGTCTTCTGGATCCCCAGCCACATCGAGGTCCAGGCGATAGCCGGTCTCGACGAGCTCCTTTCGAAGAACTTCAGCATATCGGCGGTCGAAGTCGTCGCCACCAAGGAAGTTATCGCCGTCGATGGCGAGGACTTGGTATTCGCCGGCGAGGCAACGAAGAATCGACACGTCAAAAGTGCCGCCGCCAAGGTCGTAGATAAGGTAGTTGCCGTCGCTGAGCTGGTGCTGCCAAGCGTGATAGATGGCTGCCGCCGTGGGCTCTTGAAGCACGGCGAGGACTTCCAGCCCAGCCAGCAACCCTGCACGGTGGGTGGCTTCCATCTGTGGTGCATCGAAGTAGGCGGGGACGGTGATGACCGCGCGGTCGACGCGAACCTCAGCGCCTTCTGGCGCGCCCGCCTGAAGATGTTCCTGCATCTTCGTACGAAGCTCTTCGAGGATCTTCGCCGACACCTCTTCTGGCGAAAGCGAGTGCGGGCCGAGCTCGACTTTCACGCTGCGCCCCATGCGCCGCTTGATGGACTCGATGGGCGGTGGCGTCTTTCCACGGCGATTGCGCGCCGGCCGACCGATAAGGAAGCACTCCTTCTTCGGATCCCACGCCAAAGCGGAGGGCACAGTCTTTCGCCCGAAGCGATCTTCATAGAGATGAAGATCGCGTTCGCTTGGATCAAGGATGGCGATCTCCGAGTTGGTGGTGCCAAGGTCGATGCCAACAGGCCGGTCGATGAACATGGGCGTAGCCTATTCTTTTTTCTTGGTCACGGGACGGGGCTTGTTGTGGGGAGAGGACTTGTCCACAAAAATGAGGTCTTCTTGCCAAGATGCCGAAGTATCGGGAGTCGATGCCGTCGCGCCAAAACACGTCGCCAGTGAGACGAAGGGCAACACCGCGCTCGCGTCGAGGGTCAACTCTTCGCGAACACGAGGCGGAGGAGGCGCGCCAAGAGGCGAGCGCGTCTCGGGATGAGCGCCGAGGGAGAGAGCGAGGCGACGACGCGGATCTCTTGTGAGCGCTACCCAAGCGTCGCGAATCTCTGCCTTCTCACTCTCCGAAGATGCGGCGTGGATGTGCTCACGCATTCGCTCCGTGATGCCCGCGATTCCCTCCGCCGGATCGAGGCCAAAGCGCTCGAACGGGTTTTTATCGGAACCGGAATCACTCACAGGGTCTCCTCGTCTTCTTTGGGCAAGAAGCGCCCGACCCGCGCGAGCTCGTCCATCAGACGGGTCAAGCGCTTACACCGCGGCCACAGCTCTCGAGCACGCTTTGCGTCTTGAAACGCCGCGTCGACGGGTTTGCTCCCACTGAGTGGGCTCGCGCCACGGAGACGCTCAAGTCCACGAAAAGCGAAGATGTCGGCGCCTACGAGACGTCCGTTTCGATGCGTCGGGCAGACCTCCAGCGCCTTCTCGATCGCTGTGACTTGCTCGCTGAGCGTGCGAACGCTCTCTGCACGAAAGACGAGCATCTGCGCAACACGGGAAGCCTGAGCGAGCTCCGAAGGATCCATCAAAACGCGCGTCGCGCAGCGGTCGACGCACTCTTTAGTGGTCGCAACAAAACGAGCCACGAGTGATTTATCGCTGCCCTTGTAGAGTGTCCACGCGATGGGCATCGCACGCTCGAGAAAGCGATGGTCGACTTCGCGGCTCCCTCCGGCCCAGTCCCCCAGGCTCGCGAGCTTGGCCAAGAGGTCGACCTGCAGAGTTCCGGGCTGCGCCGTAGCTGCATCGTCGAGGGCGCGCTCGATGGGCTCGATGGCGGCGTCTGTGATCTCGCCGCCGAGGCTTCTTAGTTCGAGGTCGAGGCCGGGCGCTTCGCCGCCGACCAGCGCCGAGAGTTCACCGCGGCGCGCATGGAGGCGGAGGCCGGCATGTGCGTTGGGCCCCCGTCCGGCGGCATCAGACAGGGCGCGCACGCGGAAATCTTCCAGCGGCGCAAGGACCGCCGCGCGTATCGCGGTCTTACGCGCGCTTTCATCGAGCTCCGGCGCTACCTCTTTGGCGAGCCGGTCCAAGTAGCGACCTTCGGCGAGGAGTGCGCCCCACGCACCGAGAGCGTGAAGGGTGTGGGTCACAGCAGCGTCCCCGGTTCGTGCGGCCGCGGCCTGTCCGTGAAGAAGCGCGAGGTGATGAAGAAGCCCAGGTCGTTTTCCGGCGTAAGTCGAACAGAACAACAGCGTGCGAAGCGCTTTGCCATCGCCGGCTTCGGCACGCGTGAACGCCTCTCTACCGAGAGAATCTTCGCGCAGAAGCGCACTCAGCCCTTGTGCGCGCTCGCTGGTTTCAGCGGCACCATCACGAAGGATTTTGACCAAGAGCACGGTTCGCTCTTTGTCGCGGAGCCGCTGATAGAACGCCTCGTCTTCTTCTCGCCAGTGTTCTTCTCCGCCAAGCACCCGCGGAGCATAGCGTCAGTTAGGAGAACAAAAAGCGAAGAAGCACGTCGATGAGAATCGCGTCCGATTCGCAAAAAGCGAAGCGAACAAAGCCTGAGGCTTTTCAGGGCGTTTTGTCGCAGGCCTACGCCGAAACACCTGCTTCACGAAGGATCTCTTCGGTGTGCTGACCACGCGCCGGAGCGTTCCCCTCGCTCGCTGGCGCCGCGGGCGTCGAAAGTACACTCAGATCTGCTCCGAAGAGCTTGCGCGCACGAAGCTGTGCGTCTTCGAGGGCCTCGATCGGTTCGAGAACGGGCTCAAGGCAGCAGTCGTGTTCCGCGCCGAACGCCGTCCACTCTTCGCGAGTGCGTGTCCTAAAGAGCGCTTCCAAACGCGTCATCAATGCGGGCTGATGTGGACCTGGGAAGAGGTCCATGCCGGTGCCTTCGAAACCGGTTCCCGCGCAGAAGCGCTTCCAGAACTTCGCTTCCAGACTGGCGAGAGTCACGAAGCGAGCGTCCAATGTTTCGTAGCTGCGGTAGACGGCGAAGCCCCCACTCAAGATGTCTCTGCCGCGGCCTGGGTCGACGCCACCAGCGCGCGTTGCAAAGCCGAAGGCCGAGAACGAGGCCGCCGACTCCGTCATCGAGATATCGAGGTACGCGCCCACGTTCGTGCGGTCGCGTTGGCGGAGAGCCGCGACGATGGCGAGAGCCGCATAGATTGCGCTGCCAACGTCGGCGAGCTGGGCGCCGGGGAGCGCGGGTGGACCGTCGCTCGGTCCAAAGAACGCCAGCGCCCCGGAGCGGCCGAGGCAGTTCAGGTCGTGGCTGGCGCGAGCAGCGAGGGGGCCGTCCTGTCCGTAGCCGCTGATGGCGCAGGTGATGAGCCGCGGGTTTGCGGCAAGGAGCGTGTCCTGCCCGAGGCCAAGTCGATCCATGACGCCCGGCCGGAAACTCTCCAAGACCACATCGTAGCGTGCGACGAGCTTCAGGAAGCTTGCGCGACCTTCGCTGGCTTTCAGGTCGAGGACGATGGAGCGCTTGCCGCGGTTGAGTAGGTCGAAGGCAGCGTTCCCTCCTGCAGCGTTCCGCGGGGGCATGTCCCGGAGATAGTCGCCGGCGGTGGGGTCTTCGACCTTGTCGACCTGCGCGCCCATGTCTTGGAGGAGCTTCGTCGCGAAGGGGCCCGGAAGAAGACGAGACAGATCAAGGACGCGGATATCGTCGAGGGGCTTCGTCATTCGCTCTTACTCTGCTCAAGCCAGCGCGCGATCCAGCCGCGAAACGCTTCATCCCCCAGAAGGTCGCGCAGGAGCCCTTCGCCGGTCACGCGAAGGTACGCGCGAACTTCGGGGAGGGTCTTCGCTTCGTCGAACACTTCGTGCACGGAACGCTCGCCCTCCGTCGCGAGAATGCTCTCCACCTCGCTCCGGACAATACGTCGCCCGAGGGTCGAGGCGGCGTTGTGGGCCACGATGGGCGGCGCCATACGCATGAGCGCGTCGAGAGGCATGCGCTCCCAGTCCGCGGTGATCGCAGCGAGCTCTGCTTGGTGAATATGTGCGAAGAGCTGCCGGCGAATCGTTTCGAGGATCGCGCCGCCTTCTTCGCTTTGGGCACGCCTGACGATGGCTCGGCGTACCTTCACCGTCGCACCTTCGCTGAAGTCGCTAAAGGCTTTGTCCATGCTGCCGCCGGCGGCTTTCTGTACACCCTTCATGGCGCTGGAGCCCACCTTGGCGAAGGCGCCCGCGAGGCCCTTCCCAAGACCGACGAGGCTGTCGCTCATACTGGGCGCCTCACCCTCCTCTTCTGTGCTGGCAGAAGGTGCTGCGCGAAAGAAAATCTCCTGCCAAACGGGGCCGAAGAATGTGCGGATGAGCCTCGGCTCGACGGCACCCTCGAGCCATCCAAAGCGAGGTAGCGCCATGGTGGCGGCGAGCTCTTCGAGAGCGGGGAGCGCCGACTCGGGAAGGAGCGTCGAGACAGAGTGACCATCGAGGTTCCCAAAGATCCGATCGCGCGAAGGGAGCGTGTGCTCTTCGAAGAGGCGCGTAACGAATGCTTCGCCAAGCCCCTTGCTCACGACATCCGTGAGAACTGAAACATCGATGTACTCGTGGAGCGGTCTGCGAAGACCCGCGTCGACGACGATGGATACTCCCTCGCGGAGGAAGTCCTCATCCTCACGAAGGCGTTTGAGGGCGTCGCTTGCGTTCATGATCAAGCGATCGCACGCCTCTTCGCCCCACGCAACGCAGGCTCCTAGGAGACTAGACGTTCATCATGGAGTTGTTGAAGCGTTCGCGTGCCTGGCGGCGGCGCTCCGCTTCGGCTGCGGCTTCGGCAGCTTTGTGCTTCCGCTCACGCGCCTGGAGCACAGCCGTTTCCGCCCACGCCTTCGACATCGCTTGCTCGAAGCGAAGGATTCGAATCTCCGTGCGATCGAAGAACGTTCCGTGAGTGTCGCAGACGTCTACATTCACGCCTCCTTGAAGTGGCGTCTCAACGAGCGTCTTCCCGCACGAGGGACAGCCTCCTTTAGGGCGGCTGGCGGTCCGGTAGGCGCTCCCTTGAGCCGCGACTTCGACTCCCTTCGTGTCGATGGCTCGGATGAAGGCGGCGCTTTCCAGCGTGACCGAGTCGCGCGCGAGCAAAGCCAGCTCTTCATGGTCGAGCCAGGTACCCCCGCAGCGTTCGCAGCCTGCAAGCAGACCGGCGCTGGAGGGCCCAGCCATTAGCACGCCACCGCACGGGCAGCGCAGTCCCGTCACTAGGAGAGAAGCTCTGGGAGCTTAGCGGCGAGCATCGCGTTGCCCGCGACCTTCACCTCACCGGCGAAGTAGAGGTTCATCGCCTCGTTGGGGTCTTCGCTGACCTTCACCCAGTTCTCGCCCGTGAGCTCGATCTGGCACTCGGTGTTTCCAGCGTCGCCTTCGGTCACGCCGGGCGCGTCCTTGAGATTCACGGTCCAGGTGCCGCCTTCATCACCGGTGACGGTGAAGAGGAAAATCGCGTCGAGTTCCTTCGCCTTGGCGGGGTCCGCGGTGATCTTGGCTGGGATATCCTGAGTGAACGAGGTCTTCGCGTCTGGCATGAAAGAAGCTCCTTAGTGCCGCAAGGCAGGGATCAAAGGCGGGTTGGGTGACCATTGAATGGTCATTCAGTTTTGACGATCTAAGATCGAGGAGCGTGAGTGTCAAGGTTCGCCGCTGCGCTTCCTGCTGCCGTCGAGTGAACTCCAGGCGTGAACGAAGAGCTAGTTTCGTTCGGCGTGGCGCTGCATAGGTGCGCCAAGCGAAGTCGCCTTGGGCTGTGCTCGCAGCGAACTAAGCGCCCTCTTCGTCCAAGTCTTCAGCGAGGTAAGAGAGGATCACCTCATCAAGAGATTTCTCGCTCAGCAGGTTTTCGCCGAAGATCGAATCTGGGCTCTTCGTCGCTGGAGCCGGCTCCGTCGCTGGACGGGCGGGACGCGTCGGCTGGTAGCGAGCCTGGGAAGGCGCGGCGGGCGACGGTGAGTTTGCAGCCAAACGAGCCGCGGCGGCTTCCAAAGCGTCAACCTCCAAGGGAGGCGGCGGGGAGAGCGTTGGCGCCTTCAGCAGTTTGCCAGCGTTCGCGTGCTCTTCGAGCTCCGGCTCGTCGAACTCTCCATCGCGAAGGCCGATGAACATCGCCTTGTGCTGGTTCCGCATCATCTGTTTGACGCGGTCTTCAAGACCCCCTGTTTCCAGGATGTCGGCGTAGCCGGTCTTCTTCGATGCGACAACGCGCCCGCCATCCGCGAAGAGGTGCGTGATGATATGGGGGCGCTGTACTCCCGAATCCTCTGTCTGGATATGGTAGAGCTTGCCCTTATGCCGAACGTTGGTGTTGTAACCAAGTAGAGGTGATGGACCCGCCATGCGCACTTGCATGGTATCCCAACGCCGGCGCGATACACCACCCTTCATTCCCCTCTGATGAACAGAAGCCCAAGAGAATCATGAAGTCCACGAAGGTCCGACCCCTCCTCGCACGCCCAGGCGCCCGTTATACCTGCTTCGGCGACGGTCTATGCTGCACCGATATCCACGGCCTTGGACCGCTCACAAAGTCCGAATTTGTGCAGATTCGGCTCCTCGATGAGGCTGGAGCGGACTTCGATGATGGTTTTGACGACCGAATGCTCAACACCGCGCCGGATGGAGGTTGCCACTTTCTCCTCCCCGATCTGAGGTGTGGTGTTCACGCGGAATATGGCCCCGAAGCAAAACCCGACGGCTGCCGACGCTTTCCGTTGGGTCTCGTGGCGACCCCGGAAGGCGGACGAATTACGACACGTCATCGCTGTCCCTGTCGCACGCTGGGCGATCGCCCAGAGGTCACGGCGGAGGCCACGCTGCCTTCTATCGTCAATAAAAAGGGAGAGCCGCGCGCCGATGAGGCCGTCAACAAGATCCGAATTGGCAAAGACAGGATCCCTTTCGCCGAATGGGTACAGATGGAGCGAGAGCTCCTCGGCCAGCTCCAAGCCGGAGTCAAAGCCGAAGAGGTCCTCGACGCCGAGCCCTTCCCGCCACTGAAAAAGCGAAAAGACTGGGACCACTACGCGACGGAGTTCGTCGAAGCTCTCGACGGTTCGTCGTTTGGCAACGCCATCGGCAGTATGGGCGAGGCGATTCGTGCGCTCCGCGACTCCTCGCACGTGCCACGTTTCCCCCGGCGCAGCTGGGCAAGCGCCTTCGACCGAGCAGAACAAAGAGCTGGTTTAGAGCGTACGGAAGATGCGCTGTTCAACGACTGGATCGCGGACGAGATATGGAGCCTCGAATGGAACGGCGAGCGTGGTTGGGACATCGCGCGCATCGAACTTGCCACACGCCTCGCCGCTGGCCGCTTCATCGCCAAGTGGCTCCAAGAAGAATGCGACTGTCGTCCAGACCGCGCCGCCGCAGAAGCGATCATGGTGATCGAGCTTGTGGGCGAATCGGAGTTTTGGTCCGAGGTCGTGAACCGCATCAAGCGCCCATAGACAGCGAGCGAGTATCGACGGCTGAGCCGCTCGCCCGTGTTCAGTGGACAATATGTGGTCCACGCAGTTTCGTGCTGAACCGACGAGAGCACC
>JBLHKB010000232.1:0-10037 GCA_047619315.1 Polyangiales bacterium
CTCGGGCGTGCGAAGTGCAAGAAGTCCATCGACATAGCGCTGGATCGGATGCAACCCGTCTTCGTAGAGAAGGCAACGGGCCGACAAGTCGGGCTCGGTGTACACGAGGCTGTTTCGGTCGAAGAGCTCAGCGTCACGGATCGAACAATCGTCTTCGTTCGCCAAGAGGATGACCGCGAGGACCGCTCCGGGCCGGAGGAAACCGTCGTTGGTGACGCTGCCGTGCCCCGTGCTCTCGTCCGCAAAACGGAGGGGACTCGATGTGGGTGTGAGGGCTTTAAGAATGGCGTCGAGGGGTTGCTCGATTCCGCATCCGTCGTCGTTTCCATTCGTCAGACACATCATGTCCGCCGAGAGCTCCTCAGAGTTCGAGTCTTCACGGAAGCTCAGGAAAGGCACGTCGCTCGGCGCGATGAGGTCTCCGCATGGGGCGAGCGTGGTGAGGTGAAGAAGAGCGTCATCGCCAAAGACGGGCTCTTCGCACGTAGGAATAAGATGGCCCCCGGTTCCCAAGTCGGCGGTGATGAAGCCGACGTGGATATCGTTTGCTGAAATCGAGCTCGCAGCGGTGAGTTCGCGAACGAAGTCAGGGAGAGCTTGGGCGAAAACGGCTTGCTCCGAAGACATGTCGGCGGACGTGTCGATCATGAAAAGAAGGTCGAGCTTGTTCGTGTTCTCCGGCGCGAGCCGCGTGGACAGCAGAGGTGCGTCGCAGCCTGGCTCGAGGGGCTCACTTTCTGCCGTGCAAGCGGTCGCGACGAGAACCACGAGTGTTGAGATGAGACCACGCATGGTCAAACTCTACTCGAACGTGTCGCTGGCGCTATCGCGGCGGCGGCTCGCTCTGCCTGTAGGCGCGTTCGGCATGCAGCGACATGATCGTGAACCCGCTGCCCCGGCTGGCGGCGAGGGGCTCGCGCCTTTCGGGCGTCGCCACTGACTCCTCACCTTCCTGAGGCTTCTGCAAGGGGGCATCATGCGCTTCCTGAACGTGCTCTTCGCGCAGCGCCGTGCGTGCCTTCGCTTCTTCGGCGCTCGCCCGTGACGCGACGCGGCGGTCCTGGGAAGAAGGCTCCGCCGGCGCGAGGGCGGCACGGCGAACCTGCTGCATCTTGCGAAGGGTGGCCGCTGGGTCGCCGGAGACGGCGCTCACATCGATTCGGACGCGCCCTCCGACGGCATACATGGAGCCGTCTGGCCCACGTTCAAGATCGTAGCTGGGGGCACCCGCATGCGGTCCGCCGGCGGACGCGTGGGCCATCTCGTGGCGACGTACCTCCGCGTCTCTCCGGCGCAGCCTCTCAACACTTTCCATTTCTTCCTCCGAAAGCTCCTCGGACTCAGCGCCTCCTGTCTCCTCATCCGCGTTCGGGCCCAAGGTGTCCTTGGCGATGTTCTGAACGAGCTCACTTCGTTCAGCGGCGCCGAGGCGGCGATGACCCGAATCGCCATGGGCAGCGCCCGCGCCTCGGCTGGTCCCTCCAACCTCCTCCTTTGCGGCAGAAGGCAACGCAGCACGTCGACGTTCGGCGGCGACTTCGCGCTGCTCGAGGCGGTCGATGTGTTGTCGGATAGGGGAGACCATAAGAACGAGGAACGGTCGATATGGCGGGACCTTTAGCGGATCGCGAAAAAACGACCGAAAAATCCGTGTTTTTCGAAAAAAGCCAACCAATGAGCCACCAAAGGCGTGAGGACTGCGTGTAGACGCTCACTGTTTCGCACAGAGCAGTAGTTCGCCTTTTGTGGCGAAAGCGCTAAGATTGAAACCAAGACTTGGACTTATTCCTCTGCCCTTCTAGGACTTTTCATGAAGTACTTTGCTTTTCTTGCGGTCTCAATGACCCTCATCGCGTGTGACCCCAGCACACCACCTTTGCGTGACGACGGGGGCATCAGCGAAGACGGTGGCGGTGGCGATCGAGACACGAGCGGCCCTCGTGAGTGTCGTCGAGGTCAAGTTGACTGCGACGGTATCTGTGTGACCACGAACTCGAACGTTCTCCACTGCGGAACCTGCGGCAACTCATGCGGCGCCGCGGAAGTCTGCGACAGCGGAAGCTGTCGAACATCGTCCGAGTGCCCACGAGGGGAAATGGACTGCGGCGGCTGTGTCGATACAGCCACGAGCACGGATCACTGCGGACGATGTGGAGAGACCTGCGAGGACGGAGAGACCTGCGTCCGCGGCGGCTGCACGCCCGCCGAATGTTCCGGGGAGACGCCCGACCGATGCAACGACACCTGCACGAATATTCAATCGGACTCGGGCAACTGCGGCGCTTGTGGAGAGCGATGCGCCGACGGTCAGGGCTGTGTCGATGGCGCATGCGCTTCGTCCTGCGGCGACCGAGAGACATGTGACGTGGATGGCGAAGCCACCTGCATCGACACGCAGACGGATGAGGCCCACTGCGGAGCTTGCGGCCGCGCGTGCGACGCCGGCGCCGAGTGCAGCGATGGAAGCTGTGGCTGCGAGAGTGGCGAGCGTGAGTGTGCCGCCACCTGCACCAACGTGATGACCGATCCTGCCAACTGCGGAGACTGCGGACTGCCTTGCGACGCGGGCTCGACCTGTGAAGCGGGACGCTGCGCCTGTCCCACGGGAACCGAAGAATGCGGCGGAAGCTGCGTCAACACTCAGACGGACGTGACTCACTGTGGCACCTGCGGGGAGACCTGCAGTGGGTCCCAGACATGTGTCGGAGGAACTTGTGAGAACAGCGGCGGATGTCCTTCGGGCCAGACGGAATGCGGCGGAAGCTGCGTCGATCAGAACACATCCGCGACGCACTGTGGTGGATGCGACAACTCGTGTGGCGGTGGCGACTGCAACCTGGGCGTTTGCCGACCCGGAAACGACCTTCGTGCCGATGCCGAATCCATCACCCTTGGCTCTTCGGAGACCACGGTGATGGGCTCGACGGGTGGGGCCACGGCGGACGTCGAGGGGGTGCTCTGCAACGCCAACGGTCCAAACGTTTGGTACACATTCACGCTGACGGAACAGTCCGTCGTTTGGGCAGACACCGCTGACTCCGACTACGACACCGCGATCTACCTCACGGACTCGACGGGCACGCCTATCTCCAACATGTGCAACGACGACTGCCCCTGCGGTTTCAGCTCTGGTTCCGAAGTTGGCGCGCTCGAGTCGTGCATGGCCAAGCGCTTGAGCACGGGCACGTACTTTATCTCCGTCGGCGGCTTCAGCGCCTCGACGACGGGGAACTTCACGCTGAATCTCCAGGTTCTTCCCCAGGCGGGGTCGTTCCTTTGGTCTCAGCGCCTCGACGGAATGGGCGCGACGCCGTCCGTTCCTCTCACGGGAACGAGCGGTCAGACCGCCAGCTGCGGCGGATCGAGGACCGGAAACAGCGGCGAAGATGTTCGCTGGTTCGTGTCTTGCGGCGAGACGGCCACACGGGCCTTCAGCGTGTGTCCAGAGGACGGCGGCTCGTGGGAACGCGGCATGAGCGACTACGACCCGGTCATCTACATTCGCTCGGGTGCAGACGGTACGGAAACGGCCTGCAACGATGATGGCTCTGGCTCGTCTTGCCAGGCCATCGGTGGCGGATCGAACTTTGGCTCCCGCATCCCCGATCACATGGCAGGTCGTGGCGTCCACGGCGTCTACATCGACTCCCGCGGCAGCGGTGGCTCCGGCATGAGCTACTCGATGGCCTACGACACCCCGATGCTCGACTTCGACTAAAACGAGGTCGTGATGGTCTAAGGACGATCGAGGAGGGGGAGCGTGAGCTTTCCCTCCTTTTTTGTTTTCCCTGTATAATCAACAACTTAGCGCCACAACTGGCCCGTCAGAGGCCAGCCTGAAGCCAAAGCGAATTGCCAGCTTCGAGATCAGGCGTTATGTGGGTGTCTTCTTTTCCCGATAGGAATCTGCGTCTTATGTATCGCTGTGAGATCTGCAACATTGTTCAGCCCGCCAAGAGCCGCTCGGTTCGCGTCACGACTGAGTCACGACCCACCGAGTATCCAAGCCGCCCGAAAGCCAACAAGCTTCGCGTGGGCCGGAAGAACAAGCACTTCGACGATCCAGGCGGAGCCGGATACGAGATCGCTAAAGAAGCTGTCGCTTGCCCAAAATGCGCTCACACGCATGAAGCACAGCGCGCAGCGGACGAAGCGGCTGGTATTGGCATGTACTCAGACGAGCCCGTCAACGGCTTGAATCTTGAAGGCGTCACCGCCGACTGAGAGCGCTACCTCCGCGGGTTGGGTCTTTTTGAGGCCCACGTGTTCCGCCCTTTCGCCCCGTTGCTCTCGGCGACGGGGCGCTTTCGCATCAGCGAACCGTTTCTGGGTTTTTCCTAATCTTCCCTTTTCCTAGGCATCTGCTTTGTCCCGCTCTCTCGTCATCGTCGAATCCCCAGCGAAAGCCAAGACCATCCAGAAGTACCTGGGGGATGACTACACCGTCGAGTCGTCCATTGGGCACATTCGCGACCTTGCGGTTCCCAAGCAGCTCGACAAAGCACGACGAAAAGCGGACGAGTACGTCAACGCCTACGCCGTCGACGTCAACGATAACTTCGCGCCGATCTATCTGATTTCCGATGGCCGCAAATCGCACATCGCGGAGTTGCGTAAGCATCTCAAGGAAGCCGACGAGCTCCTCCTCGCGACAGATGAAGACCGCGAGGGAGAGTCCATCGCGTGGCACCTTCTGGAGGTCTTAAAGCCGAAGGTCCCTGTACGGCGAATGGTCTTCCACGAGATCACCCCCAAAGCGATTCAAAGCGCCGTGGAGTCGCCGCGGGAGATCGACCAGCACCTCGTCGATGCGCAGGAAGCGCGCCGGATTCTCGACCGTCTTTACGGCTTCGCGATGACGATGGTTGTGCGGCAGCGGGCGCGTTCACGCTCCGCAGGACGCGTTCAGTCGGTGGCAACTCGCGTCGTCGTCGAGCGGGAACGTGAGCGCATCGCTTACAGGCGGGCCTCTTACTGGGACCTCGGTGGACTCTTCGAGACGACGGAGGGCGCACCCTTCGAGGCGAGCCTCGCCCGCGTCGACGGCAAACGAGTGGCCTCCGGGCGTGACTTTGACAGCCTCGGAAAGCTGAAGAGCGATGAGGTGCACCCGCTCGATGAAGCGGCAGCGACAAAGCTCGCCGGCGAACTTGCCACGTGCAGCTTTGAAGTCGGCCCGGTTGAGCGCAAACCTTATAAGCGCAACCCAGCACCGCCCTTCATGACCTCGACGCTCCAGCAGGAAGCTGGGAAAAAGCTTCGGTTCAGTTCGAGCCGCACCATGCGTGCCGCGCAGCTGCTCTACGAGAACGGTCACATCACGTACATGCGTACGGACTCCACGACGCTCTCGAAGACCGCCTTGGATGCTGCGCGTAAGCAGATCCTTGAACTCTACTCGGCGGAAGACCTCCCGAAAGAGCCACGTCAGTACACCCGCAAGGTAAAGAACGCGCAGGAAGCGCATGAGGCGATCAGGCCCGCCGGCGACACCTTCAAGACACCCGCCGAAGTGGCGAAGCTCGTGAGCTTCCCCGACGCGCGGAAAATGTACGAGCTGATCTGGAAGCGCACCATCGCCTCTCAGATGGAGAGCGCTCGTGGACACACCATCACGCTTCGTATGGGAACGGAGACCGCAGCCGGAACCGCGGCTGAGTTCAGCGTGAGCGGAACCACGATCACCTTCCCCGGATTCTTGAAGGCCTACGTCGAGGGCGACGATGCGGACAACGAAGACGCCGGCAAGAAGGAAGCACATCTTCCGAACCTGACCGAGGGCCAGAAGGTCGGCGCCACGGAGATCACGCCGAAGGGCCACGAGACACAGCCGCCTGCGCGCTACACAGAAGCGTCCTTGGTGAAGTGGCTCGAAGAGCGCGGCGTCGGACGACCCTCCACCTACGCGTCGATCATCAACGTGATCCAAGAGCGCGGCTACGTGTGGAAGAAGGGCTCCGCGATGATCCCGACCTGGAAAGCGTTCCAGGTTATCCGCATGCTTGAAGACCACTTCGGCCACCTCGTCGACTACGACTTTACGGCGCGCATGGAAGACGACCTCGACCGCATCGCCGCCGGCGACGCGGGGCGTGGCGAATGGTTGAAGAAGTTCTTCTTCGGCTCCGAAGGACAAGAGGGTCTCGAAGACCTGGTCACTCGGAAGATGGACCAGCTGAGCCCCGGCAGAGAAGACGGGCTTGCCGAACTTCGACGGCTTGAGACCTTCGAGATCGGGACGAACGAAGCCGGCCAGGCGATTCGTCTTCGTATGGGCAACTACGGACCTTATCTCACCATCGAGGGGGACGAGGTCACCGCGAGTGTCCCCGACGACCTCCCGCCGGACGAGCTCACCTTGGAGAAAGCCACGGAGCTTCTCGAAGCGCCAAAGGGTGACCGAGAGCTAGGCCTCGATCCCGAAACGGGCGAGACTGTGTTCTTGAAGGCTGGACGTTTCGGTAACTACGTCCAGATCGGCGAGATCGAAAAGGGGAGCAAAGAGAAGCCTGTGACGGCCTCGCTCCTCAAGTTGATGGAACCAGAGACGCTGACTCTTGAAGACGCGCTCAGCGTTCTTTCGCTTCCACGCGTTGTCGGCAACGCGCCGGACGGCGAAGAGATCCAAGCCCTCAACGGCCGCTACGGCGCGTACGTCACCAAGGGCAAAGACAACCGCAGTCTCGAAGCCGAAGAGCACATCTTCACGGTCACCGTGGACCAAGCCATGAAGCTCTTCGCGGAGCCCAAGAAGGGCCGACAGCGCACGGCGAAGCCGCCTCTCAAAGAGCTTGGCATCGACCCCGTTTCGGAAAAGCCCATCGTCATGAAAGAAGGCAACTGGGGCCTCTACGTGACGGATGGCGAGACCAATGCGTCGCTCCGAACGGGCGATCATCTCGAGTCGATCACGCCGGAGCGTGCGCAGGAGCTGCTGCAGCTTCGCCGCGACAAGGGTCCGAGCACTCGTAAGAAGAAGGCGCCCAAGAAGAAGGCCGCCAAGAAGACGACCAAGAAGGCTGCTAAGAAGGCCGCTAAGAAGACCACCAAGAAGGCCGCTAAGAAGGCCGCTAAGAAGACCACCAAGAAGGCCGCTAAGAAGACCACCAAGAAGGCTGCTAAGAAGACTGCTAAGAAGACCGCTAAGAAGACCACAAAGAAGGCACCACAGGCCGACGCGTGAGAGCGAGATGGCTCCTCGTTCTGCTGATGGGATGCTCCGAATGCGGTGCAGAACCTCAGAATGGTCCGAACGAAGAGCCCGAGCCTAACGACGAGGCGACGGCGGCGACGCTCCAGGAGTACTTTCCCGTTCACGTGGGAGACCGCTGGCGTTACCACAACGCGGATGAGCGATCCGTTCGTACGGTCACGTCCAGCGAGAACGGCGAGGTTGTCATCGTTGGCGATGATCGCACGGCTCCGCTTCGCTTGCGCGTCAGCCAGGACGCGGTCGCTTTCCTGGATGTGGAAGGCCAGGAAGTCGGACGACTTCTCGAGACGCCTCTCGAGCTTGGGCACGAGTGGCAGTACACGCTGGGCGACGTTCAATGTCGGGCGCGATACGCCGCCGTCGATGATGAAGTCGAGGTCGGCGGACTCACTGTGAATGCCTGCCTAGTGGTTCACCGCCGCTGTCTTCACCCCGCCGG
This sequence comes from Polyangiales bacterium, assembly GCA_047619315.1. GTDB lineage: Bacteria > Myxococcota_A > Polyangia > Polyangiales > Houyiibacteriaceae > JBCCRV01. The sequence goes on from JBLHKB010000232.1 coordinate 7,653, forward strand.
AAAGCCTTTCCCGGTGGAGACCATCGAGCAGCATTCAGAGACCTACTGCCCATTCATTGGACGTGTTCGTGAAGAGATGCGACTCGAGCCCAACCCACTCCAGGACTCGGACGGCCGCGATGACGTCTTGGCTTACTACCGTGTCGCCGGCGCACCCGCTGCCGTTCGACCGGAGCCCTTCGGATGCGACGCGTTTCTCATCACTCTGAGCGATGTTCAAGCGGCTTGTGGGCCCTTGTATCGGCAAACCAACGTTCGCGACGAAGACGGCGTTTGCGAAGTGACCTACGCCGGTGCGGACTCGAGTCTCGTGCTCGAAGCGCAGAGAGCCCATGGCGCCCCGGATGCCGTCGCCGCCGAGGGTGAAGAGCTTCGCCTGGTTGAAGAGAATGGCTCCCGCGTCGTGATCCGTTCGAGCGGCCCCGCCTGTCCCGCAGAGCGAGTGGCGCGACTAGAGCCGCTCCTTCGCTCGCTTCTCCGCGACTAGCGCTCCTCGTCGCAACGGATTCTTGCGTCGCGGACTACCGACCTCGGTCGCGCTGAATCTGAGCGATGGCCCACTTCACACACTGGAGCTCGCTCAGCTCCGGGTTTCGCTTCATCTCGCCGGCGACAAGTCGGTCCGCCAACTCGCGATCATGAGTCAGGCTGTGCAGCTTCGCCCAAAGACGAAGCGAGCTTCCGCCCTTCGACTTCTGTTTGCTCAACGAGCGCATCAAGAAGAACACCACCACGCCAACGAACACACCGATAAGAACAAGCTTCGCCACACCCGCAAAGTAGCACGCGCGCGGCGCGGTCTACGCGATCACTCCCAGTCACGCCGAGGTGCTTCTTCAGGGTTCTGAACGGAGAGCTAGAGGGAGTTGGCCAGGCGGTCGGACGTAGCCACCAGCCGACCCATCGCATAGCCAACGACGCCATGGAGGTAGGTCATGGTGCCAAAGAACACAAACGTGGCACCAAAGATGAGGGCGCGTGAGGGACCCACGACGACCATCAAAGCCCCGACGACGAAGGCCGAGCCGAGGGAGAGCGCGACGGTGAGGCCGAAACCGAGCGCCACGACGACGAGGTACTTCAGTGGTACTCGGGCCATGCTGCGAAACACCAGAGGCAGGTTGAGGCCGGCGACGACATCGCCTGTGATTCCCTGAACGGTCAACGCCATCGGCCAGTAGACGTAGGGCAAGAATGAAAGCGCGGTGAACGTGCCGATGCCGATGTACTGACTTAAAAACAAGTAGGCCGGGAGGACGAAGAGAAGCGCAACGATGAACACCGTCGTGATGCCCGAACCGAGCACCGTTTGGAGATCCGTGTCGCCGAGAGTGGGTGACGGCACTCCTTCGTCATTGTCCGCTCCCTCTTGCGCGAGTCGCGAGAACACCTCGGTGAGCAGGCCGATGGAGAAGAGAAGCGCAGGTACCGCGAAGCTCACCCGTAGAACTAGCCCGACATCGAGGGTGAGGAGCAACGACGCACATGCAGGCACGAGGGCGCTGAAAAGCAAGAGCGCCCACGCTTTGCCGAGCAGCGGGGCCACAAACGCGAAGGGTAGACGTTCGAAGAACTTGCCCTCAACCAGAACAGATGGCCCTGGGGACATCGCTTGGCGAGGCGAGAGACTGCCAGAGGCCGCCGCGCCTGTCCGCGCTTGGGGCAGGTCGACCTCGATGTCCGCGGCCTCGACCATGTCGAACTCGATGGGCAGTTTGTTGCTGGCAGAGCGAGGTGGAGCGGTCGGTGCTTTCGGCTCGGCGTCCGTGCCCTCGACCATGCGGGTTGTTGGCTCGTCGACCTCGTCGACTGGGACCGTCGCGCTGACAGGTGCAGCCTTCAATTGGCTCGGTGACGACTCTTGAAGCAGGTCTTCCTCGGCAAGGAGGAAGCTCGTCAACTCGCCGTCTTCGTCGAGTTCTCCCCACATCGGTGGCGTCGAGGGTGGGCCTGGAACGGGCGCCGAGCGCGCCGTGACGCTTGCTTGCTTGGACGCATCATTCGCGGAATGCACCGACGAGTTCTCGCCGGAGACATGGCTTTCAGTAATGAGGCCAAGCAGCTCGGCGACTTCGTCCTGGGTCACGCCGAGCGCCTCGGGGACCGCCGCCGCCAGCTCAGCGCGAAGAACCGAAGTGGTGGCTGGTCGATCGCCCGGATCTTGCGCCAGCGCCTTCATGACGATGGCATCCAGGGCCGGTGAAACCTCCGGCGCGAGGGAACTTGGCAGCGGAATCTTGGGGTGCCGTACCAGCTCCAAGAGCGCGATATCGTTGGCTGCGTGGAAGAGCCTTTGCTGCGTCAGCAACTCCCAGAGGATGATCCCAAGCGAATAGATATCGCTTCGCCGGTCGAGTGAAGTCCCGTAGGCCTGCTCCGGCGACA
>JBLHKB010000233.1:0-10016 GCA_047619315.1 Polyangiales bacterium
CTGAAGTGCGTTCAGGGGAAGTGCATCGTCAATTCAATCAGCCTCAAGGAAGGCGAGGCGGAGTTCTTGGCTCGCGCGAAACAGGTGCGTCGATACGGCGCGGCGGCCGTGGTCATGGCCTTCGACGAAGAGGGCCAGGCGGACACCGAAGAGCGCAAACTTGAGATCTGCAAACGCGCGTACAAGATCCTGACGGAAGACGCTGACTGGGACCCCAGCGATATCATCTTCGACCCAAACGTCTTCGCCATCGCGACGGGTATCGAGGAGCACAACAACTACGGCGTCGACTTCATCGAAGCGACGAAGAAGATCAAAGCCGCATGTCCCGGCGCAAAGATCTCCGGCGGCGTGTCCAACTTGAGCTTCTCGTTCCGCGGCAACGACCGCGTTCGCGAAGCGATGCACGCGGCGTTCCTCTACCACGCCATCGACGCGGGCATGGACATGGGCATCGTCAACGCGGGGCAGCTTGAAGTCTACGAGGCGGTCCCCGAAGACCTCCTTGAGCATGTCGAAGACGTGATCCTGAATCGGCGCGATGACGCGACGGAGCGGCTCGTGGACCTTGCTGCTTCCGTCACGGGCAAGGGCAAGGAGCGCGTCATCGACCTGAGCTGGCGTGACACGAGCGTCGAAGAGCGCCTGTCTCACGCGCTGGTCAAAGGCATCGTCGAGTTCGTTGAGGCGGACACCGAAGAGGCACGTCTCAAACACGACAAGCCGATTCACGTGATCGAAGGCCCGCTGATGGACGGCATGGGCGTCGTCGGCGAGCTCTTCGGTGCAGGCAAGATGTTCCTCCCGCAGGTGGTGAAGTCCGCACGCGTCATGAAGAAGGCCGTCGCGTACTTGCTTCCGTTTATGGAAGACGAGAAGGACGGCAAGTCACGCGCGCAGGGCAAGATCCTGATGGCGACGGTGAAAGGCGACGTTCACGACATCGGAAAGAACATCGTCGGCGTCGTCCTCGGCTGCAACAACTACGAAGTGATCGACATGGGCGTGATGGTGCCCGCCTCGGACATCTTACGACGCGCGAAGGAAGAGAACGTCGACGCGATCGGTCTGAGCGGTCTCATCACACCGTCCCTCGACGAGATGGTTCACGTCGCCAAGGAGATGGAGCGCCTCGGCTTTGAGATGCCGCTGCTCATCGGCGGGGCGACGACGAGTCGTCAGCACACGGCGGTGAAGATCGCGCCGAAGTATCACGGCAGCTCGGTTCACGTCCTCGATGCGTCGCGTGTCGTCAACGTCGTCCAAGCGGTTCTCGACCCCAAGCGTCGCGAGGAATACGACGCGCACAACCGCAACGAGCAAGAGAAGATGCGAGCGCTCTTCGCGATGAAGCGCGACCGCCCGATGCTGCCTCTCGAGGTCGCGCGTGAGAACGGCGCGCAGACTTCATGGAACGTGGAAGAGCTCAGCAAGCCCGCGTTCCTTGGCGCCCGCGTCGTGGACGACATCAGCCTCGAGGAGATTCGCAAGTACATCGACTGGACGATGTTCTTCTCCGCCTGGGACTTGAAAGGCAAGTACCCAAAGATCCTAGAGAACGCCAAAGTGGGCGAAGCTGCCCGCGAGCTCTTCGCCAACGGTACGGAGCTGCTCGACCGAATCATCGCGGAGAAGCGCCTGACGCCGCGCGCCGTGTACGGTTTCTGGCCCGCGAATCGCGATGGCGATGACGTCGTTCTCTTCGAAGACGAGTCGCGCTTGAAAGAGCTCTGCCGTTTCCCGATGCTGCGTCAGCAAGCCGTGAAGCAGGGCGATTCGCCGTACCACTGTCTGGCGGACTACGTCGCGCCGGCGGGTCACGCGGACTACGTGGGCGCCTTCGCCGTCACCTCTGGCATTGGTGCGGCGGAGTTCGCGAAGCACTTTGAAGATGAGCTCGACGACTACAACGCGATCATGGTTAAGGCGCTCGCCGATCGCTGCGCCGAAGCGTTCGCTGAATGTCTTCACGCGCGAGCGCGCAAAGAGTGGGGCGTTGTCGAAGACCTGAGCGGCGATGACTTGGTTCGTGAACGCTACCGCGGGATCCGTCCGGCGTTTGGTTACCCAGCCTGTCCCGATCACACGCCGAAGGGGCCGCTCTTTGAGCTCCTCGGCGCTCGCGACATCGGCATGGACCTCACGGAGCACTTTGCGATGACGCCGGCGGCGAGCGTCTCGGGCCTCTACTTCAACCAGCCCGGCGCGCGCTACTTTGGCGTGGGCAAGATCGACCGTGACCAGGTCGCAGACTACGCAACGCGTACGGGCATGAGCGAAAGTGACGTCGAGCGCTGGCTTCAGTCAAACTTGGCCTACGACGACTAGGGGCGTCTCGGCCTCGCCGTTTTAATGAACTCGAGTGGCGCTCGAATGCGCGCCGCGGAGACCTACTCTTCAGAGGCGTCGGAGGCCTGGTGAGTAGCGCCTCGGGGCATGAGTTCTTCGAGCGTCGGTCCGAGGGTCTCGGCCCATTCATCGCGAAGCCCAGCGCCGTCACTCGCGACGGCTTCCTCGCGCGCTAGCGAGAGGTAGTGCAGAGCTTCGTTTCTTCGCTCGAGGCGAAGCGCCGCCATCCCGCGCAGGTAGTAGAAACGCGCTCGGTCTGGCCCGTCCAGATCATAGACGTCCTCCTCCACGGCCTCGAGCCACACCATGGACTCGTCGTAGCGGGCAGCGTCGTACCCTGTTTCGGCACGCCCTAAGTCATCGCGGAGGGTTCCACAGGCGAAAAGGGCGAAGACACAAAATACCGTCAGGGCACGCATGAGGGGAGCATAGTCGAAGTTGGCGGCGGGCAAGCTGTTGGTGTGCAGCTGTGCCTCTTCCATGACATCCGTGTCATGCTGGCGAGTCAAAGTGGCTGCTAGGGTTGCCAGCGATCGCCGTCTTCGACCACGATCGCCTCTGCGGGATCGCGAATTCGCCAGTGATTTCAACAAAAGAAGGGAAACGCCAATACCTGGCACTCCCCTTGCTTTACTACTGAATACTTATCGCTCTGAGTTCGTGCTTGCCGGCGTGAACACTCATTGCAGCCCGCTTGGCTTGGTCTTTTTATATACGCTTCCTTGGCTTCTTTTTCTTACGCTTGCCTTGTAGAGCTTGGCTCTTCCTAGAGCCCCTATCTTCTAAACGGCGCAACCGCCGCTTTTCTTCCAAACCTCCGTGAGATTTTCTCACGGGGGTTTGCTTATTTCGGATGTGTACTCTTTGAATACTAAGGCATTCCTGCATCAGGACCAGCCCTTGGCTGTGCGATTTTTGCGCAGGAGCGGACTTTTATAAAAATCTGCTCACCGTCGATAATCGTCAGCGACGGTCGAATGATGCCTCGTCGTGTCTCGATGCCGACAAATCGTCGCCGAATATAAGAGTAAAACGAACGATAGTGTTCACTAAGTGGAGTTGGAAATCGACATTCACCTTTGCGCGTCCTTCCCCGGCACGGCACTCTGAGCTGTGCCACGCCCCGACCGACCCGATGTGTTCGCGTACCTCGACTACCGCGCGTTTCTCCGGGACCACTATTCCTGGGGGAAAACGTATCGAAACCTGAGCCACCGCGGCCTCTGCCGGCGCGCGGGCATCAAGTCGCCGAGCTTTCTGAAGCGCGTCATGGACGGCACCCGCAACCTCTCGGACGACAGCGCACCTCGAGTGGGCACCGCGTGTGGCCTCGAGAACGAGGCCGTGCAGTACTTCAGCGATCTCGTCCGCTTCAACCAAGCCAAAAAAGCGGATGTCCGGCGCGCGGCGTTTGAGAAGATCCGTGGCTTTGAGCGCTATCAACGGGTCCAAAACTTGGGCGCTGCCCGCGATGATTACCACGCCCATTGGTACCTCCCGGTGATCCGCGAGCTGGCGGCGAGCCCTTACTTCAGTGACGACCCTGCGTGGATCGCCAAGACCGTGCGGCCGCGCATCAAGCTCTCACAAGCGAAGGCGGCGCTGCGTACCCTCGAGAAGCTCAACTTGCTCAGTCGTGATGAGGATGGTCGTCTGGTTCAGACGAACGCCATCGTGGACACGGGCCCTGAAACCGCCAGCGTTCATATCGGCGCGTTCCATCACGAGATGATCAAGCGCGCGGCCGCTTCCATCGACGAGCTTCCGTCGGAGCAGCGCAACATCTCGTCGATCACTTACTGTGTGGACAAGGGCGGACTCGACCGGCTCATCAGTCGCATACAGGCCTTTCAGCGGGAGCTCCTCGTCGATGACCTCATCACCGAAGGGACGCCTCGCCAGGTCGTCCAGGTAAACTTCCAAGTCTTTCCGCTCTCCACCGCCATCGAAGATCCATCATGAGAAACTTACTGATTCTTATTCCTCTCTCCCTCTGTGCGTGCCTACCCACGGGTACCGGGAACCCTCTGCAGGACGCCTCGCCGGGTCAGGATGGTGGTGCGGCATCTGACACTGGACCCGGGTTCGACGCCTCGCCAAGGGCGGACTCGGGACCAGGCGCGGACGCCGCTTTATCCGATGCTGGAGCTGCGTCCGATGCAGCTGCGGGCGCCGACGGATTCGCTCCGGACGTCGGAACCTGTACGGACAGCGGACCCTCGCGATGCGGGACGACGGGCGAAGCGACGTGTGAGTGCCTCGCCGGTGAGAGCGTGACGCTGGGTGAGGGCCGCCCGCTCTTGGTGGCAGACCACGAGGAGCTCGACGGTCGAGTGACCCTCGTGCGACGGCGCCAAGCCGAAGCGGATGGCACCGTCATCGAGGCGATCGTTGTCGCCGGCGGTGTGGTCGAGAGCACGACGGAGCTCGCCACCAACGTACAAGATGCCGCCGCCTCGAATGGCGACGCGATCTCCGTCGCGGTCCGGATCGGCGAGGGAGAAATTCTTCACTTCGAGGTCGGAGTGGAGACCGGCGTTAGCGCGCCCGCGGTCAGCTACACACATCCGCGCGGCGTTGGCGCGTTCGATGTGGCGCGAAACGGAACCACGACGGCGCTCGCTTTCTCGAGCGCGGTGTCTGACGATCTCCTCGACGGCCGAAGTGTCTCCGTCGTTCGCTTCGAAGGTGGCGTGTTCAACGCGGAGATCGCGGAGCATATGGGGGGCGTGAATATCCGCGCTCTGAGCATCGCGGCGCTTGAAGAGACATGGCTCCTCGCCGTGGCGACGGACGACTCCGTGTTCACGCTCTTGCTCGATGCCGCAGGTGCCGCGATGGGCGCCTCCCAAGAAGTCGCCGCGATTGGCTTTGTCTCGCGTCTCGACCTCACGGCGACGGACGACGGCTTCCTCCTCGCCCACGACGGCGTGGCGCCGGCGGTCTATTTCCTGGATGCAGGCGGCGCGTCGGTGGCGCAACAGCCCGTCGTCGGCCGCGTGCTCGCCCTCGAGTGGCTCGCGTCCGGGGCTGGGCTTGGCTTCGCCATGATGTTGCGGAGCGACACGCTGAGCTGCGCCACGTCTGACTCACCCCTCGTCTTTGAGCGCTTCCGCGCCGGCTTCCGCCCACTTCATGAGCCTGTGCGAGTGGGCTCCGCCGACTATGCGGCGGCCGTTACCCTCGTGGATGGGAGCCCGTGGGTCGCGAACTCGACGGGAACAGCGTTGAACTTTGTGAACGCATGTCTGGACGAGGACTGAGCTAGCGAGGCGCGGAGATGGCGCCGCCGTTTCGAAAGGCGCGCGCCACGGCTCGTTCGATCTCCGCGTCCATCTCTGCGGAGAGCATTTGAGAGAGCGTGGAGCCTCCGTTGAATTGCTGTGCGGTGTAATCGACCTGGGTGCTGCGGGTCTCCGCGGACACATTCGCGACGCACACGATGCGCTCAAGGGCGTAGTCGTAGAGCAACGCGCGCCCTCGAAGCGAGCCGGGGGTGAAGGAGTCGCCGAGGGACGAGGCGGTTGGGCGCTGGTAACTTTCGGCGAGGATAAGGACGTCGTAGGCCCTACGCGTTCCCATGGTGGATCTCCCCACTCGGCCGTCGTCGCGCTCAGTAGGCGATGGCTTGAGGCCACGCCGCGAGGAACACGACAACGCAGCTTTCGCCGCGACTTCGAACAACGCCAAGACCGACGTCCGTGAAGCGCCGGTCGACGAGGGCCATGCGGTGGCTTGGGCTCTGAGCCAGAGCCTCAAGAGCGCCATCGACGGACGAAGCGCGCGCCACCGTTTCGCCAAGGTGACGTGCGCGTAGACCAAGACGTCGCATCCGCTCGGCGGGCCAGCTGTCGAAGACGTGGCGTGCGCGGCGCTGTTGGCAGACGTCTTGAGCGTGTCGCTGGGCAGCCTGAGCCAAGAGGCGGTTGGGGCGCAGTCCGCCGACGCCGGCGGCTTCGCGGAGGAGGGCGAGGCGCTGTTCGTTGGTCCGGGCTCGAGGGAGGGCGGGGAGATTGGAGGCGCCCCAGTCGGCGAGGGGTCGCGGTCCGCTAGGTCCCGTGGCGACGAGTTGGGCGCGTACGAGGCCCTCGGGCATTTCGATGCGGTGGTCTGCTGGAATAGCGAGGGCGTGGGCGCCGCCGCTCTCGTTCACGACGACGAGGTAGGCGTCCCGGAAGGCGCCGTCCCAATCGGCGATGAGCTCGTCGCCGGCGCGGCGCAGGCTCCCGGCACGAACGCCAAAGACGAGGACGCGTCGCTGGCCCACGGCTTCGCCGCAGACCCCGGGGCCATCGGCTTCTGAGTGACGAGCCTCGAGCCATCGTTCGCGGCTGCGGCCATCGCCGTCGGGGGCGAGCACGATGATTTTCGCCGAGGGCAGCGAGGAGCCCGCTTCGCGCAGGGCGGCTTCAAGGAGCGCCGCGCTGGGTGCCCCTGCGGCCGCTCCGTGATCGAGGAGCACAGCCGCGGCGACCTCGCTGAGAACCGCGTCGTCGCAGTCCTGGGCCTGCGCCGAATGCGCATGGACGACCAAGACCAATAGGAGGATGAGCCACTTCACGAGCTGTCAGGATATCGACTGCGGGGGGACGGGGCGAATTCCCGACAGAGCGGATCGCCGTCAAACCAAGTCTTTAACGGACGTTCTTGGCCGGAAGTCCCTTGGTTTTGACTCTTTCGCCCGGGAATGTAGCGAGCATCGCGAAGCGTACCTATGTTAATGATTATGCGACGCACCAAGAAGCTCTCGATTCTCGTTCTTCTTCTCGGCGGCGTGGGGCTGCTCGTTCAATCGACGGTCGTCCGTATGGACCGCGAGGCCGACGACACCACGCAGATCGAGTCGCTGGGACTTGATGGACGCGACATCGATGGACGCAGCGTCACGTTGCTCATCGACCTCGACGACGACGTCTCGGACTCCACCATCGAACGCATTGAAGGAGAGGTACGCGAGGCGGTTCTACCTTTCCATTCGGCGATCGAAGCGGAAGCTCTCGGCGACGAGCTGAACGATGCGGCGAACCTCTTTCGCTTGAGCGTTCCGATGAGCGAGCTTCGTGATGTCGAAGCGGCGCTTCTCGATGAAGACCTGGAAGCCTTCGAGATCGAGGCGACGTTCACGGTGCCCGAGAACGAGTATGCACAGTTCGCCCTCGATGCGACGCCGGCGGATGGCGCGGAGCCTCTCGTTCCGAACGACCCCTACTACAAGCACCAGTGGCACCTCGACCAGATCCAGATGCCCCAGGCGTGGCGTCGCTCGCAGGGTGAAGGCGCCATCGTCGCCGTCATCGACACCGGCGTTCTCTTCCGGGACCACGGTCGTCACCGCCAGGCGCCGGACTTGGTGGACACGAACTTCGTCCCCGGCTGGGACTTTGTGGACGGCGATGACACGCCGGACGACGGACATGGTCACGGCACCCACGTGGCGGGAACTATCGCCCAGTCGACGAACAACGGCCTTGGTGTCGCAGGCGTCGCTCCAGCGGCGCGCATCATGCCGATTCGTGTTCTCGATGACCGCGGCGCTGGTCGCTACGGAAACGTCGCCGCCGGCATTCGCTGGGCCGTCGACAACGGCGCAAACATTCTCAACCTCTCTCTCGGTGGCCCCACGCCTTCACCCGCGATCAGCAACGCCATTCGCTATGCGCACAGCAAGAATGTCTTGGTCGTCGTCGCTGCGGGCAACACCGGACGCAGCCGCGTTCAGTTTCCTGGCTCCGCCGCCCACGCGTTCTCCGTTGGCGCGGTCCGCTTTGACGAAGAGCTGAGCTTCTACTCCTCCCATGGCCGCAAGCTCGACATCGTCGCTCCCGGCGGCGATCTTCGCGTCGACCAGAACGGTGACGGCCTCCCCGACGGAGTTGTTCAGAACACGATGCTTCCTCGTCGCCCAGGTCAGCACGACTACCTCGGCTACCAGGGCACCTCGATGGCGGCGCCTCATGTCGCGGGCGTCGCTGCGCTTCTTTACGCCAACGGTGTCACGGACCCCGACGCCATCGAGCGGATTCTCGAGAGCACGGCGAAGGCCAAGTCGGACCGCATGCGTTATGGCGCAGGCTTGATCCAAGCCGACGACGCCCTCGTCGCCGCATCTCAGAAGGAAGGCGCCAAGGGGCTCTTGGCCGCTCTCCTCGCCTTCGTCGCCTTTGGGTTTGCACGCCGCCGCTTCGGCCTCGCCGTGGGCGCTGCGCTCCTCGCAGGTGGCGGCTTCGTCGGCTTCAGCGCGTTTGGATTCCTCGCGAGCTCCCTCGGAGCGTTCTGGCCTGTGGTTCTGAGCGTCGCGCTGCCCCTCGGGCTTGCAGCCTTGGGTCACCACAAGAAGTTCGGTCGCCTCGGCGTCGCGTTGGTGAGCGCTGGGCTTGCGGGCTGGCTCCTCGTCGAAGCCGCCTCTCCTTCCCTCGCCTCGGGCGTTCTCGTTGGACCCTGGCTCGTCCTGAGCGCAGCGCTGTCCATGTGGGTGGCGCGGGTCACCCTTCGCGACGCCAAGTAGCTCGGCGCTTCTGAATCGCTGAATCGCTGAATCGCTGAATCGCTGAATCGCTGAATCGCTGAATCGCTGAATCGCTGAATCGCTGAATCGCTGAATCGCTGAATCGCTGAATCGCTGAATCGCTGGATCGCTGAATCGCTGAATCGCTGAATCACTGAACCGCCGGGCCAAAAGGGTCCGGCAAATCGCCGTCTAGCAAATCCAAGAGGGATCGCGATAGAGTCGCCGCCTATGGAAACGGTTCAGCAGCTTCGAGACCACGCGGACGCTCATCTGTTCAAGGGCGAGCACCTTCAGGCACTTCACGCGTACTCGGTCTTGGTGCAGCTGCACCCAAACGACCTCGACGCGCGACTTCGCGTGGCGGACACGCTGCTTGCGATGGGCGAGGTTCAGGCGGCGGCGTTCGTCTACACCATCCTGGCGCGACATGCTGCGAATGGCGGGTATCCCCTCAGAGCGCTCGTCGCCTTGAAGATCCTCGAGCAGCTCGAGCCAGAGCTGGGCCAAGTGACGGATCAAATTGCGGCGCTCTACGGCAAAGGCTCGCCGAAGATTGGACGGGGCGTTCGCCTGTCACTCGTCGCCGAGGCGACGGCGCTCCCCGAGATTCGCCTCGATACGCCACCGCCCCCGGAAGAGCTGCTTCCTGCCGCAGCAAAGATCGCGAGCGACCTCTCCCGCATCGCCGCCTACCCGGAGACGTTGCCGCCGATCCCGATCTTCAGTGAGGTTCCGCCGGACGCTTTCGCGCGCATGCTCAAGACGCTCCGACTGGTTCGCCATCAGGGTGGACAGACGATCATTCAGCAAGGGGATGCGGGGACCGCGTTCTATGTTCTGGTGCGCGGCAAGGTCGCGGTTCGTCGCGAACAGAACGGCGAGCAGCAGCAGCTGGCGGAGCTCTCAGACGGCGCGATCTTTGGGGAGATGGCGCTGGTGTCGGCGAAGCCTCGCAGCGCGAGCGTCGTGACGCTCGATGACTGCGATGTCCTCGAGTTTGAGCGTGAGAGTCTGGTGGCCCTCGCAGGCGAGGTCGTGACGTTGGCGGCGGCGCTCGATGGGTTCACGCGCGGCCGCCTCCTCGACAACTTGCTGTCGACGTCACCGCTCTTTCGGCCCCTCGAGCGAAAAGCCCGAATCGACCTCGTGAAGCGCTTTA
>JBLHKB010000234.1:0-10012 GCA_047619315.1 Polyangiales bacterium
GAAGATCGATAGGCGCATATCGAAAACGACCGCAACCATCGCCGTGCTGCATGCATGGACGACGAGAAAGGCAGGAGCGATGGAGAGCAACGAGTCGCCGCGCGCATAGCCTGTAACCGTCAGCCCGATGAGGGCGCAAAGAGTGCAGAAGATGTCGAAGACGACCATGCGGTTGAGACGATTCGAGAGCAGCTCACGACCGACCAGCCAGAGCCCTGCGCTCCACGCAAGCGTTCCGCCGACGAGGAGAACCAACGCGGCGACCAGGCTCTCGCTCACGGCCCCAACGATCCAGCCCCCGATCCAAACCGGGCCGCAGAGTGCCATCACGACGATGCGTAGATCCATGCCCACGCCGCGATCTTGGTCGTGTCGCATCGTCCGCACCTCAGACGCATGATGCTCGGCGAGCGCCACGGCTTGATCGACGCGGTGGCGTAGGTCTGCTGGAGGATCGACCAACGCGGCGAGGATCCGCGCGGCTACTTCGGCCTGATCTCGCCCGAGGGCATCATCGATGCGAGAGCGCGCTAGTCGAAGCTGGCCTCGCATTGCCGCCTCATTGCCCGGCCACTGGGAGAGCGCAGCGCTGAACGTCGCTGCGGCTTCCACCGAGGAGTACTCCGCGGAATCCAGTTTGCCTTTTCCACGTTGCAGGACCGCATCGCGCGCCAGCTCCGCGGCTTGGTCGCCAAGCTGAATGGACCCTCGCTGCCGAAGGTAGCTCTCGAGCTCTTGTCGGAACGACCCTGCGCTGGGGATGCGGTTGGAAGGCTCCGGCGCCATGGCCCGATCCAATATCGCGCGCAGCGCGGGAGGGAGGGCGCGCTCACCGGTTTGTGCTTCGCGCGTCTTACCCACTTGAGTCCACGGGGGAGAACCGGAGAGCGCGTGGTAGAGGCTCGCGGCCAGGAGGTAAACATCCGTCCACGGGCCGACCTCCGCCGCGACCCCACGCCATTGCTCCGGCGCCATGTAGCCCGGCGTGCCCGCGCGTTGCCCGTCGGGCACCGAGGGCAGAAAGTGCTCGTTGGGGTCGAAGGAACCCGAAAGACCCCAGTCCAGCAAGTACACCTCACCGAACTCTCCGACCATCACGTTCGACGGCTTAACATCGAGATGAGCGATGCCACGCGTGTGGGCAAACGACAGCGCCCGAGACACCCGAATCGAGATCCGAATATTCCACTCTACGAAGTCCGGCCCATCGCCGGGCTCGACCCGGGACTCCTCCTTCATTTGCTCGAACCACGACTCACCTTCGATGCGTTTGAGCACCAACATGGGACGGCCGGAGTGATCGAAAATGAGCTCGTGAATCGGTACGATGTTGGGGTGTTCGAGAACCGCCGTGACATACGCTTCGCGCAAGAGGTTCTGCCGTTCCTCTGGATCCACAATGGTCTTGATCGCGACCTCGCGACGCAGTGACTTTTGGACGCCGCGGTGAACCACCGCCATGCCACCTTCGCCGATGATCTCTCCAAGGGTCAGGCCGTCGCCAGCGACGTGCATCGTCTCATCGGCGAACTGCGTTCGTGCCCGCGCAGAACTTGGGGCACTCGGACGCTCCACGCGAGTTCGCTCGTCGGTACTTGAAGTCACACAAGACTCCTAAAGGTGTGCCAGCGGCGGCGAGCCATCGCGACAGGATACCACGCTCCACCCTCAAGACGCGGAGGCTCCGGGGCACAACACCTTGTCCAACGACCGCGTTATGTATCCTGGTTTTGTCTCAGTACTCTATCGTAGAAGACGTAATCGGGCTTTAGTGCGTGCTTTTTGCCTGGTTTACAATGTTTTGTATCCTAAGAGGATACGGAAAGTGCTTCGAAGCCCTCGCGTTGCCTATTTCAGCCGCTACGATGGGCCCATGCTCTCCCCGGACGTATTCGAGTACCTCGACTACCGAAAGCTCCTCACGGACTTCTATCAAACGAAGAAGTCCGAGAAGCGCGGGTTCAGCTTTCGTTCGTTCTCTCGTCGCGCCGGTCTGCGATCTCCAAACCATCTCAAACGTGTGATGGATGGCCAGCGAAACCTCTCGGCGGACTCCACCTCTCGCTATGTTACGGCGATGGGTCTCGACGGAGAAAAGGCCGAGTACTTCGCGCAGCTTGTTCGTTTCAATCAAGCACGAACGCACTCCGAGCGTGAGCGTTCCTACGATCAACTTCGCGCGTTCCGAGGCTATCAGCGCGCTCAGACCGTCGACCACCATTTCGCCGAGTACCACAGCTCTTGGTTCGTCCCCGTCATCCGAGAGATGGCACTGCGTAAAGACTTTCGAGCGGAGCCCGAGTGGATCGCGAGTCGCCTCCGCCCCGCCATCGAAGTCGGCGACGCCAAGCGAGCCCTCAAGGTTCTCGTGCAACTTGGTTTACTCGTCGTCGATGAAGACGGCGGCGCATCCCTCAACCAAACGGTGCTCACCACGGGCGAGCAAACCCGCGGCCTTCACATGCGGCTCTACCACCAGACGGTCCTCGAACGCGCGGCGGCTTCGATGGAGCTCATCCCTGCGGACGAACGCTATCTCTCCGCGCTCACGTTCTGCACCAGCGCCGGCGGCTTTGAGCGAATTCGCCAGCGCGTGCAGCAGTTTCGCCAAGAACTCGTTGGCATCCTCGCCGAAGAGGATGACGGCGATGAAGTGCTTCATCTGGGCATTCAGCTCTTCCCCATGAGCTCCCGAAAGACCGACGAATCATGAAGCCCTTCGCTCTACTTACCCTTGGATTCTTCGCCTTCGCGTGCACCGTCACGGACACAGGCAATCCGCCCGCGTCCCCCGATATCGACCCAGACCTTGTTGAGAACGACTCGACTTCCACTGGCTCCTTCACCCTCCGAGGGTTGCCCGGCGCGGTTTTTCCCGCGGAAGGCGTCCTGCGAATCACCCCCTTCGGCCTCGCCCCACCGCGAACGGTCACGGTTCAGCCAGACGGCTCTTTTGAGGTCGTCATCGACTTTGCAGCAGATGGCAACGACGCTCTTCGCGTGCAAGTGGTGCAAGGCGCGCTGCGTTCGGAGCCCCTCGACTTCGACCCCGCAGGACGACTCAGCGCATCACCCGGGTGCCTCATCATGAGGGCGTGGTCCCAGGTCCTCCTCGACGAAACGAATGAGAGCACCTTCGCCGTCGAGATGACGAATGAGTGCGAAGAGAGCATCGAATTCGGTGAGCCTCGCCTACACCCGGACGGTCCGTTTACGCTTCTTCCAGCGACCGTCGATGACCTCGCGTCAGGAGCATCGAGCACACTGACGCTGCGCGTTCAGCGCGCTGAGAGTGGCGAAGACCTTGTCTTCATTCCCATCCGCACACCGACATCTACGACGCGAGTGATCACGCTCGTCGTTCATAACCCCTAGTCCTCGTCCCCTTAGAGCACCTCCGCGTTTCGCTTTCGAGCGAAGCGAATGGAGTGGTGCGCCCGGAGTCCCCATGACCGTTTTTCAAGCCCCCTTTGCCTTCCTCCTTCTTCTCTTTTGCTTCGCTGGCTGTGCTGAGTCCTCTGCGCCTACGGACTTTAATCTCGAAATCGCCGGCGACGCGGGCGTCGACGCGCCGGACGCACCGGATGCCATGGAAGACGACGACACAGACAACCAGCCACAGGGTTGTGGGCCCGAATGAAACGTCTTCTCGTCATCGCGTTGCTCGGAGCGTGCGCATCGTCGTCGTCTGGTGAACCCTCTGCACCAAGTCTCGATGGGGGCAGCACGGACGGCGGCGCGGACAGCGCACCCGATGCGAATACGTTCTGCGAGTCCCAGTTTCCGCTTCTTGGCTGTAGTTTTAGTGATGACCGTTGGCTTTGGAATGGGAGCGAATGCGTCTCCGCGTTCGAATGCGCGGACCGTGGCCACGCCACGGAAAGCGAATGCCGTCGCGCCTACGTTTCCTGCGGCGCGGAACCACCGGACATCGAGTGCAACATCGCGATCCCCTGTGACAGCGAGGGGTGCGAGATCGCTTGCGACGACGAGGGGGCGTACTGCGATTGTCCGCCGACTTACGTACTCTACCGCTACGAGTACGGCTGTTCCGAAGTCGGCGGTACCGTGTGGGCCTTTGGTCTCGTGCCGCGTGTAGAGGCGGCGAACATTCGGCGCGGGGTCGGCGAGCTACGCAACCCCGTGGGCGTCCCCGCGTTGAGTATTGATATTCGACTCCCCGTCGGCGACGCAGATCCATTCCATGATCCGTGGCGCCTCGATGTCGGTGATCCCCGCATCGCCGTCGAGCGATGCAGCTTTGAGGGGTGCGAATCTCCGAGCGAAGGGTTCTTCGAAATCGAAACGGGTGGAGTGGGGGAAGTTCGCGTTTTGCTTCGCTTCGTTTTCGCCGAAGAAGAGGTGGTCCTCGCGCCGAGATGGTTCTCCATCGACGACGCGCGAGATGGCTGCTGAAGTCCCCACCAATAAGTACTTGCGCCACCTCAAACGGCGCTGGCGCGAAGACGGCCACGGCGATGTCATGGTCTACGCCGACGCGTGGGTGTCCATCAACGGACGCCGCCGCGCCCGTCTCATCGACCCGGCCGTCGACCTCGCAGACGAAGAAGAGGGCTTCGCCGCAAAGCCCTGGATTCTCAACGCGCCGGAGACCGCTCTAGGTCCGCACCGGCTTGCGCCCGATTCGCACTAGGCCGTCTGCGGGAAGGGCATCCTCCACGTCGTCGTACGGCACCTCTTCGATGGCGAAGCGCCCGTTGTCGAAGGGGAGTCCCTGCGCGGCCTCACCAGCGACCAGGCGCTCTTTCAGACCACGCTTCTTGAACATGCGTGCTCGGTGGACGCAGTACGGGTTGTTCCCGGGTTTGCCGAAGAGGGCGTGCGCCGTGAACGAGCAGCCGCCGAGGCACGTGTCGCCATACGCGCACTCGGCGCAATACCCCCACAAGTCTTCGCGGGTTCGTGCCCGCGTAAACGCGAGCTCCGGCGAGTCGTCCCAGATGTCTTTGAGCGAACGCTCTCGAAGATGACCGCCAATATAGTGGGCGCTCTGAAGGGAAGGGCAGCCTTTGACGCCACCGTCGGACTCGATGCCCATCACAAAGCGTCCCGCTTGGCATCCTTGCCAGTGGTCGTCTCCATCCGGTTTTAGCGAACGGAGCGTCGCCTCGTCGGGGCCAAAATAGCCCAGGTTGTTCCCGAGCAAGAGCCGGATTCCGTCGTCCTGGGCACGCCTCTTGAGATCCGCGATGCGCGGCATCAGGTCGATGAGCTCGTAGGGCTGAAGCAGCATCTGTGGGCGGTCCGCCGCGCGTCCGAGGGCCGCCGTGAGCTGCACCTGCCACGCCGTGATTCCAGCATCGCGGAGCACGGGATAGAGCGCTTCGAGGTCCGCTAGGTTGACGCGGTTCAGGTTGATATTGCTCGCCGTGCGAATCCCCTCGGACTTGAGATGGCGTAGCGCAGAAAGCGCAGACTCCTGGCTCCCGCTTTTCGCGCGGATGCGGTCATGGTTCGCCGCCACCCCGTCGATGCTGATGCTGCACTGCATCACGCCGGCTTCGGCCATCGCCTTCGCGCGCGGGCCGTCGATGCCGAGGCCGCCGGACGTCACTCCGACTCGAACGCCCAGTGAACGCAGCGCCGCCGCGATCTCGTAGAAGCCATCGTGAAGATAGGCCTCTCCACCGATCAGGACGACTTCGCGAGCTCCGGCATCTGCAAGCTCACGGCAAACGCCAAGGGCTTCTTTCGTGGACAGCTCATCCGGACGGGCTTCGTTCGCTCGCGAACCGCAGTGCTTACACGCGTGGTCGCATCGAAGCGTCAGCTCCCACACGACGTAGGCCGGGTGGAAGCTCTCTTTCATCACGTCGAGACGACGGCTCTTGGACTCGCTCATAGCTCCGAGCTTCTACATCCCTGAATCGATGGACCCATCATCCATAGGTCCGCTGTCCCTCGTGACGACGCCATCTGCGCCATCGCAGTTTTGGTCGATTCCGTCGCCAGCTTCGTCGATGGCGCCTGGTCGAATTTCAAAGTTGGTGTCGTCGCAGTCGCCCTCGGAAGGGCAGTAGCCGTCGCTGTCGGCGTCGACGCACTCGTATTCGTCATAGGGAGAGCCGTAGCAGGCCATGAGCGTCATCGCTGTGGCGGCGCTCGCACCGACCATGGCGATACCCTTCACCGCGCGCCAGATGGTCGACACGGCAAAGTCGCACTCTGGGCAAGCCTTCGCGCGAGCCGGGACAAAACAGGAACACTCTGAACATCTAAGCATGCCTAAAACTTAGCAGGATGTATGCCACGCCAATACATGAAAACCGCTAGGTTTGTGAGTGGGCAGACACGTGCCGTTGGCACATGGTTGCACACTTTTTTTAGCTTTCGTCGCGCGCCGCGGCGAGTCGATCATAGTGGTGGTAGCCCAGCTTATTTAGCGCTTCTTTGGGCGCGAGGCCGATATCCACAAGTGTCTTGAGCCCATACGTTCCCGCCAACACGGGTGGCCCATAGTTGCGGATCGTCTCGTCGTTGACGAAGCGATCCTCTGGAAACAGGCGTCGTTCGGAGTGCATGTGAATGAAGTGAGCCAGCGCTGTGCGTGTGTACCCGACTTGCTTTGGCGGAAGGATGACGTGGGGCGTCGCCTGGTAGACGCCGCCGGTGAGGATCTCAAGCTGCTGCCCGACCTGAGCCACGATGCATCCGGCGGGCGGCTTTCCATGAACTCTGCGGCCGCGCGGATGTTCCTCGCTCGCGCGCGTTCGTAAGTAGAGCCCGCTCGCGGGATCCGGACGCTCGCACGCGGCGCTGTCTGGATCTTGAAACTGCCCCCCCGGCAAAAGCGTGAGCAGATTGAAGTCTGTGTGCTCTTCGCCCCACACGATGTTCGTCCCCACCTGCTCTTCGCTCAGGGGCAGGTAGCGAAGCAAGCGTGTGACGTGAGGGCCACCTTTGGTCCCATCTCGAAAGACCTCCGTCGGCAAGCCGAGGGCGCCGGCGCAGGCCTCGAGAACCGTCATTCCGACCTCGTGGACTTGCTGGCCCAGAGCGAGATAGTCCGCTTCGAAGTCGCCGGACTTTTCGGGCCAAGAGTTCTCCGCGTAGATCTCCGGGAACATCAGCTTCACGCGTTCGTCGAGCTCCATCGGCGCGGCGAAGTAGCACTCCTTGAAGTCCGGCTGACCGCCGGCGACAACGGCCTGCTCGGTGTTCGGCGGCGTCCAGCCGCGCTGGTACCAAACGTCGGGCCGCGCCCAGGCCTTCTTCTCTTCGTCCCTGCGGTTCGTCAGCTCAACCCACTGGGCGTAGAGCTTTCCGAGACGGTCCATGTCCACACCGTGGCTCTTGATGTAGATGAGTCCGTACTCGCCAAAGCCCGTGCGGAGTGCCGCCGCCGCCTTTTCCAGGCGAGCAGGGTCACCGCTGCGAATATCCTCGAGGTCGATCACCAGGTCCGTCGAATCCATGAGTGATCGCTACCACGTCTTCCGCTGGACTGGGTTGAGGAAGAGAGTCTTGCCCTTCACTTTCCCGTCCCGCCGCGGCGTTGGGAATCGACCCGCGCATACACTATTTGTGTAAAATTGCAGTCACATGACATCGATAAGCAGGCGAGCGGTCTGCAATGACTGCTAGCGTTACTTATGTGCCTCCTCAATGTTGCCGGCTCACCTAGTTTTCCTGGATTGAGTTGATGAGTTTGCGGTTTAGCCAGGTCGGTTGGATATGTTTGGGTTTAGTGGCCGTCGCGGGGTGTGTCGATGACCCCACTGGCACGGATGCAGGAACCGAGGTCGACGCGTCAGCTGACGGGGCTGCTGATACGACCGTCGACACGGACACTGGGGGCATCTGCGATGGCTGCCTCGTGGAGGGGACCTGTTACCCAAACGGTACGAGTGATCCATCAAATGCGTGTCGGAGCTGTGACACGGTAGTTTCGTCCGCCACTTTTAGCGCCAACGATGGCGTGGTCTGCGACGACGGACTCTTCTGTACCGTGGGTGACATTTGCACCGCGGGATCCTGTGGTGGCAACGAGCTGTCCTGCGCAGACACCGTCGAATGCAACGGAACAGAGACCTGCGACGAAGCCTCTACGGCGTGCACCGCCGGCACGCCAACCTGCGCGACGGGGCAGCTGTGTGATGTGAGCGGGGATGTGTGCGTAGAGAGCTGCGCAGGCTGCTCCATCGATGGCGTCTGCTACGGCGATGGGCAGGTGAACGGGCTCAACCCATGTCAGGTGTGCAACGCTACGGCCGGACGCGCCGACTGGACTGACAACGACGGTGCGAGCTGCGACGACGGCGACTTCTGCACCACGGCGGACTCTTGCATGGCAGGCACGTGCGAACGCAGCACCCCTCTGGTGTGCGACGACGGCGTGACGTGCAACGGCGTCGAGACCTGCGACGAGAGCATGAACACCTGCTTGCTCGCGATGGCCATGTGCAACATCGGCGAGGTTTGCGATGTTGCCTCCGATCTCTGCGTCGCCACCTGCACCGGCTGCGTGATCGGAGGCACTTGCTTCGGTGAGGGCCAGCGCAATCCCGTGAATCAGTGCGAGGTCTGCAGCGCCGCCGCCGACGCTTCGGCCTGGACGCCAAACACCGCGGCGAGATGTGACGATGGGCTCTACTGCACCGTCGGCGACACCTGCTCGGCGGCGGCGGAGTGCGCGGGGACTAGCGCCCGCGTGTGCGGAGATGCTGTGGCCTGCAATGGCGCCGAGACCTGCAACGAAGATGCGGATACGTGCAACGCGGGAGCCCCCACATGCGCTGGCGGACAAGTGTGCGACACCGTGGAGGACGCGTGCGTCGCGAGCTGCGGTATGGGTCTGTCGGAGTGCAGCGGCGCTTGCGTCGACACCGCCGTCGATCCGGCTCACTGCGGCGGGTGCGTGGCTTGCCCGGACGCTCCGCTGAACGCGGCGTCGGTCTGCGTGCGCAGCACGTGCCGAATCTCCTGTGAACCTGGATTTGCCAACTGCGATGGCGCACCGGACTGTGAGTTGGACACCGCGACGGACGTGAACAACTGCGGCGGCTGCGGCATCGCATGTGGAGAAGGCCAATATTGTTCGAGCGGCGCCTGTGTGGCCGTGGGCGGCACCTTCTCGACGTGCGGCCAAACGGGCTCAACCGGACCGGTGCAGGCAGCGTGCGACGCGTCCTACGCGGGGACACCGTTCGCAACGGGCGTCCTTGTTACGCAGGGCATTCAGCGATGGACGGTCCCTGTGACCACGACGTATCGGATCGAAGTCGCTGGCGCACGTGGTGGCAACCACAACGCCGGCGCTGGCGGCGCTGGCGCGAACGTGATCGGAGACTTCGCGCTGACGGCGGGCCAGGTGTTGAAGATCATCGTCGGGCAACCTGGACAAGACGGCACCGGCTACGACCAAGGCGGCGGAGGTGGGACGTTCGTCGCTTTGAACAGCAACATGCCTCTCATCGTGGCCGGTGGTGGCGCGACATTCGGCAACTGCGGAGCCGGACCCAATGAGGTCACAGGCTCCAGCGCCTTCGGGGATGGTACCGGAGGTGCGGCCGGCGATGACGGAACCTGGTGTGGATGTGGAGGAGATGGCAGCGGCGGCGGCGGCTTCTTCGGAGATGGCGGCGGGGATGGCGGACTCTCCTTCGTCAACGGCGGCGTCGGTGATACGGGCAGACGCTTCGGTCAGTGTGTTCCGGGGGGCTTCGGCGGTTTCGGAGGCGGCGGCAACGGCGGAAACGGCGGCGCCGGAGGAGGCGGCTACCAAGGGGGTGCTGGTGGCGGTGAAGTTGGCGGCGCTACGGGACAGGGCGGGCTCTCGTTCAACGCAGGGACGAACCAAGTGAACACCTCCGGTGCGAACCTCGGTCCGGGCTACGTTGTCGTCACCGTACCGTGAGCGCTGACGAGGTCCGCGTCGATGATGCGGCGCCATTGATGCGGCGCCATTGATGCGGCGCCATTGATGCGGCGCCATTGATGCGGCGCCATTGATGCGGCGCCATTGATGCGGCGCCATTGATGCGGCGCCATT
>JBLHKB010000235.1:0-10008 GCA_047619315.1 Polyangiales bacterium
GGCGCAAGCGGAAGCACTCCCCCAAAGCCAATACCTCGCGGGAATCGTGCTGGCTCGCTATCGACGCCTTTCTGGTCACCCGCATCTGGCACTTCGAATTGTTCGTGGCCTTGCGCGCGTCGCACCTACCCCTTGGCGCACATGGCTCGCCTGGGAGGCCGTCCTGGCAGGTGGAAACACGGCGCTCGAAATCCCCGGTATCGTGGTCGAGGAAGACGGGCTGGCGGCGCGTCTTCTGACATTCCTTCGCAGCGCCCGATGTGGCGACCGGCCAGAGTTCGAACGCCGGGCCAAGCGCTTGGCGGCCGCGACTGTGTTTGAGTTTCAGGCCAGCGACGTTCACCGTATTCAAGTCAGCGTCGATCCGATTCTGGAGACCCGCATCGATGATCCGTGTCATGCGTTTCGTACCACCGAAGCACCGGTCCCGTTCGGCCTTGACGGACTGGGTGCGGATCATTCGAGCGCGCCGACGGCCGCCGTCTGCGTACACCCCGAACGCCAGACCACTCGCGTTCTTTTCGAAGGGGCGTCGCTCTTTGTCGGCACGGTCGCGCTCGAGCGCGCGATTCGGCGGCCACGAATCGGGCGCACCGAGGCGGCACTCGTTACGGTGTGTCTTGCGGGGCCCAAAGGGATCCTCGAGACAGAGTTCTTCAGGCAAACATACGGGTTCGACTACGAGCGCGCGATTCATCGCGGCGTGCTTGGCGTCCTGATCCACCGGATGCGTGAGTGGCTTGACGGGGTTGCGGTGCTGGAACGCACGGAACGAATCGTGGTTCGTCCACATGTCCCCTTCATCGTGCCAGACTCCAAGAGTGCGCGCGGTGTGGGTGCGCAGGTCGTCCTCTTCTTGGCTAACCGGACGCTCGGCACAGCGAAGGAAGCGGGTAGCTCGCTGGGCGTCTCGCTCCGAAGCGCACAACAGGCGCTGACAGACCTGGTCGCCGACGGCGCCTGTGAACGCATCCGCTCCGGCCGCCGCATGAGCTACCAACTTACAGACACGACGTTTCAGGACCCAACGGAGTTCTGAGAGCGGCGTGTGCTCGCTGCTTATGACTTGCATGACTCTGTCTCGCCGCCGCATGTCTCTAGCCTGACGCCTATGTCGCTGAACGCCGTTTACCGCGACTGCGCGCATCGAAGCGAAGCCTCGCCCGGAGCTCATTCGTGCATTTGCGGTAATCGACACTTTCGCGCCGGGCGACGAAGGTTGTCGTAACTCCTTCCAAGGCAGACGATGCTCAACGACCGACAAATCCGCCATCTCCCAGTGACCGCCCTTACCATGGGCTTGTTGCTCGTCCTGTGCTCGAGTGCCGCGGCACAGAACGACCCCATCGTGTACTCCCGCTGCGCACGTCGTCACGCGGACGTAGAGCTCAGTGGAGAAGTCGTCATTGGTGGTGTCGCACAGAGCGTCACACAAACGTTTGGGGCGTTTGACATCTTCGATGTCCTCCCGGACGTCACGAACTTCCTCGACGGCTTCTCGGCGCCCTGCGACCTGATGTACCGCGACGCCGTTGGCGCCGAACGTGTTCTCTACAGCTGCTCGGACACCTCGACGGAAGAAGCAGGGTGTGCGGCTCTCGATGCGGCGGTGTCCTTCGACGGCCGCACCGTGGCATTCTCAGTTTTTCGTGGGACGCTCGTTCATCCTGAAATCCGGCTCCTCTCGCGCCAGCTTAGTCCGGACGCCGACAACCCTGATGCCCCTCTGACGTGGCAGCCGCTTCCGCACCAACGCCTGAACACCACCGAAGCTCAGCTCTTTTTGGTGGACGTTGAAACTGGTGCTCTAACGCCACTTCCTTACGTCGAGGGAGAGATCGACAGCGGACCGGCGTTCATGCCCGATGGACGCCTTTCCTTCACCTCTACGCGTGACGGTCACCGCGCCACGTTGGTCTGGGTCAGCACCCACCACAAGCGAGGAACACGCATCTGGGCCATGGACCTCGATGGTCGAAACGTGGACCTCGCAAGCCATCATTCTCTCGGTATGGAACAGCATCCGTTCATGTTGCAGGACGGCAGGCTCGCCTATTCAAGCTGGCAGGCCGCCATGGGAAAACCGTTTCGATACACCAACGGCTCGGTTCGCGGCTCCGATACCTTAGACAACCTCTTTCATCTCTATACGCAGTCCCCCGATGGCGCGAACAACTTCGCGCTTTATGGACAACACAGCGGCGATCACAACGTCACCCACTTCGGCGCCAGTCACATCGCCAGCCACTTCATGACTCAGACCGGCGACGGCTTTGTATGGACCGCCGACTACTACCGCGGCAACAACAACGGCCTCGGCATCATTGCGGGCTTCCAGCCCGAGCCCGAAGGCCAGGAGGGCATCAACCCCCACGACGCCGAGAGCTACCCCGACTCCTACGCGCCCCGAGAAGGTATGATGCTTGCCGCGTGGGCGTCGAACCTAGATGTCCGATCCGAACCCATGCCCGGGGCGCCTTTCATGCACCCCAACTACCCCGACCCACTTCCCTTCCGCGGCAAACTCGGTCATCCGGCGGCCCTTAGCTCGGAAGATCACCTGATGGTGGCCTGGGGCAAGGGCCCATGTTTTCGAACCCGCGACAGCGGCGTCGACCTGGCCGCTCTCGTCACCGCCGGCGGCATGCAAACGCCCGGCTGCGATGTTGGACTTTATCGTTCGCCGATTCCCTCGGAGCACCCCAGCGACCTCGAAATGATCGTGGACAGTACGGAATGGCACGAAATCATGGGACGCGCTGTCGTGCCCTACGCCGACATTCATGGAATCGAGCGACCAGTGACCATCGAACGCGCGGACCTGCAAACGTCACGCCCCGAGCTTGAAACGGGGACGCCCTTCGGGCTACTCGGAGCCGCATCGATCACGGACCGCGAGACGCACCCGCGGGACGGACTTCACTTTGCGGGCACCCATCAGTTTCATGGGCAAGGCACGGACACCATCGCGTACGAAGATGAGGAGCTCTGCGGCGTTCGTATTCTCGGCGTGATGCCGAACCGCGGGACCATCCGCGATGTGTACGAGGAGATGCGCTACAACCCCGCCGGCGAACGCATCGGGATCCTCGGCGAGTTCTCTGTCCGGAACCGCGACGAGAGTGGCGCGCTCATCATCGACGCGAACGGCAATGTCGACACCAGTTTCCTTGTTCGCATGCCGGCGAACGTCCCGTACTTCATGCAAGGCATCGACTGCGAAGGACGCACACTGAACACGGACCAGACGTGGCAGCACTTGCGGCCCGGCGAGGAGAAGACGTGCGGCGGATGCCACGTTCACTCTCGCCCGGCGCTCATGGATTTTGAGGACAGCTTCGCTGCCATGAACTCCTACGAGATTCCGACGATCGGAGCGGGCGAGGTGCCTCTTCTGACGGGAGAGTCCGGGGAGGGCGTCGAATCACGGACCGTAGCTGGCTACGGACTCTTCATCGATTTCGAGACGGACATCATGCCCATCTTCGAGCGACGCTGCACCTCGTGTCATGGCGGAGATACGCCGGATGCAGACCTCGCTTTGGACCGCCCTGGAACAGCGACGGTCACCGACGGGGACCCTTCAACGTGGCACTGCCTGGTCCACGACGCCTTTCAGAACTGCATCCCCGAGGCGCGCCGCATGGAGACGTTCCCCTCAACGAGAGGCTTCGGGCGACCGCAACTCACGCGCTACATCCGCGCGTACAACTCCCGGGCGAGTCTTCTTTATTGGAAGGCCCGGGGCGAGCGGACAGACAATCATACGGATGCGACCTTCGACGCAACGTCGGAGCCGCGGGACCGAGACATCGATTTCGGCGTGGCGCACGAAACGGACATCACTCCGGATGAACTCGGACTCCTGGCTCGCTGGATCGACATCGGTTCCGCCGGCGGTATGCCGCCTCACGACACTCAGCGACCCACGATTCACCTCTCCGCGATTCTCGAGGGCGAGAGCGTGACGGAGCTGCGCGTTGGCACCATCGATTTGGGCGACGGCGTCGACACCGCGTCGCTGGAGGTGTGCGTGGTCGGTGACGGCGATACGTGCACGGACTTGAGTGCAGACGCCCATGAACATGGAGTTGTCGCGGTTTCGTTGACCGCGGCACTCACGGACCCTGACCAAGAAGTGCTCGCTCGTGTGAGCGACCTCGCTGGGAACGTGACGGAGGTGCGCCGCACCGTTCGCTGGCTGCTGAACACGCCACCACCACCGCCGCCAGGAAGTGATGCGGGACCAGTATCGGATGGCGGTATCTCCGGGATGGATGGTGGTGTCCGCAGCGATGGCGGGATGCCCGACGGAGACATCGACGGCGGCTGTGGATGTCGCGTCGGCGCGCCGCGGACGAGCCAGGGGGCCTTCAGCATCTGTGGGCTCTTTGGCCTCCTGATGCTTCGTCGGAGGTTTCGATGAACCGCGTTGTAGGCGTTCTCGGACTTGGCGTTTGGCTCGTCGCCTGCCCTCGCGAGATGACCGAGCCGGATGCTCTCCCCAGCGACGTAGGCATCGCTGGGGACGTCGCAACAAGCGACGCCGGTGTGGACGCGAGCACCGACGGGGGCGCACCCGATGGCGGTCCAATAGGTGTGGATGCCGGCGCCGTTTGCACTCTAACAACGGAAGCGACGGCAGCAACCGACGCGGGCATGCGTGTCATCCACCACGACGGTCAGACCTTTGTGACGTGGCGCGACCGTGCCGAAGGAGAGGCCGGTGCGGCATACCGCTACCGTCTATATCGTTCGACGAGCCCTATCGAATCGGATGCCGACCTGGCGGACGCCGAACTCGTCGCAGATCGCATCCCCCATCACTCCGGACAGCTCTTCGGCGAAGGGTTTCGGCCCGAGAATCGCGTCGATGCAACGCGCCGAATGTCCATCGTTGAGGCCGGAGGCGAAGCCCTTGAGTCTTGGTCTGGTCTCTGGATATCGACGGCGCAGCAGAATGGCTGCGCCTTCTACGCCGTGGTCGCGACGGATGCAGACGACGTACTCGTCGAGTCGGTCCAGTCGGACGTCAATGCAACCGCGATGCCCATCGCCGAAACACTATCCGCACGTCAGCCTCTCTTGGTCATCGGCGCTGATGATCGCGAAGGGCCTTCCGTGGCGAATACGCGCATCACGGGCAAAGCGGATCTCCCCTTGATGATCGAACTACACGGAAGCAACGGCGGTGGAGGACCGGTGGTCGGCGGTGAGTACGGCGACTACTACACGTACTTTGGCGACGAATCGATGGGGTACCAAGATGGACTGCCTGGGGTGTTCTCCGTGCATGAAGTGCGAGAGGCACAGCTGATCATGAGAAGCCGAGACACCATCATGCGGCCGAACCTCGCGCCGATGGAGACGTATTGGTTTGGATATGTCACGGAGTCGCGTGAGACCGGTGAGCGCGTGGCCCACCCATATACGGAGAACCGGCTCGACTTCATGATCCCCTGGGTCGTGGACCACTACGCGGCCGATCCGAACCGAGTCTACGTCTCGGGCGGTTCGATGGGCGCGTGGGGAAGCATGACCTACGCGGCGCGCCGTCCTGAGCTCTTTGCGGCCATCTATCCCAACCGGCCTCGTGTGTTGCAACATGGGATCACTCGGCTGAGTCCCGGCGACGTGGACGAGCTGCGGATGCCGAATGGTGAGCTGTGGCTCGAACATCATGACTCCGTTCGCTTCGTTCGTTCGCACCCCGGTGACCTCCCGTTCATCGGTTGGAACTGCGGACGACAGGATGGTTTTGCCACCTGGATCGAGCAGGTGGAGATGGTCCGCGCCATGAGCGAGGAGCACCACGGTTTTGCCTTCGCGTGGAACAATGGTGGACACGGAGAAGGTGCAACTTCGGGCGCGTTGGTGCGCGAGTGGTATCCCCCGGAGAGGTTCGCCCTCAACGAGAGCTACCCCGCGTTCGCGAACAGCACCATCGACGACGACCTCGGCGATGGCGACCTGGCGAGCGGTGACCTCGAAGGGGGCATCAACCTTGGCTTCGAGTGGACCATCGAAGAAGACGAGGCCGAGCGATGGGTTTTGACGCTCGCCAACGCCCTTGCCACGAACGAAATGAGTGTGGACGTAACGCCCCGACGCTTGCAGCAGTTCCGACCAGAGCCTGGCGCGGGTGTCGCATTCACGACGACGAGGGGCCAGAGCGGAACACTCATCGTTGACGATGCGGGTCGAATGACCGCCGTAGGGGTTCGCCTCATCCCTGGCGAACCGACGGTGGTTCGGTTCACTTATGAGTGAGCGAGTGCCGCTCGTTTCCGATCTGAGGGGTGTTTTGAGCGACGGCGTCAAACCCATGTAGAATGCGGGAGTGAGAGCAGCAACGTTTTGGCTCAGAGTCCCCGTAATGGCCCAAGAGGCGCTCATATGATCAGAGTCTTGCCTTGCCTGCTCGTTGGTGCGCTGGTGTTTTCCACGTCAGTATTAGCGCAGGAAGCGACATCTAACGCAGAGCTGGCAAGTCCTCCCTCGCCTTCCGCTGAGGACGAACGAGAAGCGCGCGCCCTGTTTCTGGTGGCTCTTCAGCACATCGAAAACGAAGAGTTGGCGGAAGCTGTGGGCGCGCTGGGCCGGTCACTGCGCCTCGTTCCACGAGTGTCCACCGCACTGAACTTGGCGATGGCGCTGCAGAGCATTGGTAAAGTGATCGAGTCAATTCGGCTCCTGCGTGAAATCGCATCTGGTCGCTATGGAGACGCGGACCCGCGCATGAATGTACCCGGCGAGATCGAACGCGTCTCATCGCTCGTTGGTACGGCACACATTGCGGTGACGAGCACCGCCGAAGGCGACATTGGCGAGGTCGTGATTGCCGTTGATGGCGTCGTGAGAGCAACCTTGGAGCAACCGGGTGCCACCTCGTTCCCAATCAACCCCGGCTCACACGTAGTCAGCGTCAGCGCCGTCGACCACGAGTCCGCGCGGGAGGTCGTTGTTGTCGAGTCCGGCGGACGAACTGAGCGCACGCTCCACATGCGCCAAATGCGAGACGTTCGCCCAGGAATTCTCACCATCGAGTCGCTCGCTGACGCCCGTATCGACATCGATGGCTATGGGAGCGGCGTAGGGACGTTACGCCTTGAGCTCGAACCGCGAGAGTACCGGGTAGTCGTCACAGGCGACCAAGGAAGCGATGAGTCTCTCGTCGAGATCGCCCCAGGGCGCTCAATCCGACTTTACTTGGAACCGCCCACACGAAAAGCTTGGCAGAGTCCGTGGCTATGGACCGCCGTAGGGATCGTCGTCGCGGGTGCGGCCGTGGCTGTCGGCTGGCGCATCAGCCAGATCCAGCGCGCACCCTTCGAAGACGACGTCTTCGGCAATATCCCAGCGCTCAGGATGCCATGAAGAGTATCGTCTTGGTCTGCGTTGCGACCCTCTTCGCCTCATGCCTTCCCGCTACGCAGACCATCGTCGAGCTGACAGTTTCCGAGGGACTCGCGAACCAGGAAGGGGAGCTGGAGGTCGTCATCACGGATGAGGACGGGCGCGTGGTCCATTCCAAGTCGTATGTCGTCGCTGACGAGAGTTGGGACTGGCCCGCGGAGATCCCGATCTCTCCACGAGGAGGCGACGCGACGCGCCGTTTTACGTTTTCGGCAACGCTCACTTTGAACGATGGAGACATCGTTGTGCGCGCCGTTTTAGGGTTCGCCGAAGCGACTGAGTTTCGTGTCCATCTGAGTTTTGACGAATCTTGTCGCGATCGAGACTGTGGACCGGAGTTCACTTGCGATCGGGATGAATGCGTCTCGATTTTCCGCGAGCGCGATGAGTGTGAACTTCCGGCGGGCGTGGCGTGTGACATAGGTTCCGGGTGCGGCTGCCCGGACGCCTACGTTTGCTTGAGTGTCGCGTTGGAGCATGGGTCCGAGGCCTCGCGCGCGACATGCGCGGCGCGTGCTCCAGCGTCTATCTGTACCCGCGCTTCCGATTGCGATGAAGATGAGCTTTGCGCTCGCGACGGCGGGTGCCAGCCCGCATCGACGACGCTGTGCGAACACGAGGGTCCGGTGGGTGTTGTCGGGTTGGGTGGGAGATGCGAAGGCACGGACTACTGTCGCGCCGATTTGTTCTGCATGTCAGTCCCAAGTCTGGACGACGACCTAGGCTTCAACTTCATGTCGACTGGCTATTGCGCTCCCCGCTGCAACCCATGTCAATCTGACGAGAGCTGCCCCTCGCCTCATGCGTGCGTCGCATTGGCAGCAGGAGGCGGCGTTTGCTCTCGCAGCGGAATCGCCCTTGAAGGAGAAACCTGTGACCGATCGCGTTTCTGTGGGCGCGGCCTTTCCTGCTTCAGCGACCGGTGCGTCCGGCTCTGTCGTGGCCATTTCGCGGGTACCGATGGACCGACATGCGCCATCCGGAGCGCGGACTGCGATGACGGCGAGCTCTGCACCGGACGGCGCTCAGATAGCCGAGTTGGATTCTGCGAGCCAGGCGCGGCCGAGTTTCCGAGCCCGGCGGGCGGGATCTGTACCATCGACAGCAAATGTCCGTGTCCCTTGGAGTGTCTTCCTACCGGACGAGGAGACAGTAGGTTCTGCGCTTTGAAAGCACTCTCCACGTGTGACGACTGCCTGGACGATACGGAGTGCTCCGTCCGCACCCTCCAAGACGGCCGAGAGCACGTGGCGTGCGTGGTGCCTGCTTCGCTACGTGACTTCGACGAGTGCTACAACGCGGGGCAATGCCAGTCTGGGTACTGCAGCCCAGACGATGGTCTCTGCCGTCGGGCACGCTAACTCAGCGCCCGCAAGTCAGTGAGCAAATGTGTGTGACCCGAACTCCAATGTACATTGAGGCCGTGACGAAGTGGATTTGCCTGGCGCCGTTCATCCTGGTCGCGTCCTGCGTTCCGGCGACGCAGACTATCGTGGAACTCAACGTGGGCAGCGAGCTCGCGAACCAGACCGGCGTGCTGACGGTGTTGGTGACGAGCGAAGGGGGCGAAGAGATACTCGCGCGCACGTTCCCAGTCGACTCGACCTGGCGTTGGCCGGCAGAGATCCCTTTGCATCCACGTGGCGGCGACGTATCTCGACGCTTTCGCTTCTCCGCCACCTTTAGCGACGAAGCAGGTAGCATCGACGTGCGCGCCGCACTCGGCTTTGCTGAAGGCACTCGGTTTCGAGTGCTTCTTCGCTTTGAGGAATCGTGCCGAGAGCGAGTGTGCGGCGCCGGGTTTACATGCGAATCTGGAGGTTGCGTCTCCATCTTCCGGGACAGCGAGTGCAACCTCCCGGACGGCGTCGGGTGTGACCTCGAGACCGGCTGTGGCTGTCCAGACGACCATGTGTGCCTCGAAGTCGAAGACGCTCCGGATTCGGAATCGTCCGCGCCCACGTGCCTTCGGCGCGTTGAACGGTCCATCTGCACTGGCGCGGCGGACTGCGCCGAGGATGAGCACTGTGGCCGCGACGGCGAGTGCCGACCCGAGACAAGCACGCTCTGCACGCCTGGCCGTTCGGGGCTTGTTGCGGTCGGCGGGGACTGCAATTCTAGTCTAGAACTAGAATGCGCCGAAGGACTAGTATGCCTCTCTCGTACCGATTCGAGCCTGGACGACGACCTGAACTTCAGTTTTCCGATCGGCAGCAGGTGCCGCATCGGTTGTAACCCATGTGAGTCCAGTGCAACGTGCCAAGCGCCCAACGAGTGCATCGCGTTGCCGGACGGTGGCGGCTTCTGCTACCGCGATGGCGTTGCCCTGGAGACACAGACATGCGACTTCGAAACGCGCTTCTGTGGCAACGGCCTTTCGTGCCACAATGGGCGTTGCGTCCGCATGTGTCGCGGTCATTTCCCCGACGCGGCATCCCCAGTTGTATGCGCTATTCGGAGCTCCGACTGCGACGCTGGCGAACTTTGTACGCGCTCTTCGTCGAGCAGCGCGACCGGAGTCTGCCGTCCAGGGGCCGAGGAGTTTCCGAGCCCAGAGGGCGGGCTCTGCACGCTCAACAGCTCATGCCCATA
>JBLHKB010000236.1:0-9978 GCA_047619315.1 Polyangiales bacterium
GGACGACTCGAGCGACGAAGACTCGTCCTCCAGCGCGCCGAACCCCTGCGCCGGCGACTCCCGGATCATCGGGGACTCACGCTGCCATCGCTTCGGCGGCTGGGACGTGAGCCGACGCCGATCGTGGACCTTGGGCTTGGACATCGGAACCCTTCGTCTCGGCATGGACGACATCGCCCTCGCGGGCAGCGCGATGCACGACAACGTGCCGCATCGCTGGAACGCGAACGAACTCGAAAGCGACACGGGCGTTCGCGTTGCGGGGCGCTTGCGGGTCTTTCTTCACAGCAACTTTTTCTTGGGCGCCGAAGCCGCGATTGGCGGCGTCTCCTTGCGCGGCCAAACCGACAGCCCATCCACCACGGTGGAGCTCGACAGCGCCATGATGCTTGGCGGCGGGCTCATCGCCGGCACCGGCGTGGGCCTCGGCAACCTGCGACTCGATCTCGAGATCGTCGGCGGACGACGACGCGTGGTCGTCAACGGGGCCACCCACGCGGCGGACTGCATCGAGGCCTTCAGCGAGTCCTTTGGGCAATGGACCCTCCGCGGCGGCGCGGGAGTGAGCTACTTCGTCCGCCCCAACGTCTCCCTCGGGGTTCACGCGCGTTATGGTTTTCTGCAGCGCGAGATCAATGGCGCGCTCAGTCTGACGCTGCACTCTCGGTCCTACGACGCACGTTAGGTCTTAGCGCGGGTACCGCTCGCAGCGTCGCCCGAGCTGCGCGCTCCAGACCCAGCCTTCGTTGGGCGCAGCGAGGCGAACCCAGGAACCGCGGGTTTCGACCACCTCCACGCGCGTGCCCACCGAAAGCTGGCGCAACGCATCACCTTCGGCGCTTGGCGTTTGGCGTAGGTTGAGCGCGTCGTCGTCGTCATCATCACCGCTTTTCGGGGTCACGACGACTTGGGTACAATCCGTGACCTCGGCGGTGGCGAGGAGCGCGAGCAGTCGGCGTCTCTCGCCGGCGTCGGCGCCGCGAATCAGCACGACGCAGGAAGAAGCGGTACAGCCCAAATCGGCGCCCCAGATCCGCGCCCCGTCATAGCGACGGAACTCCCGCAGGTTTAGTGACGCGCCTCCAAAGCGTGCCCTACCACGACGACCGGTGGCTTCGCCCACGTTATCAAGGGACGCGTCTGCCGAGTAGCCCCCGTGCTCGAACTCGAGGACCGCTGGAGCGCCGCTGATGTGCTCGGCTCGCACGCCGTAGCCGCCATGGTCTTCGTCGTTCCAGCGCGTGATGGTGTAATCGGCCGGAAGGCCAAGGGCGACGCGTCGACCGTTCAAGGTCATGTACATCGTTTCGCCGGTCGCGAGGGCTTCGCCGGCGCGTAGGCGAAGAGCCAGGTCCGCGCTGACGACGGAAGCGTCCGCGCACCGCTCTCCGTCGGAGCAGAGCACCTCGACGACGAGCCCAATTCCAGCAGGGTCCGTGACCAGAAGGTAGGCGAGGACCCCGCTCTGTGCTTCGGCCGGGACGACGCGGCGGACGCTCAAAGCGGAGTCGCCGGCGACGAGCCCCTGGACGTTGCTCTGGTTCTCGCTGACGAGGTTCTGTTCGGAAAAATAGCCAAGGGTGAGCGCCTCGTCCGCGGGTCGAAGGGTGTCGCGTATGTGCAGACGAAGCGTCGCCTCGCCATCGCGAACGACGGTTTCCACTTCACCCGTCTCATCGAATAGGTGAAGGACCGGAGCGCGGGCCCGCACGCGCAGGCGCCCACCCTCGAATGAAACGACACCCTCCTCGGCGGGGACGTTCTCCACACGGCCTTGGGACAACGCCCTGCCCATCGCAGCTCGGACCGCGTCGTCGGGCGAGAAGTGGACTTCGCAGTGGAATGGCGCGCAGGCGAGGCGCGCAGGCGAGGCGTGCAGTGCGAGGCGTCTGCCCCTGGACGGGTGCTCCGAGTTCGAGGATCGGTGATGTTTCGCGCAGCTCGTCAGCAAGGAGATGGATGGCCATGGCCGGCTCGTCGGCGTCGGCGAGTGAGACGGCGTACGCGATGAGTGTTCCGTCGAAGTGCTTCGCCATCGAAATGCCTACGAAACCTTCGGGGAGCGGAATGCGTAGCCGCTGGTTTCGTGCCGCGCCGTCGGGCAGCGTCACTTCCCAGTCGCCGCCGCTCCGCAGGCGCGGCCCTCGACGGAGCGAAGACGCCACGCTCTGGAGCACACCGCTTTGATCTTCACCGCGACACACAGCGCTCCGCTCGCACGCGAGTGCCACGTGGACGAGCGTCCCGGCCTGAGTCGCCACCGCTAGGCGGCCGAAGACGAAGGCTCGTCGATGGATCGCCAGCAAGGGGCCCTGAGAAGAGATCGGACGACGGGCGAGGACGACGGGCGAGGACGACGGGCGAGGACGATGCGCGCGGCGATCCCCAGCTCATCGTTCGGCGCGGCAATGACCCGGGCGTCTTGTCCGCCAAGCGCCAGGGCAAAGTCTTCCAACGATGTGCCCTCGGGGATCTGACGAAAGCTCTCCCAGGCGACGATGTGGAGTGTGTAGGTGCCATGGGGGGTGGTCCGCTCGACGACGTGGTCGCTCGGGGCGCCGATGCCTTCCGGGGATCCATATTCACCCTCGAGGTCCGCCCATGTCCCGGGCGTGAGGCCAGGCATCACTGAGCCGAGGCGCCCCCCAGCGAGCTGGACGCCTTCCGCAGGCTCCTCCGTAGCCTCCGGGAGAGCGACGTCGGAAACTGTGGCGACGACCTCTTCATTTCGGGCTGGGACCTCTGGGGGAGGCCCCGCGACGGACGCGCCGCACCCGAGCGCTAGGAGTATGGAGAACCGCTTCATCGCGGCATGTACCGCAACGCGGCTCGTCCTCGCCCGCGATCCAGCCTTCCAGGCGTGACTCGCCGAAGAAGTGGTGCAGCGCCGGCGCTAGGATGATATTTCTACGCCATGGCGACCCCAAAAGAGCTTGAGAGTCTCGAGAGTTTGCTGCGCAAGCTGCCCGAAGAAGACCAAAAAGAAGCATTCCGCATCCTCTACGGCAACATGCCCGACGAGCTGCCCATCGCGCCCGAAGCGCAGGCGCTCGCCGACGAGCATGACTTCGATGTGGCGGGCTACCGGTTCTCATCGACGCCGGAGCAGACCCGTGCACCCCGCGTCGTTCGCGTCGGCGTGATTCAAAACCAGATCGTGGAACCCACGGATGCGCCGATCAAGCAGCAGTTCCAGGCGCTCTGCGACCGCACGGAGACCATGATTCACGCCGCCGGCGCCATGGGCTGCAATGTCCTCGGCCTCCAAGAAGCGTGGACGATGCCCTTCGCGTTCTGCACGCGCGAAAAAGAGCCCTGGCTCGAGTTCGCGGAACCCGTCGACGGTCCCTCGACGCAGCTTTTGTCCCGCCTCGCGCGACGCTACAATATGGTCATCGTCTCCTCGATCTTTGAGCGCGACGAGGTCCATGGCGGAACGGTTCACAACACCGCCGTCGTCATCGGCAACCGCGGCAACATCGTCGGCAAGCACCGCAAGAACCACATCCCACGCGTCGGCGACTTCAACGAGTCCACGTACTACATGGAAGGTGAGACCGGGCACCCCGTCTTCGCCACGCAGTTTGGCCGCATTGGCATCAACATCTGCTACGGCCGCCACCATCCCCTCAACTGGCTCATGTTTGGGCTCAACGGCGCGGAGATCGTGTTCAACCCGTCGGCCACCGTCGGCGCTCTTTCGGAGCCGCTCTGGCCCATCGAGGCGCGCTGCGCGTCCATCGCCAACAACTACTTCACCGCCGCCATCAACCGCATCGGCACGGAGAGCTTCCCCAACGCGTTCACCAGCGGCGACGGCAAGAAAGCCCACAACGACTTCGGTCACTTCTACGGCTCGAGCTACGTGGCGGCGCCGGACGGCGGGCGAACACCAGGGCTCTCGCGAGTCCGCGATGGCGTCCTCATCAGCGAAATCGACCTCAACCAATGTCGCCAAGTGCGCGACAAGTGGGGCTTCCAGATGACGCAGCGTTTGCGTGAGTACGCCCACGCCCTCGAGGGCGCAGCGTCGCCGGGGTTCCAACCACAGATCATCGCTGACACCGGCATCGACGCGCTTCCGGTGCAGAGCCACGGGCGAGTCGCCGGCCATCTCGGACAGCCCTCTTCGGCGGGACAGCTCCCGGCGCCACCGCGCAGACTCCCCGGCGACACCGAGTAGCTCTTCAGCCGGGGTTAGGGTGTGCGTGAAGTTCTCTCCAGGCGCCCCGAACCTCGCCGGCGAGCTCTTCGCTCGTTTCCCAGATCGCGCCGCCGCTCCTGAGGGCGAAGGCGCGTAGCGCTTGCCGTAGCGATGAGCTGTCTGCGCTCATTTTTCTCGGATGGCCGGCTCCGAGCTGCACGCCGATGTCGAAGAGGATCTCGAGCATCATCGGCGATGTGAGGTCTTGGGACTCTGTGCGGAGCTCGGTGTAGTCGTCTACCCACTCGTGAATCCAGTAGGGCTGACCGTCGATCTCGACGGCGCCGACGAGATGAAATGGGGTGTAGGCGAGGCGCGCTTCGCCGAGAAGAACGCGGAGCGCGTCTTGCCGCCCAGAGAGAGGGAGGCAGTGCGCCTCCGGGTTCGACGTCACGGCCTTGGCTTCGAGCACGATGTCATCCTCAGGTGCGTCCGTCGGGCCACGCACGCGGATGAGGAAGTTGGTCATGGCGCGACTCGCAACGCCAACCTCATGGCGCCCAACGTTCACGACGTCGAACCAATCGGCTTCAACGCGCGGCCGACGTACCTGAAGGCTCGCGATATACGCCTGGAGTCCCTCTTCGATACTCACCGACATCGTTTCGGCGACGGGTTGAATCAGCGTCTCGCACTCTGCCAATAGGCGAAGATGGTCATGACGGAAACGGCTTTCTTCGCGGGCCACGTAGGACGGCTCAGGGGCCACGGTGGACGGGTCTTCAAGGCTGAGCACGTAGCCCTCAAGGAACGCCGACCAGAGCGCCTCTGCTCGCCAGCCACGCGCGCGCGACGCGATGCGGATGGAGGTCGCCAGGCGAAGCAAGTCGATGCTCACCGGGCCCACCGTCGCCTCATCGAAGTCGCCCAGTCCCCGGCCGAGCGTGGTGACGAGATACTGCTCCAGGTGAGCGTCCCCGTGCAGGTTGACCACGGGCCCCTCTGCCCCGAGGTCACACTGGACGGCGACGAAACGCCGCGAGATGTACCGAAAGTAGTGGTGTAGATCTGCACCGATCTCGTGCCGAAGGTCTGAAGGGAGATCGCGGATCTCCGCCTCCGTGAGCTGCAGCCGCGACGTGATGGACGGCGTGATCGACGGCGTCGCCGGCGCAGCACGTCGCTGGGACGGCGGGCTACAGGCGGACAAGCCCAGCGTGAGGATAAGGATAGTCTGCTTCATGTTCGTCCGGCTCTCCGGCTGAGAAGTACCACAAGCGGCATCGCATAGAGGTTGAGGAGCGTTGAGCTGATAAGTCCACCCAAGATCACCACCGCCATCGGGTGCTCGATCTCGTGTCCGGCAGTATTTCCTGCAAAAACGAGGGGAACGAGAGCCAGGCCCGTCGAGAGCGCCGTCATGAGGATCGGCGCCAGACGTTCGCTGGCACCTCGAAGAATAAGCTCAGCCCCGAAGGGCATTCCCTCTTCTTCTTCGAGATGCCGATAGTGGGAGATCAGCAGGATGCCGTTGCGCGAGGCGATTCCGAGGACGGTGACAAGCCCCACCAAGGTCCCCAGGGACACCACGCCCCCGGTGGCGGCGGTGACCAGAACTCCGCCGATGAGCGCCAGCGGCAAGCTGACCATGACGAGCAGAGCCATTCGCAACGAGCGAAAATCCGCGAGGAGGATCAGAAACACACCGACGATCGAGAGCGCGCCGACGCCGAGGAGCGTCTGCTGAGCTTCGGCCCGTGCGACGTGCTCGCCCAGCGTCTCGGCGAGGTGCCCTGCCGGAAGAGTATGCTCCTCGACGCGATCCACTGCGCTGGCCACGGAGCCCAGGTCCGCGTCGTCGTCGAGCATGATCGTCACGTCGAGCTTTCGAGAGCCCGCGTGGTGATGCGGAAACACGAGGACAGCGCCCCTCGCGAGTCCTCCGCTTGGTGCGATGGCCGTGCGTTTGTGGCGCCGCTTGTGTAGCGTGCGGCCATGCGCGGCGCCCTGCTCTCTCTTGTTCTTATTCTCGCCTGTGGCGATGACACCGCCAGCGACACGGGTCCTGCTCCGGACGTCGGAGTCGATGGGGAGAGCGCAGACGCGCCGGACGCGGAAGCGGATGCGGGGCCCTCTCTGGAGTGCGACACGCCGGCTCCCTTTGAGGTCGGCGCAGAGCCCCTGCCCGTGGTCCTCGGCGAAGGCGTCGTCGCCGGCCGCGTGAGCGCCGCGCAACTGCCCCCCAACTTCTTGGGGCTGAGTGAGTGGCGCGACGGGGACTTCGTCCTCGCGAACGATCAAATCGCCGTCCTGTTCTCCCAAGAAGACCACCCTGGACAGACCTACGATCCCTATGGCGGTCGCCTCGAGGGCGTCGCCGGCGTCGAGGGAAACAGACTCGTCGACGCAGGCGCCTTCAGCTTTAACGTGCTGACCGTGGGGCGCTTCTTGGTGGCCACCCGCACCATCACCGTGATGAACGACGGCAGCGACGGCTCCGCCGCCGTGATCCGCGTGACGGGACCACTGGCGCCTCTCACCGCACTCGGCGACGTCGTGGAGGTGCTAAGCGCCATCGACTTCACAGGTTCCGAGGGCGCCATCGACTACACGCTCGAGCCTGGGGCGAACACCATCGACGTCACCATGCACGTCAGCCCGCAGAGGCAGATCCTGAGCTCCGTTGGCAGCCTCCAGGTCTTTTTCCAGGCCAACCGCATGCCTTCTTGGCGACCTCTCACGGGCTTCGCCGAGGCCATGGGCGCGACGCCGCTGGTGGCGTTCACCGACGACGTGGCGACGAGCTACGCATGGACCGCGCCCCGCGACGGCATGCTCACGGCGCTCATCAGCACAAGCGGCGCCGACATCTTCTCCAGCGGGCCGGTGCGGCTCGCTTGTGGCGAGAACGTGCTTCCCTTGGGCCGCATTGTGATCGGCAGCGATGGGGGGATGCCGTCGATGATGGAGAGCCTCGGAGCGGATGGCGGCAACCCCACGGAGACGCTGAATGGACGCGTCGTCGACACGGCGGGTGACGGCGTCTCGGGCGTGCGGGTTCACGCCCTCGGTTCGATGGACGAGCACTTCTCACGCTTCGTCGTCGACGACACCGGTGCGTTCAGCGTACCCGTCGACGCCCGCGCGACGCAGCTTTACGTGTGGCGTGAGGGGTTCCCCATGGCGGGCCCCTTCACCGTCGACGACACCAACATTCTTGAGGTCCCCGTCGCGTCGACGATCCGCATCGAGGCCACGGAGGGCGTGAGCGGAGACGCGATGCCGGTCAAAGTCGAGATCTTCCGAACCGACGCTGAGGTGCCCACCGCGCCCGACGCGTTCGGTGAGCGGTCCCCCGGCGGCGGACGGGTTCACTTTGAAAACCCCAGCGACGGGATGCTCGCCCTCGAGGTCCCGGCGGGCGAATACCGCGTGCGCGTCGGGCGCGGTCCGACGTATGAGCGCGTCGAGGAGGTCATCATCGTGGATGGCGGCGAGACCGTTTTGGACGTCGCCATCGATGAGGTCTTCCCCAACCCCGGCGTGCTGTGTGGCGACTTTCACCTGCACACCCACGGCTCCATCGATTCGCCGGATCGCGCCGACGACAAGCTGCGCTCCATCGCGGCGAACGGCGTGCAGATCGCCATCCGTACGGAGCACGAAGTCATTCGTGGCTTTCAGAGCCTCGTCGAGGACTTGGGCCTCAACGCCTACGTGCGCGGCTTCACGGGCCTTGAGCTGAGCACGGTGGAGTACGGACATTTCAACACCTTCCCCCTGCTCATGACGGATGGTCCTGGCAACGGCGCGCCGCTGTGGCCCGGCTTGCTTCCCAGCGAGCTCCTCGACTCCGTGCGAAACCGGCCGGAGGCGCCCACGGTGATCATCAATCACCCACGAGCCGGAGGCAGGCTTCAGGGGTACTTCAACGCCGCCGAGTTTGACCCCGTCACCGGCACCGTCGGGCGGCCGGAGATGTGGGATGACGAGTTCCGCGTCGTCGAGGTCTTCAACGACGATGATTTCGAGACGAGCCGGGAAGGCAGCGTCGCCGATTGGTTCGCGCTTCTCAACCAAGGTCGGCGCATCGCCGCCGTTGGCTCATCGGACAGTCACCGCGTCGCGTCTGTTCCCCCCGGCTACCCGCGCACCTGCCTGTCGTTGGGGACGAACGACCCGCGCGAGGTGACGGGTCCAGCGCTCCAGGCGGCTCTCGAGCGCGGAGCCTCGGTCATCTATGGCGGCATCGATCTTCGCGTCACTGGACCCGATGGGGCAGCGCCCGGAGATACCGTGACGGGGAGTGGCGCCATGGCCACCTTCAACGTGACGCTCATCGCTGCGGACTACGTCGAGGTGAACCGACTTGAGGTCATCGTCGACGGCGTCACGACGCAGACGATCCCCATCGACAGCGTCGGCGCCGGCGTTCGCTACGACGAAGACATCGCCATCGACGTCGCACCCGGCGGCAGCTGGGTGGTCTTCCACGCCGCCGGCGACGCCGCATTCAATGCCAACGGCCGTCGCCCCTTTGGCGTGTCGAACCCTGTGTTTTTGACCCGCTGAACACGCGAAGCCGACGCGTTATCACCAGGCGGCGGCGCCGAGCGCGGCTGCAGGGGTCGGCGCTCGAGGGCGCCAGAAGAGCGCAGGAAGGAGATAGCCCGAGACGAAGCCGATGGCGGCGCCGACGACCACGTCACTCACGTAGTGTCGTTCGGCGACGACGCGGAGAGCCGCCACGAACGACGCCATGGCCAGCGCACTCGAGCACGCAAAATGCCCCCGCAGGGTACGGCCTCGGAGGCGCTGATGCGTACACACCAGGGACGCGCCGGTAAACGCCGCCGCCGCGTGGCCACTGGCGAAACTCTGATTTTCTTGGGAGG
The DNA here is from genome assembly GCA_047619315.1 of Polyangiales bacterium. Classification (GTDB taxonomy): domain Bacteria; phylum Myxococcota_A; class Polyangia; order Polyangiales; family Houyiibacteriaceae; genus JBCCRV01. Next base: position 9,040 of record JBLHKB010000236.1, read on the forward strand.
ACCCGCAGGTGGCGTCATGCTCGCTGTCGGCCATGCAGGGCCCCGCGTAAGGTCGCGCGCGACGCGTGATGTGTTTCGTGGCGATGGAAACAAAAGTCGTAAATGAGAAGGCCAGCGTGTCCATCGCGAGGAGCCGGTAAGTCGTGCCCGAGCGAGATTGACCAGCAGGCACCGGCCAGAAGATGGCGTCGGCGACGGGCATCGCAAAGACCGCGGCGAGGATCACATCACTGGCGATGAAGGCACGCCGGCGGCCCTCGATGGTGGAGGCGGTCCAGCTGCCAAAGGCACCATCGATGGGTCCTACGCCGCGCCAACGGGGGGTGCTTGTGTCGACGGCGAGGTCGAGGGACAGCGTCGCTCCAAGGAGGCCGGCGCTGGCGATCCATGGCCACCACGGCATGGAGCGTTCCGCTACCTCGGCGCTCTCCCAGAGAATAGGCGGGTGGGCTACTTCAGGCATGGCCTGCGCCCCGGCGGAAGCCGGAAATGCGCAACAGCTAAGAGACGCCAGGCAGAAGAGCTTGAGCTTCATCGCGGACGTGTTGGTCCAACTGGAAAAGGCTGCGAAAAACGCAGAGTGTTTGTTCGATCTCATAAGCCTGAGGCACACCCTAGCCGCGGTGCTTGTCGTAAGAGTACCGCACCCTCCCCTCGTTCAGCTCTCGTTCAGGTACGGTTGAGCCATCATTCCGAAGAGACGGGAATCCGCTCGCGTTACCGACGAAGCCGGCGAACGATGGAGAACGATGGAGAACCCCGCGAGGCCGATGATCACAATGCCCACCACGGCGTAGCCCGCATGACTGAACTTACTCGCGAGGCCTTCCGCGCCGAAGTATCCGAGGCTGAGGACGAGAAGGACGCTGACCGTGGCACCGAGCCCGTCCCAGAACAGAAAAGCGTCGGATTCCGCTCAAGCTCAGCTCGTTCCTCGGC
>JBLHKB010000237.1:0-9961 GCA_047619315.1 Polyangiales bacterium
TTGGCTACGACAACAGCCCGGGAAAAGATGTCGGCAACCTGCGCCTCTTCGACACCATCGGCGGTGCAAATGCCGAAACGCAGTCGGATGGTTACCCCGGCTACGGTGGCGTGTTCATCGATGGCTTTCTCTTCTTTTCCGAGTCGGATGCCCCCGCAGAGGGCGCCGGTCCCGAGCCAGACTCTCTCTTCGACGAGATCTTCGCTGGAGTCCGAAATGCACCAGCGACGCTCGCGGAGGTCGAAGGGCGTGGTGGCCGCGCAGCCGAAGTGGAACGCGCCGTCGAAGCTCTCTCGAACATGGTGGGCGAGACGAGCGCCCACGAGCTTGGACACAGCTTTGGGCTCGCCGACCCTCTGGGCTCTTCCACGGTCTTTCATAATCGCGCAAACCGTCCGGGTTGCCTGATGGACTCAGGTTCGTCCCGGCCTTTCGGCGAACGCTCCGCGCAGCCAGGCTTTGAAGCAACGCATGTCTGCGGCGACAACGCGGACTATCTCGACGATATCCTCGGCGAGCGGTAGCGGACCTTCTGCGCTGCTCTTCTGCGCTGCTCTTACCGAACAGCCGCTGCTAGATGATGTCGTGGCCGTAGAGGTGGACGACGTAGTCGCCGCTTCCTTCGCTCACGCGGATCCGAATGCGGTACACGCCAGGCACCGCCGGACAAAGCGAGTTGCGGAGACCTAGAATCACTTCGTTGCCTTCGTCTTCGTCCCGTAAGAGCGCACTGCCGTTGGGGTCGACCATGGTCATGTCGAGGGACTCGATGGTGTCTGCGCCGACCGCTGCGGCCACGTAGCAGCGGGTTCCCAAGAGCGTGACAGGATAGTTTTCGACTTGTCCCTGGCGGAGAGAGCCCCGGAAGAGAGTTCCTTCCTCAGGTTCGTACACGGGCGCACGTTCGTAGCCGAACGCGTGCATCCGGGCACCGAGGGGGTCCTCTTCAGCGTCTGGTGCTTCGCCGTGGTCGGCGGGTGGCGGGCCCTCGAGAGTCCGCTCTTCGCAGGCCGGCAGAGAGAGCAACATAAGGAGGGGAACATACCAGCGCATGGGTGGAGCATAGCGCCGCTGAGTCTTCTGTCAGTGGATGTCTGCCTGAACGGGAAGGATCGCCAGGGGCGCATCCGCGGAGGCTGCGATGGCAAAGGCGATATCGAGGCCGACCCGCCGGGTCTCTACATCCTGGATTTCAACGAGGCCCCGGGCCTGAGGCGTGGTGCCCACCTCGGCTGAGAACGAGCTCCCGAAGACATATTCGAGGAGGCTGCCGGGCCTTGAGGGGGCGGATACGAACGGAGCATCAGCATCGAGTCCGCCACGCATTCTTGCTTCATGGAGTGCGCTCATGAAGCCGCCGAGTTCGTCGATGAGCCCTAGTCGTTGTGCTGCGTCACCGGTCCAAATGCGCCCCTGGGCGACCTCGTGGACAGCTGCGACGCTCATGTTTCGGCCCAAGGCCACGCGCTGAAGAAAGAGCCGGTAGAACTGCCGGACTTGGTCTGCGGCGATGGCACGCTCATCAGCGCTAAATGGACGATAGAGGGATTCGGCGCCTGCATGGGCACCTCGCTCTTGTTGCACGATGCCGACGCCGAGCATGTCCGCGAGGGGTGCGAAGTCGACTTTGCCAAAGAGCACGCCGATGGACCCCGTGATCGTGGTGGGATTGGCGTAGATGGTGTGGCAGGCGCTCGCGATGTAGTACGCCGCGCTCGCGGCGACGGAGCCCATCGAGGCGATGACAGGCTTCCGCTCGGCCAAACGGCGCACGGCACGCCAAATCTGGTCTGCGGCGAGCGCGCTGCCGCCGGGGCTGTCGATGCGCAGCACGACGGCTTTGATGGAGTCGTCGGCGCGGACGGCTTCCAAGGTGCGAATAAAGGTTCGCGCGCCGCTTTGGTGAATCTCGATGATCGGGTAGTCGACGTTGTCTCCGTCGACGACGGAACCGTCGAGGACCAACACGGCAACGCGCGGGGCGCGAGCGAATGTTGTCGGTACTGGCGTCGGGCGATTCTCTCGGCGGCGGGATGTGCCGAGGTCGTTGCGCAGCGCGGAGCCGAGCTCGTACTCGTCCGTGAGCACGTCGACGATACCTTCATCCCGAGCCTCTTGCGCAGAGAAGAGACCTTGGTCGATCCATGCGCCCACTTCGGCGAGCTCGATGTCTCGATCGATGGCCAAGTCATGACGCATGCGCGCGGAGGCGTCGTCGAGCATGGCGCCCCGTGCTCCTAGCGCGGCGGGGCTAGCGGTGGAGGAACCGTAGATCTCGACGGCGGACTTGTATTCGCCGATGCGTATAAAATCCGTGCGAACGCCGAGGCGACGCAGAGCTCCGCCATAGTGAAGAGCCGTCGATGAAACACCGAGCATACGAACGGTTCCTGCTGGGTCGAGGTGGCGCGCGTGGGCGGTCCCGCAAGCGTAGATCTCCGAGCCAGTCGGAGCATCCAGGTGACAGATCGTTCGCTTCCCCACCGCTTCAAGCGCCGCGATGGCCTGGCGAATCTCCTGGGCCACCGCCATGCCGATGCCGGTGCTGCGAAATCGGAGGAGGACGCCGCGAACGCGAGCATCGAAGCGGTCGCGGTCGAGGCGTTCAAGGAGCGCAAGAAGACGTCGTGGTCCGATGCCGCCGCGGAGGTAGAGGTCGTCGACAACACCAGTCTCAGGCAAGCCTTCTCGTACGGCGCTTCGAAGGTGCAAAGCAGCGAGGGCTCCGAACTGTTCGTTGGTGGAGCGGATGACGCCACCTTCGGCGCTGATGGCGCCCCAGTCCGCGCGAAGCGACGCCATGACGCGCATACCACCGGCGCCTCCGACATCTTCGCCTTCGACCACGACGCCCACGCGTCCAATATGAGGAATGTGTGCGCCGAACAGTCCACGAAGACCGACTTGGCGGTTTGTGTCGACGGCGAGGGCCATTTCGAGGAAGAGCGCGTCACTTTCGAAAGGCCGAATCTGGGCGCCCAGCACAGCGCTGCCAGGAACGGCGCCGCCTCCACGCGTAAGTCCGAGCGGACCGAAGAGGTCGTGGAGGACCACGCCGATGCCAAGACGTGCTGATGGTCGCCAGCTCACCCCCACGTCGAAGGCGCCGGAGCGCCCGGCGGCGAAGTCCAGGTATCGAAGCGCGACACCAACGGAGAGTGTTGAGCTCTGAGCCCAAGCGCCGCCTAGGCTGACGCGGCCGCTGTCTCGCCCTGGCAGACGACGCCAGTCCGCGCCTCCCGCAACGGAGAGCCTGAACGGCAAGGCGCGTACGCCGTAGATCGCTTCTGCGGGTGCCCCGTCATCGATGTGGAATGCCTGAACATCCCATCCCGGAACGAGCGCGAGGGCTCCGGGGTTGGCTTCGAGGGCATAAGCGCCGCTCTCGCTGACCACGCTGCTCACGACTCCAGTGACCCCGGAGGTCGGGCGGGTCCATTGCGCCTGAAGTGAGGCGGCGCCGGAGACGCAGAATAAGACGGCGCTGAGCGCCAAGCGGAATGCGCGAGATCGTTTCACCAAGACTCATCCTAGCGCGTTCAAGTCACCCAGTGGGGCTTGTCTGCGACGCACAAAACACCTGACGCCAGCATGTTCCCATTGTACCGTGTCATGGTGAGACCGTGGACCCATTGCCAAGGCATTCGACGAATGACGAGTGCAGCGCTCCTCGTGCTCGCGGTCAGCTCCGTGTCCGCGGCGCAAGACGAGCCCTCTCAGCCCCCACCGGAGGCGCTGGAGTTCTTCCAGACAGGCCGAGAGCACTACTCTGCTGGTCGCTATGCGGAGGCCGCGGCGGCGATGGAGCAAGCCATCGCGCTCGACCCAAACTCCGAAACTCTCGTCTTTAATCTCGCCCGCATCTACGAACTCTTGGGTGAGCTCGACAAAGCCATCGACTACGGGCGGCGATTTCGCGAGATGGTGGCCTACGATGCAGCGGAAGTGGAGCGGGCGGACGCCACGCTCCGACGGCTGGATGGCGCGCGCGAATGGCTTGCTTTGAGAGAAGCGGAGCAAGCGCCGGAGCTACGCCAAATGGCACCCCGAGAGATCGTTCGGGACCGAGGTGTGGCTGACACCACATTCTGGGCCGTTCTCGCGAGTGGCGCTGGCCTCTTGGCTGCCGGTGGTATTCTTGGTGGTGTCGCTCTCGCGAAGCAGAGCGGCGCGAACGACATCGTGTCGGCAAACGCCTTCGATCAAGGAGAGCGTGTGGATCTGCAGGACCAAGCGAATGGACTTGCCATCGCCGCGGACATCACCCTCATCGCCGGCGGCGCCGCAACGATTGCCGCGTTGCTGGTCTACTTGCTGCGCGTTCGAACGTACGAGCGCGAAGCTTCGGACCCCGAGGCCGCAAGCGCCGACGTGAGGATCGACGCTGCGCCAGGTGCTGCGATGCTCACACTTGGAGGTGCGTTTTGAATCGCTTCTTTCTCCTCGCGGTGCTCTTTGCCCTCGCCTGCTCCCTCGTCATCCAACCTGGAGAGGAACGCTGCTCGGCGGACGAAGGCTGCCCCACCGGGATGTCTTGCTTTGAAGGTCTGTGTGAGGTCGGAACGATGTGCGTGGAAGGCACAGTGGAGGCCTGCAACATGGTCGATGACGACTGCGATGACATCATTGACGAAGACCTCGGCGAGACGCCCGAAGCTTGCAACATGCGTGACGATGATTGCGACGGAGTCACCGACGAGGGTTTCGGTGGGGTTTCAGAAGTGTGCAACGGCGTTGACGACGACTGCGACGGTATCGCCGACGAGGACGTTCCCGTCATGTTTGACGACTGCGATGGCGTGACCGACGAGGGTACAACAGAGATCTGCAACAACCTCGACGATGACTGCGACGACATCGTTGATGAGCAAGACGCTGCGGAACCACCACTCTGTGCTGCCGACACGATCTGCATCGGATCATGCCAGACGCCCTCGTGTGACAACGACGTATCCCTCGCTTGTTCCCCCGAGCTGTTCTGCAACAACAACGTAGACCCTCCCGTGTGCGATGTTCCCCCTCCACAGAGGTGTGATAACGATGCGGAGTGCGGCGCCGGACAGCTCTGCTTCGACGGCTTTGAAGGGGGCGGCATTTGTTTCGACGCAACGCCGCTTGGAAACGCATGTGAGAGCGATGTGAGCTGTGTGGACGGGACGTTCTGCGCAAACCTTGCGGCCGTTGGCCTGAGCGGGAAAACCTGTACGAATACCTGTTGTGTAGACTCCGACTGTCCATCCAACGCTATCTGCCGCAGTGGATTCCTCGGAGCCCGACTCTGTGTGCCGACCGTACAAGCAGGTACACCGATCCCGGGCCGGTGCACTGCCCACTCGGACTGCGCATCTGGCTACTGCCGACTCTATGACGAAGAGTGCCAGGCCGTCTGCTCAACGGACCAGAACTGCGCAATTGATGAAGCCTGCATCTCGACCCTGGCCTTTGGAGACGAGGTCACGAACGGCTGTTTTTTGGCAGGAGATCGGGCGGATGCGGGTTCCGATTGCGATAGCAGTGTCGATTGCCGAAGTGTGTTTTGCAACGCCGGCACATGCTTTGCCCCGTGTAGCGCCGCAGGCCAGTGTCCAAGCGGACAGGGATGCACCTCGTTCACTTCCACCACCGGTGAGTTCGTCAATTTCTGCGACCGAGAAAACACAGATGGCCTCGCCGGGACAGCCTGCACGAGCAACGGTGGCTGTGACTCGCTGCGGTGTCACGAGGGTCTTTGTGTTGCCCCCTGCTGTTCAAGCGGTCAGTGCCAGAGCGGAAGAGCCTGTCAACCCATCCAAGTGGGCGATCAATGGCCAACCTTCTGCATCACTCCCTAACGACAACCGGGTTCAGCAACCAGAAGCATGGTCCGGCCTGACTTCAGGTCGTGTTAGGCTATGAGCAGCCCGCCCATGTCGACCTCGAGCGCAGAACAGATCGTAGACCCCTACGTGGGGACGACCGTTGCGGGGCGCTTCAAGGTGGAAGGCCTGATCGGCGCTGGAGGTATGGGAACCGTCTATCGGGCAGTGCAAACGCCCCTGGGACGTCCCGTAGCCCTCAAATTGCTACGCGACGAAGTCGCGTGGGAGAGCGAGACGGTCACGCGTTTTCATCGCGAAGCCAAAGCGATGAGCCTTCTTCAGAACTCCAACACGGTTCGCGTCTATGATTTTGGCCAGACTGAAAAGGGGATTCTCTTTCTCGCGATGGAGCTCCTTGAAGGCGAGACCCTCACGGAGAAAATTCGACGCGATGTCGCCGTCGACCCCGTGGAAGCCGTTCGAATCGCTCAGCAGATCCTCACGAGTCTTCAGGAGGCACACTCCAAGGGCATCATCCACCGTGACCTGAAGCCCGACAACATCGTGTTGGCGGACACCGAGGGCCAAGAAGCTCCTGTGGTCAAAGTGCTCGACTTTGGAATCGCAAAGGTCTTCGAAGGTGAGAACGACTTCGATTCCCTGGAGACCCAAGCCGGCACCGTGTTTGGAACGCCGCGCTACATGTCTCCGGAACAAGCGCAGGGAAAAAAGCTCGACGCCCGCAGCGATCTGTATAGCGTTGGTGTGCTGATGTACCAGCTGCTGACGGGAGTCCCGCCCTTCCAGGACGACGACGCGGTCGTTGTCATGGCTCAGCACATTCGGGAAGAGCCCACATCGCCCAAAGCGCTCGTCCCAACGCGTCCGATCACGCCACGCCTCGACAAGCTCGTTCTTCGGGCCCTCGCGAAGTCGCCCGACCGTCGATATCAGGACGCCACGAGGTTCATTGAGGCGCTCGAGAAATGTGTTCCGGAGCTCGAGGCTTATCGCTCTCGTTCGACGGGCGTGTTTCGAGCACAGCGAGAGAAGGCGCCTCTCTGGATCGCCGCCCTTATCTTGCTTCTCAGTGGGCTGACGGCTGGCTGGATCATCATGAACAGTGATGCCGAGGTCCTGCCAGAACCGATGCCACGTCCGCGCACAGCGACGGTGGCGCCTCCTTCGTTGCAGCCGGCGACGCCTTATCTAGCTCCAGAGATCCTCTCGGTGCAGGTCGAATCGGAGCCATCCGGCGCCGAAGTGTGGTCCGATGATGTTCTCCAAGGGACCACGCCCTTGAGCCTTGAGGTTGGGCCAGACGAAGAAATACCCGTCGAGTTGCGCCTCGAGGGATTCGAGGCGGCGCAGGCTGAACTAAGCGCTCACCAAGACGTGATGATTCCCCTGACGCCTGAACGTCGTCGCCGGCAACCCGTCCGTAACGAGCCACGCTCCGAAATGGTCACCGCGGCGCCGACAGCCATGGACGACGACGACGGCTACGAGCGACTGCCTTTCTAGGCCGCCTCTCGCAGGCCAGGCCGCCTCAGGACTCAGAGATCAGAACTCTGAGACCATGCTAGCGAAGCGTGACGACGGTCATTCGTTCGCCACCCTCTTCCATGTCGCCACCGCGATAGGAAGCGGCATAGACCGTGTCACGTGAGAGCTGCTCGCGAATCGCGTCGCGAAGCGCTCCGGTGCCGATGCCATGGGAGAGATAGGCCGTGCTCCCGCCGCTGCCGTACACCCGATCGAGGAAGGTCTCGACGAGGGTGAGGGCATCGTCGACGCGCAAGCCTCGAAGGTTGAGTGTGTTGTCGCTCGTTTTTGGATCGACTCGCGGCTCTTGTGGCTCCGGCTTTGGCCGTTGTGCGGTGCCCTGTTTGGCTTGCTCCGTTGATGCCCGAAGCTCGCTCGTCTTGACCCAGAGCTTGAGGGGGCCGGCCGCCACGCGAACTTTGTTTCGCGTCGGTCCCTCAAGGACGTCGGCATGTGTTCGCAGACGCGGGACATAAACTCGCTGACCCGGCGTAACGTTCGTCACCGGCGCCCCCTCACCGACGACACTGGGCTGTGGAAGTGACTCCTCCGCCGCGCGAACGAGACGCCGCTGAGCCTCGATGGCTTCGGCATCGCTGTGCTTTCGCAACGCGCGGCGACCTTCTTTGATCTCGTTGGCCGCTGTTCGGAGAAGCTCGCGAAGCTTGCGGGACTCTTCGTCCACAGCCTTATTGCCGCGCTGGGCAATCTTCTCGAGCTGATTCCTCACGTCGGCGCGCTCCGCGGCCACCAGGCGTCGCTCCGCTTCGACATCGGCCTGGGCCCGCGCGAGCTCTTGTCGCTGCGTATCGAGTTCGCGCACCACCTCGTCGAAGGCGCGACTCTGCTCAGGTAGAACGCGGCGGGCATAGGAAACGACATTCTCGGGGATCCCGAAGCGCAGCGCGACGGCCAGGGCGCTCGAGGCTCCAGGGACACCATGGTTGAGTTCAAACGTCGGTAGCATCGCCTCGACGTCAAACCCGACAGCGGCGTTGTCGAGGCGCTCGTCACGCGCAGCCATCGCCTTCAGAGCCTCGTAGTGGGTGGTCAGAACCGTCGCCGCACCTGCACGACAAAGCGCATCGACGAGGGCGCAGGCCAGCGCCGCACCTTCTTCGGGGTCCGTTCCACCCGCCACTTCATCCAGGAGAACGAGGGTGCGCTCATCCGCCCAACGAAGAATCGTGGAGAGGTTGGTGATGTGTGCGGAGAACGTCGAGAGGTTCTTCGTCAAGAAGCCGCACGAGCTGCCTTCGTCGGCGGGGAAAGGTACGCCGGCGCGGGTCATCAGCGCCGCGAGACCTAGCGTCTTTAGGGCGACGGTCTTTCCGCCCGCATTCGGCCCGGAGATGATCAGCGCTCTGGACGAGGTCGCCTGCAGCGAACTCGACACCACGTCGACGCCGTCGAGGAGGAGGACTGGGTGACGTGCATTTTTGAGACGAATCGTGGCGCCGCTCGCCATCTCCAAGCAGACACCGTCAAGGTCGCGTCCAAGGCGCGCGCTGGCTTGCCGCAAGTCCAAATGGTCCAGGGAATCCACCGCGGCGCGCATCGAGGGCAAACGCTCTCGCACGAGCTCACTGAGGTCCGAAAGGATCCGCGCCTCTTCGCGCTCTTGTTCCGATTGGGCCATGCGGAGGCGGTTGCCCTGCTCAACGAGGGCTCGGGGTTCGACAAACACCGTCGCGCCGCTGGCGCTGGTCCCATGAACGATGCCGGGCAGTTTCTCGTGCGCGTCGCGCCGCACAGGCAAGACGTGCCGCCCCTCGCGCACCGTATGAAACGAGTCCTGGAGGATGGTTGAGTTCTGGTGGATCATCTGTTCGAGACGGCGGACGATTCGTCCTCGAAGGTTTGACGACTCGGCACGCAAACGCCGTAGCTCGGCGCTCGCGCCATCCGCAATCGTGCCGTCTGAATCGATGCAGGAGCGAAGCTCGTCGTGAAGACCGTCGAGACTTGCGTCAAAAGCGGTGGCCGCGTCGAGATTTCCCGCGCTTGCCCGTGAGGCCGACAAGAAGCGCCGGCATCGGCGGGCGGCCTCCAGAACGAGAGCAACATCACGAAGAGAAGGTGCGTCGAGATCCCCAGCTCGCTCAACGCGGGTCAGAGACTCACCGATCTCCACGGAGCCGGCGATGGGGATCACCTCTCCGCGTTCCAGAATCGCCATCGCCTCGGATGTCTCCTTCAGACCCACGAGCGTCGACTGGGCGTCCGAAGCCACAGGGACCTTGATCCGCGACCCGAGGGGTCCAGCACAACGTGCGCCGATGCTCGCCACGATCCGCGACCACTCAAGGTCATGGAGCGTCTTGTCAGGAAGAACGTTCGTGGGATCCATGCCACTTACCTAGCGCGTCGAACCCGTGCGTCAAAACCCAGTCGCGAAGCCGTCGTATGAACTCGACACACGGAAAGCTCGGCGGCTCAAGATGCCGAGCCGACGTACAAGGGATCAGAGCGAAAAATCAGTTCCAGTCTGGAGCCATCAAGGCCCACATTCCCATACCAGCCGGTCTCATCACGTTGGCGGAGTCGTTCGCTGGGGACACCCGGCGACGATGCATGGGAATCTCCAGGGTGGCCGTCGCCTCTGGTGTCACTTCGAG
>JBLHKB010000238.1:0-9891 GCA_047619315.1 Polyangiales bacterium
CATTCTGGATGCTCTGGCCGGTCATCGCGCTCATCCCTGGCTTTGCCGAGGAGATCTTTTTTCGCGGCCTGGTGCAGCGAAGCTGGGGCTTCGGCCTGAAGGCGATCACCATCTCCGCGGTGAGCTTCTCCTTCTTTCACATGGACCCTCACCACATCGTCGGCGTGTTGCCGCTGGGCTTCTACCTCGCGTGGCTCGGCGCGCGAACGGGAAGCCTCTGGGTCTGCGTGGTCACTCACACCTTCAACAACACCTTTGCCCTCCTCGGCAGCAAGCTCGACATGGAGTCTCTCGATGTTGGCCACGGAACCGACACACCCATGCCCTTATGGTGGGTATTCGTTGGCTGGGCCATCGCCGCAACGCTCATCTACGGTATCTGGCGACTCACGCGTGACCGTGCTCGATGGGAGGGACCTGCCGGGGGTCATCACCCGGTCCAAGAGAACCTGAGCGACGTGTTCTCTTAGTCGGCGCGGCTAACGCGTGAAGCGAAGGTGGCCTTCGGCTTCCCACCAGCGGCGATACTTTTTCTGCGCGATCTCGCGTTCCTTTTTGGAGAGCGAGGGGTGGTAGCCGTAGTACTCGTGAGTGAGCGCTTTGAGCTCATCCGCGGCGTCGCGGCGCATCGCCTCGTCGACATGAGAGAGCGAGTCGATGAGCCACTCGACGCGATGACGCTCATAGTTGTTGTCGATCCAAAGCAGCCAGCGCGGAACCGCGTCTCCAAAGTCCTGTCGCGTGATCTGGACCAGCGAGCGATGAGCGGCTTCGGCCAGCTCTTCGCGCTCTTTTTCCACAAAGAGCGCGAGCATATCGAGCCCTGCACGATCACGGAGCTCTCCAAGCGCGCGCAACGCCATCACTCGAGTTTCGAGTGACGCGCTTGGGATTCTGGCTTCTGCGCGAAGCCGCTCCGTCAGGGCGGCAAGCTCTCGCTCAAAGGGCAGCAATGTTCGAAGCACATCGAGGGCGAGAGTTCCAACGCCACGATCGTCGTCAAAGATACGGTCGCCGAGAGGTTGAACGAGGCGCGCGTGGGAAAACTCGGAAGAGAGAAGCACCGCGTAGAAACGGTCATCCGCGTCGTCACGATCGAAGAGCGAGATGACGTACGGAACAGCCAAGTCACCGAATGCTGCGATAGCGCGGCCCACGGCAGAGATGTCGCGACCACGAGGAAGGCGTCGATGCGGTTGGCTGCGATCGAAGAAGAGCGGCCCCGGGAACTCGCGGACCAGCACGGGTAACGCAGCTTCACCTTGTTGAACGACGGCACGAACCGCGGCCTCTGGCTCGTCCGGTCCGCTAAACCGCAAGTCTTCAACGACAGCCTCGATGCTGTCGCCCATCTCGATGATGACGCTCGGCGTGTCGGGTCCAGTCTGCCGGTGCTTTCGCGCGCTCGCCTTGGACAGAGATACGGAGTCGGATGTGGCGTCTTCGGAAGACGCGTGCTCTAGCCCGCCTTCCGTGATGATGATCTCTTCGCCCAGGTCCGAAGCACTGGGCTTCGACGGTCGACGCAGCGTGGACGTGAGTGGAATCGGCGACGCGCTCGTTCGCTTCTCTCGCTCGCTCAGCTCGGGATCAGCCTCGTCGTGAACGACTTCCGGGTCCGGCGATGCAAACGCGACGGGCGTAGGCAGATCAAGGCTGTCCGGCCAATCCGATACCAACCGCTTCGATTCATTCTCCGTCGCAGGAGTGTACTTACTGGTGCGGACCACTTCGGTGGTGCCGCCCTTCATCACGTAACTACCGACCCGACGCTGCGGCAAGGGTTCCTCGTCGAGGCTCAGCTCGGGGAAGTCCTCGTCCGTTTCGGCAACCAAGGGCGGCCCGCTGGGCGCCGTCACCTGGGGTTGCTCACCTGGCATGGGGGGCGGAGGCGCGCTGCGAGGGACGCCAAGCACATCGAATGATGGGCTTCGAACACGGCCCCGAGGTTTGCGCGATGGCGGCGGCGGCGGCGGCTCTGACCAGCGAACGTGTGACTCGTCTTCAGCGACGACGGGTGGGACCTCACCCGCGGGCGTGCTGTATTCTGGCGTCGGCGATTCCAGAGTCAGCGATTTCCGAGTCAGCGATTTCGGAGGCAGCGATTTCGGAGGCAGCGATTTCGGAGGCTGCGATTTCGGAGGCTGCGGGTCCGGGGGCAGCGATTCTGGAGCCGGCACTTCCAGGTCGAGGAGGTACGCTGGAGCTGCCGGCTCGAGGGTGTCGTTCACGCCTCGATGGAGGATGGGAGCCTCCACTGAAGGCGAAGTTTCCTGGGTCGGTGCGGGACGCGCCGTTTGAAACTTCCGGCGGAGAATCAACTGTTGAAGCGCTTCCGTCACACGCGGCGCAAAGGCCAGCGGCTCTGGAATGTCGGCGAGGGTAAAGGCTTCCCCGGAACGGTCCCCGTAGAACACGAGGACCACGCGGTTTCGAATCTTGATCGGTAAGAGCAAGACCGGGGTCAGGTCAACACGGGCCATGTCCGAGCGAACCTTGCGGTCGAGCTCCGTCCGCTCAAGTCCGTCGACGATCGGGACGCCACCTTCCGTGACGAGCTGAAACGCCGAAGGCTCATCCAGAGGAACACCAAGACGCTCAAAGCGAGAGAGGTCCGCACCGGGTCCGGTGATCTCAAGACCTTCCGCCTCTCCGGCCTGAATGACGAAGAGCGCGCTCACGTCGAAGAACTGACGGAAGAACGCAAACGAGATCTCCAGGATCTCGTCTCTCCCTTCGGCTCCCTTCAAGAGCTCGACGGCGCGACGCGCGGTTAAGGGTCCGCGGTGCTTCAGGAGACTCTGACTCTGTGGGACGCTGATGCGAGAGGGCTGTGGTGGAGCGCTCAAACGTCGCAGTCGTTCCGCCACCTCCGGAGGGGACGACGTGGCCGACTCAGTCTGTAGCGGCTCTTCCAACGAGACTGTGCTCGGAGGTTCGGGCGCCGACGAGATGTTGGACGGCGATGCATATTCGCCGAGGCTGACCGTTCGCGTCGTCGTGACGACTGGCTGCCCGGGCAGGTCTCCGACGGGAGCGCGCGAGCTCTCTACGACGCTACCGAATTGCTTGGTCGGAACGTTGCTTTCCTGGTCGCTGGGCCACTTCGTCTCGACGGGAGCCACGAGGGGCTCAATGAAAACCGCCGAGCCCGCAGAGATTGAACTCTGCTTCTCGACGAGGCGCCGCATGCGCGGGACCATTTCGATTCCAAAGTGCTGTTGAAGAGCCGCCGCGATGCGCATCTCTGGTGCGATTCGCTGTTCCACCGTGACACCCAGGAGGAAGCCGAGCTGCTGGTCGACCTCGAAGGGCAGAGGTTGATCGACGGCAACAACGAGGCGCTGCCCATCGAAATCCAGAGGCACCAGTCGATGGCGTTCGGCGACCTCGTTTGGCACCGTTCGAACCACATCCCGTGGAACATCCATGCACTCGGCGCGTGTCGCTGGGCTAAGCCCATGCACGGCCGCGCAATAGGATGCGATCTCATTCTCTGGTAGGAGCTTCGCCTCGAGAAGGATCGTGTCGAACCCACCACCCGCGATCACCTGACGCTGAATAGCCTCTTCGATCTTGCGAACAGGGACTTTCTGATCCCGGACGAGCAGCGAGGTAAGGGCGGACATAATGAAAGGGGCGCCCCAGGACATGGAGCCGCATGATCCGGCCATGAACCCCCGCGAAAGTCAATCTTCACGGCGTTTCTTGTGGGGCCCTTTCATAAAGCAGGTAAGGCGCTCGGCGGGCTTCAAAGGCAAGCTCGGCCGCTCGAAAGCTCTCCATCAGACCGGGCTGCCCCTGAAGCGCCGCACGTTGAACCGTGTCAGATGCCAGAAGCCCCGCCGTGCGCGCTCCGTCGAACTGTCGATGCAGCGCGAGATTTCGCAGAATCGCAAACCCGAGAGCCAAGGATGCGCCCTCCGCGCTGAGGCGTATTCCTCGGCACTCGCGATCCCGATACGGACGAGCGGTTGGACGAAAAGTCTCAAGTTCGGCGTGACCACCAGCATCACGGACGGCGGCCAACAAGCGCTCGGCGTCCACATAAGGAGCGCCAACGAGCTGAAATGGCGCGCCCGTCCCTCTCCCCACGGAGACATTGGCCCCTTCAACGAGGGCCACGGCTGGATAGAGTTCGACGGCGTCAAGGTTTCGAAGGTTCGGCGAAGGTGGCACCCAGCGCAGGTTGAGCGCTCGCCAGGTTTCGCCCCGCCATCCTTGGATCGGGACAACGTCGAGTTCGACGTCAAGTTCCCCCTCCGCCACCAAAAGCCGCGCCATCTCGCCGGCGCTGAGCCCGTGCAAAATAGGGAGTGAGTGGTGGTTGATGAAAGTCCGATGCGAAGGCTCGACGAGAGGTCCAGCCACTCGGACTCCGCCAAGGGGATTCGGCCGGTCGAGGATCAGCACGGGGGTGTGGGCGTCCGCGGCGGCACGGAGCAAGCGATGCATCGAAGCGAAGTAGGTGTAGAAGCGCGCGCCCACATCCTGGACGTCCACGACCAGCACATCGAAGCGCTCAAACGCCTCGGGCCGAGGATCTCGGTTCGCGCCAAACAGGCTCTGGATGACGACACCGTCGGCACGCTCATCCTCGATGACGCCTTCTCGGTTCGCGCCCAAGCCGTGCTCGGGAGCAAAGAGCAAACGCAGATCGACATTCTCGGCGTCCTGAAGGAGACGTCGTGTGGTCTGACCGTCACGTGCGACCGCGGCGTCGTGGGTAAAGAGACCCACGCGCTTGCCCTCGAGGCGACGAAAATCCTCGGCGACAAGCACATCGACACCGAAGGCAAGCTCTGCGGGCTCCGACAGGATCTCGGCCTCATTGGCGAGCGCACGAAGGGCGTCACGCAAGGGCGCCGCGTCACCCTGTCCCCGAGGATGAACCGCGTGCGTCAACACCACAGCAAAGCGCCCGTGGCCTTCATGAACGTGAAGAAACGTGCCTGTGAAACCGCGGTGTGCCACGCCGCCACGAAACGCATCGAGGCCGAGGGTTCGCTCCGCCTCACCGATTCGCACGGGCGTGAGCATTCGTCTTCGGAGCGCCTCGGGCAAAAAGCCGGGCTCTCCGCCAAGGAGCATCCGGGCAACTTTGGCGATGTCCGACGCGCTCGCGAAGAGTCCTGCGTGACCGGCCACGCCGCCGAGTCGATGCGCTCGCGGGTCGTGTACTTCGCCACGGATCATGGGCGGCTCTTCGCCCTGTGCAGCACGCCGTGGCGCGTATTCGGTGGGCGCGATGCGAGCGTCGTCTGCGGGTCGAAACCGTGCCTCCAAGCCAAGCGGCTCAAGGACAAGTTCGCGAAGCGCTTCGTCGAGCGGCTTGCCACTCACCCCCGCGATGAGCTCGCCCAACGCGATGTAGCCAAGGTCCGAGTACCGAAAGGTCCCAGGTGAAGTTCGCGGCGTCGCCAGAATGCGCTCAACGTTGGCCTCTCGATCCGGCACATAGTCGTTCAGAGAGTCGACGGCGGGGAAGCCCGCGCGGTGAAGCAATAGGTCCTCGGCGCTCACGCCGCGAAGCGCAGGGATGTGGCGCCCCGCATCTTCTTCCAAGGAAAGGCGACCCGCGGCCACGAGGCGAAGAACGCCGAGAGCCGTGAAGACCTTGGTGAGCGACGCGAGATCAAACACGGTGTCCAGGCTCATGCGGGACGTCGTCGGCTCAAGCGAACGCTGTCCGTAGGCGCGCGAAAAACGTGTGCCCTGCATGTCGCCGATGAGCACCACGGCGCCGGGAACCTCCCCCGCGGCGAGCGCCCGTCCCACAGCGGCATCGACGGATCGTTCCGTGGCCACGTCGATGAGAATGGGCGGCGGCAGCGAAACCTGAACTCGAGAAGGTTCGGGTTCAGGTATCGCCGGAGCGCTTGGCTCTGGCGGACGGGGTCGGAGCGCGCTTGATCGTGGCGGGCTGGGCTCCACCAGTCGGGACGCCTCTTCACCGCCGCACGCCAAGAGGACGAGCGCGAACGTCAGTGGAGTCAGGCGGCGCATGCTCACAGCCTAGCAGGATGGCATTCCTTCGAAGAGCTGAGATACGATGCGCCGGTGACCCCTGAACAACTTGACGCGCTCACCGTTGAAGCTCGGCGAATTCACGAACGCTTCAGCATCGAGTTCGTCGAGGACTTTGGCTTCTGCCCTTGGGCCAAAAAAGCCCGCGTGGAGGGCCGAACGGCGACGCGAGTGCTTCCTTTTGGCGAAGGCGACGCCACGGCTCCGATTCTCAGCGCGATGAAAGAGCTTGGCGAAGACGAATCGTATGAAGTCACCTTCATTCTATTTCCAATACTCGAGATAGAGCGGAAAGCCTTCGAGCGCCTCACAGCGACACTTCGCGAAGAATACGCCGAACTCTACGACGGGTCGCCGCCCATGGCCCTCGCGGCGTTTCATCCAAGCGCCCCCTTCAACGATTCGAGCGCCGCGCGCGCCCTTCCCTTTGTTCGACGTTCACCGGATCCTACGATCCAAATGGTGCGTCGCAGTGTCCTCGATTCAGTTCGCAGCACGTCTGATTCTGGAACGGGATTCCTGGATCTCGAAAAAATCGACATGGCGTCGATTTTGTCCGCCCCGCCCGCAAAGCCGCCGCTGCACAAACGGGTCGCCGAAACCAACGCTGAGACGTTGCGAAGCGAAGGCAAAGAGAGACTTGAAGCGGTGCTGGCGGATATCTGCCGTGACCGAGACGATTCCTATTCGCGGCTGATGAAGCCCTAAGCGACCATCGACGAGGCGCGCATCTGCGCTATGACCTCAACATGCGCATGCTCCATGCCTTTGAGTCCGAACAGGACGCCGAGCGCTTTTCGGAAGCGCTCTACGGCGACTCCATCGGGGCCGCGCTCCGCGAGGGCAAGGACGGCACCTTTCACGTTTGGGTCGAGAACGACGAAGATCTCGACGCCGCAAAAGCGATCCTGAAGACGTTCCTCGCCGACCCAAACGACCCGCGCTTTTCCAAGCTAAAAGAGAGCGCGTCGGAGCTGCGTAAGAAAGAAGAAGCACGAGAGAAGAAGAGCCGTCACCGCGTGATGAAAGCGCGCGAGACGTTCAAGAAAGCCGGCAGCATGGGGCCGGTGACCATCGCGGTCATCGCGATCTGCGCTTGCATTGCGTTCGTGACGAAGCTTGGAGACGACCCAGCCGTCCAACATTTCTGGTTCGTGTCGATTCCTATTTGGGAAGGCGGCGTTTTCTACGACAAGACGGCGCTCCTCCTCGCGACCTGGGAGAACGGCGAAGTTTGGCGCATTCTCTCCCCTGCGTTCGTTCACCTCGGCATCTTTCACCTCATCTTCAACCTCTGGTGGTGGAAGGACCTGGCCGCCAGCCTGGAACGCGTCCACTCCAGCCTGTGGCTCATTGTGTTCTGCGTCGTCGCCCACCTCGCTGGCGCTTTTCCCCAATACTATTTTGGTACCGCGCTCTTCGGCGGCCTCTCCGGTGTTGTCTACGGGCTCTTCGGCTACATCTGGATCCGGGGCCGCTACGACCCCGGTTTTCCTTTGGCGCTTCCGAAGAGCACTGTGCTCTGGATGCTGGGCTTCTACGTGTTCTGCTTCACGGGCTTCATGCCCATCGCCAACTGGGGCCACACCGGTGGCCTCGTCGTCGGCGCCACATGGGGCTTCCTCGCCTCCGGTCATATTCGGCGCCGATGGCTGCGAAAGAACCCGTAAGTCCGCGCGGCTGGCGTGTCGCAGCGGTCCTTTTCTCCGTGGCGCTCCTTGGCGTCGTCTTCGTTCCGGTCACCTGGGAAGCGCACGAGGATTCGTTTCCGCTCTCCAGCTACCCCATGTTCTCCCATGGTCGGCCAAGCCCAGAGCTGACGCTCATGCACGCCATCGGCATTCGCGCAGACGGGTCCCGCGAGCCCCTTTCGCCGATGCTCAGCGCCGGCAATCGCGAAGTGCTCCAATCCCTTCGGACCATCGAACTGGGCGTTCACCACGGCGCTGATTCTTTCTGCGCAGAGATCGCCGGACGCCTCCGAGAAGCTGGTGAGGACTACGCCGAAGTAGAAATCGCCACGGACACTTGGGACGCCGTCGCGTACTTCGCAAACGACGACCCGCAGGAATCTCTCCAGCAGCACGACGTTCACGTACGCTGTGAGGTTGCCCCATGACGCGGCCTTCGCTGAGCTCTTGGTTCTTTGATGCCGCGCCGGCGACGCGCTTGGCCAGCCTGCGCATTCTCGTCGGTCTCTACGGCACGCTCTATCTCTGCATTCGGCTTCCCCATCTTTGGAGCTACGGACTCGACGACCTGGACCGCTTCGTTCCCGTCGGCATTGTTTCCTGGTCTGATACACCTTTGCTGCCAGCGCTCTACCAAGGCGTCGTGCTCCTCACCCTCGTGTTGAGCTTTGCGTTCCTTCTGGGCTGGCGATTCCGTCTACTCGCGCCGATCTACGCCATCGGCCTTCTCTTCGTTCTCACGCACAGCAACTCGTGGGGGAAGATCCTCCACACGGACAACCTCTTCGTTCTCTACGTAGCCTGCTTGGCCCTTGTCCCAGCCGCAGACACCTACAGCTTGGACGCACGACGGGCCCCTGGCTCAACCGAAGATATCGCCGCGCGCGAAGTCGAAGGACGCTATGGCTGGATGATCCGCCTCATGTGCATGGTGTGCGCAGCGGCGTACCTCATCGCCGGAATCGCGAAACTACGGAACAGCGGCTTCGAGTTCGCTCAAGGCGACACGCTTCGAAACTACGTCGCCTTCGACAACGTCCGAAAGCTCGAGCTCGGCAGCGTGTACTCACCCATCGGCGCAGCACTCTTGCCCTACGCCGGGTTGTTCAGCGGCATGGCCTGGGTCAGCTTAGTCCTCGAAATAACCGCCCCCGTCGCCGTCGTGCATCGCGGCTTCGGCAAACTTTGGGCGCTCCTCGTATGGGGCTTTCACGTTGGAGTGTTGGCACTCATGGCCATCGGGTTTGCGTTTCAGCTCTCCTTCGTGGCCTTCGCACCCTTCTTCGCGAGCGAGCGCCTCGTGGCCCGCGTTCGCGCGCGCCTCCAGAGGAAGCTAGGCAGGGAACGGAAAGTGAACCGGAGTCTCGGGGAAGAAGTCGTGGTCGGGTCCAAGCTCTAGCGGCGGCGAAGGCGCGCTTTCGCCGGTGGTCAGCGCCAGCTCATCGAAGGTCTCGACGAATCGAAGCATCGACTGCCGCGCTTCGGCATCGAAACGGACGTGCTCTCCGCACACATCGGCAAACGAAGTTTCATCTCGTGCCAGGCTCCGCACGTCTTCAATGGTCAGGCGACCACGCAACGAGTCGTAAACGCCGCGGGTCATAGGCACCCCGGCCCAATCTGCGGAGCGCACCACGCGCGTGTGTTCGCCCACGAACTCCAAACGTTTGCAGGCGCGCCAAGCGGTCTCCGCGGCGGGCACACCGATGACCAAATCGACGCGAATCTCATCGACCTCCGGGACCGCGGTCAGGTCAAAGCTCCCCCAGCCGAGCTGGGAGCGTTCACTCTCAAAGGTCAGGTCCGTCGTCACCGTGGGGTAGAGACTGAACGCCTCCGTCCCGATCACGTCGAGGCTCGGCCCCGAAGCGAACGAGCTCCCTGAAAAGTTGAGAATGGCGAGGGCAATAAGTAAGGCGCGCATTCGTAATTTGGCTCCTGATGGCGCACACGCTGGCCTCCGAAGTATAAGCGATGATCGACGGAGGCCCTAATCGCTCTCAAACATCGCCGAGGCCCTCGTCTCGTGACCCCACGCGGGCGGCGGCACCACGACGAGCAGCCATCCGTGTCGGCCTGCAATGCCGCCATGCGGCGGGGAATCGAATGGAGTACGCTTTGGCCGAAAATGACGGAGACGACTAAGCAACGTGGCGGAGAAGCTTCGAAGTCC
>JBLHKB010000239.1:0-9824 GCA_047619315.1 Polyangiales bacterium
GGTTCGGGGAATTACCGACCTGAAAGAGGTAGCTGCCCGCCGCGTCGCAAGCGGCACCGACGTGGGTGGTCCGATCCGTGCTGGCGCAGCCGCGCTGGAACGCCGCTAGCGCTTCAGCGCTGAACTCGCGACCCTGACGCTCGCTGATAAGCCCACCCTGGACGCGACAGCTCATGGCAATGCTCGCCTGCGTGCACGCCTGGGTGACGTAGGTGAGCGCTTGTTCGAGGTCACGGTCGCCGCCACGACCGTCGCGGTAGAGCAGCCCTAAGTCGCCGCACGCTCCCCAGCCATCGTTCTCACACGCTTGCGTCAGCAAGGTGCGTGCGCGGACGTCGTCGTGGGGAAAATTCTGCCCGAAGGCTAGCTCCCACCCAAGAATGCCGCAGGCCGAATTGTTGTCGCGCGCGCATCCTTCTTCGAGAAGCCGTCGACCTTCCACCTTGTCGGGCTCGCTGATGTCGCCGTGAAAACCGCGCACCAGGTATATACCCAAGTTGTCGCAGCCCTGGGCGTCAGCGCCGGCACATCCCCGCCGCGCATACGCCACCGCTTGAGGGCCGTTTCGAGGCTGAGCGCGGGCGCTCATGACGCCAGCGTTCGTACACGCCGCAGCAACGCCTCCCTCGCATGCGCGGACAAAGAGCTCGAGGCCCATCGCCGGGTCACTCTCCATCTTGTGAAGGCCGAGCTCATGGCAGCTTTGAACCCGACCCGTCGCGCACTCCGTTTGCAGGTCTTGTTCAGTCGGGTTGTCCGTGCATGTTCGCATGTGGCTCGTGCTACCGAATGATCCAGTGCTGATGTTCAGAGTGCCGCTGCAACGTTTCTCTTGCTGAATCGCCGTGAACTGGAACGCCCCGGCCTCCGTCGAGGTGATCGATGTGACTTCGTAGCCATTGGTGAGCAGCCACTCGCGAGCCTCCGCTTCCTGCCCCGGCTCGCTGCAGGCGGAGAAAGTAAGAAGGGCGAGGAGAGAGAGCGTTCGGCTGTTGAGCATGGCTGCGCAGGATACATCGCGACGCCGGACGGCCGGGTAACAGCGGGTAACGGTGGGGCGAAAGAAGGCGAGAGAAGGCCACAGAGGGCTGTGGCCTGTGGCCTGTGGCCTGTTTAACAGGCTTCTCACTCAGAAGGGCGACGTGAGGCCAAGGGTTTCCAGCAGCTTGGCGAAGTCCCCCTCCAGCGCCGCGGTGATGGTCACAGGGACACCAGTACGCGGGTGAACGAAGGCGAGGCGGCCGCAGTGAAGCGCCAAGCGATTAAACCCACGCTCGCGAAAGTGACGGTTGTGTTCGCCCTTTCCATAGCGCACGTCGCCGATGATCGGGTGGGAGACGTGCTTGAGGTGGCGGCGTAGCTGGTGCACGCGTCCAGTCGCGGGTTTCGCCTCGTAGAGGCCGTAGCGTCCGGCGGCGCCGAGGAGCCGAAAGTCACTTCGGGCCGGCCGCTTCTCGCCGCCCTTTTCTTTGGCGAGGGGGTGGTCCACGGCGCCAAGCTCTTGAGTTCCGCGGCACAGGGCGACGTAGGTCTTGTCGATGGTCCGCTCGCGAAAGAGCACCTGCATGTCGCGGGCGACCTCCGACGAGAGCGCGAAGAGCAAGACGCCGCTCGTCGCCCGATCGAGGCGGTGGACTGGATACACGAAGCGGCCGATTTGATCGCGGAGGCGTTGAACCGCGGGCTGCTCATCGTTTCCCCAACCGCGATGGACGAGCAAGCCGGCAGGTTTGTGAATCGCGACCAGGTGTTCGTCCGCGTAGAGGATCGAAAGCGGAGGTGTGAGCTCTGGAGCGGCATCGGCGACGGTTTCGATGGAAGCGGCCTCGCCGCGAGTCACGCGCGTCGTCGCGACCATTCGGTCGAAGAGCGATTCGAGCTCGGCTTGCACGGAGGGCGACTCCAAAATGCCCATGGCGCGCGCGATGGCTTCAAAGGTCGCGAGTCCAAGCTCATGGGTTTCGCGACGGAGACCCCAACGAGTTGGAGGGCCCTCGGGCAGCGTCACGGCCTCCGCGCGATCGAGTCCAGGGATGCGTTTTCCCGCCTGCCTCGCTTGGCGCCAGTTTCCGTCCGGCACCACCAAAGTCACAGGACGCGGGTCTTCCTTCAGAAGCTCCCGACTAAGCTCCGGCGCGCCTTCCCGTGGGAAGAGCATGAGCACACGCCGGCCTTCTTCGTGAAGCGGATTGAGGTCCAGGCGCTCATCGCGAAGGCCGTGCACGTAGAGGTGGCTGTTCGTCAGGGCGGCGAGGGCGAGGGGACCCGTCGCGCTCGACTTCTGGACTTCCCGATGGTGCATGACCAGGGCGAGACGCGTTGTCAGGTCCTGGGGCACGATGTGCGCGCAAAGACAATGGTCCAGGTGCATTCGGCAGCGCTCGCATCGTGGCGCTCGTTTGTGTCTCTGTCCCAATCGGCCGGGACCTTAGCATTCCCATGAATCGTCTCCATTTTACGCGCGAAATCTCTTCTCAGACCGCAATTAAAGATTGGAATGAGCCTACCTTCGCGGTGATCGATCGGCGTGTCCTCGCGCTCTTCGAGGAGGAGCGCGGCAAGCCGTTTGACCCTCGGGTCGTCGACGCCTTCATGGCGGTACTTCCCCAGATCCAGAACGCACGCCGCGAGCTCAGTGAGGACGTACCGGCCAAGCACGCCGCTTGAGGGCGGCGCCGAAAGAGTTCTAGTCACGTCTCCGAAGAGAGGCCACAGCATCGACTAGTGCAGATGGTTCAAAGGGCTTTCGCAGAATGCCCTTCGCGCCCGCGGCCAGCATCTCGGCGGTCTGGGTCTCATCGCCATAGCCTGTGCAAATCAGGACGGCGGCGTCCGCATCGATGGCGCGTATCTGCCGGAAGCACTCCGCGCCGTTGATCTCCGGCATGGAGAGATCGAGCACGACCAAGTCAAACCGGCCCGCCACATACGCGTCGATCCCAGCAGCGCCACCCTGGGCGACGGTGGCGGTGTATCCGAATTTTTGGAGGATTCGACGTATCGTCTTGAGCATGAGCACTTCGTCATCGACGATGAGCACATTCCCCAGGCTCGCGGTCCCCTTCTCCACCATCATTTGCTCACCTCTGGTGAGACAGCGTGGCCAGGCAAGAAGACGGACACGGTTGTTCCTGTTCCAAGCGCGCTCTGAATCTCCACGGCGCCTCCGTGACTTTCCACGGCCCCATACACCATGGACAGACCAAGACCGGTGCCCTCGCCCACGTCCTTCGTTGTGAAGAAGGGCTCCATGGCTCGCTTCGAGGTCGGCGCGTCCATACCGCAGCCGTCGTCCGTGACGCTGAGACAAACATAGGGTCCTCGCGGAAGCCTGGCCCGCACACCCAAAGCCTGTTCATCGATCGTCGTATTGCTCGCCGAGACGGTGATCGTTCCGTGACCCTTGATGGCCTGGGCAGCATTCAAGCAGAGGTTCATGAACGCACTCATCAGCTGACTCGCGTCGCCACGAACATGCAAGAGATCATCATCGCAGACAGCGACGCACTGGATTTCTCTGGGGATCGTCTTTTGGAGCAGACTGACCAGGCCCTGGACCCGGCTCGACAACGGGAAGACGGTCCGCTCGAATCTGCCCTTCCGAGCAAACCCGAGCAGATTGGCCACCATCTCTTTTCCTCGGCGTGCTGCGACCAGGATGTCTTGCATGTCGGCGCGGAGTTCACTTCCCTTATCGAGCTCCATTTCCACAATGGCGCCGAGCCCCAGCACGACCGCCAGTATGTTGTTCATGTCGTGGGCGATGCCCCCAGCGAGGGTCCCGATGGCTTCCATCTTCTGGGACTGCGCGAACTGGGACTCCAGCTGATGACGCTCGCTGACGTTCTGCACGATGGAAGCGATGCCAAGCACTCCCCCGTGGCGGTCTACGAGAGGCGTGTTGTACCAGTCACAAACGATTCGTTCGTTGGCCTTGTTGACGTTCGCGTTTCTGCTGTGAGTTCCGCCCGTCTGGGACATGAGGCTTTGAAAGGTGTCGTCGATCAGCGCAGCCGCTTCGGGGGGGATCACCAGCTCCGCCGCATGCCGACCGAGCGCCTCCGCCTTCGTGTATCCGAAGATCTCTTCGCAGCGGGCATTCCATTCGACGACGCGGAACTCAGTGTTCCATTCGAGCATGCCGAGCGGTGTGTTCTCGACATGGGCTCGGAGCCGCTCGTTTGATCGGCGAATTTCACGCTCCGCGCTCTTATCATCGGTGACGTCTCGGAAGAGACCGACGACGCTGTAGAGCTTGCCTTCCTCGTCGAACTCGGGGCGGCCCTGCGACTTGACGACACGAACGGTCCCGTCTTTTCGAATCAATCGCGACTCGAAATCGAAGTCTTCCCTTTTGCTGACGGCGGCGTCCACATGTGCGCGGACCATCTCTTGATCTTCGGGGTGGTAGAACTCGATGGCCGAGGCCAATCCAGGCGTGTAGGTGTCTCTTGAGAGCCCGTGGATCGCGAACACAGTGTCGGACCACCGCACGGTCCCCGTGATGATATCGAGGCTCCAGTAGCCTATATTTGCCAACTCTCCAGTCAGCCACAGCATCCGGGATTGCTCTAACGCTCGGCGTGATTGCTCTCGCAACGTGGCCAGCTCGGACAAGAGCTCTTCTCGGGTTCGGTCCGCATCAGCCTTCATCACTTCCTTTATAACGGCGAATGGTAGATCGGGTTGATACATAACTCACGTGAACGAGCATGCATGGTCCTCGTTTGGGGAGTCCGCGGGACGCCCAGCCGATCACGGAATATCGTTCCGCTGAAGCCGGCATAGTCCGACGCCAAGAGGGTGTCGTACCCGACCACGTGGGTGTAGTTTAGTTAGTAGCCGCTGATGTTCCCGCCGCCTTCGACATGGATGCCAACTTCAAGAAAGTAAAAGGGGACGGTACGACGGCGGACAACACCATCATGATGGCGATCAATGGCGGCGGACCGGCGCATCATTTCGGCCGAAGGAGATTCGGTTATGGCGTCGTTGTCCTTGGCAATCTTGGTGGCGCGCTGGAAACACGATTCACGTCGACAAGGACGAGCATCATCTCGCCGATCTCTACGTGCCTATGGCCCAAGCTCTGAGCCATCGACACCTTCGGCGCGGCGGAGGCCAACCGTTCATCCCTGGAGGGCATACTCGCTTAGCCGAGCTTCCACGGAGAAGCCGACGAGAAGCGCTGTAGGGCCTCGTTCAGGATGCGTTTAAGGTTCGTGGCGGCCTTGAGCGCGGCGCTTGGCGGCACTTAGCGTAGGCGGGTCGACGGCAGTTCGGCTACCATCGTCGCTCCTGCGCGTGTGCGTCGATTTTGGAGTTAGCGCCTTTGTATACCCTACTGATCCTATTTCTCTTCGTCTCCATCGTGTTTTCCTTTCTCTGTTCTATCTGGGAGGCCGTGCTCTTGAGCATCACCCCGTCCTACACCCAGATGCGGGTTCAGGAAGGCGGAGATCTTGGCAAAACTCTGCAGAGCTTTAAGGACAACATCGATCGGCCGCTGGCGGCCATTCTCACGTTGAACACCATCGCGCATACAGCGGGTGCGATCGGTGTTGGCGCGCAGGCGACGAAGATTTGGGGCGTATCGATCGTGGCCACAGCGGTGGTGCCGGTGGTTATGACGCTGGCCATTCTCATTTTGTCAGAGATCATTCCGAAGACCATTGGTGCCAACTACTGGCGGGAACTCACGGGCTTTACCGTCGCGTCCCTGAAGTTTGTGATGTTCGTACTCACGCCGCTGGTCTTCGTGAGTCAGATCATCACGAAGGCGCTGAAGAAGGACAAGGATGCCTCGGTGCTGAGTCGAGCAGATTTTGGGGCCATGACAGAGCTCGGCTCGCAACAGGGAGTGTTCGACGAAGACGAGTCGAATATCCTGCGCAACCTGCTGCGCTTCAAGACCATCTTTGCCCAGAACGTGATGACGCCGCGAACGGTGATGGTCGCGAGTGACCAACACACGACGATCCGCGAGTTTCACGACGCCCATCCGGAACTGCGGTTCTCCCGAATACCCGTCTACGAATCATCGCCAGACAAGATCACAGGGTACGTGCTGAAGGACCACGTTCTCAAGGCCATTGTCGACGGCAAGGGAGATCAGCCGCTGTCGTCGATCCGGCGAGAGGTGCTTGCGGTCAAGGGTGACTTTCCCATCCCCGAGCTGTTCAGCCACTTCACCGCCAAGCGTGAGCACCTTGCGATCGTGCTTGGTGAGTTCGGCGGCACCGCAGGGGTGGTCACGATGGAAGATGTCATCGAGACGCTCCTGGGGCTGGAGATCGTGGACGAGCAAGACAACGCGACGGACATGCAGGCGGAGGCGCGCAAACAATGGGAGGAGCGGGCGCGAAGCATTGGTTTGATCGAAGCGGCGACGGTGGACGCGCCGGAATAGCCCTCCCTAGTCCAATTCCTAATCGGCGCTTCGAAGGTTGCTCGTCGCGGCGTATCCTCGACGCATGCGTTGGCAATGGATCTGGATAGGTAGCTTGTGTTTTGCGTGCGGAGGCGTGGAGGCGCAGTCCGTCGCTCAGACGACGACGACGACGACGACGACGGGCGCCGGCACAAGCGCGGAGGGAGCAGCCGTCCCCTCCGGCGGCCAAGGACTCGCTCCGCCGATGCAGCAAGCTCTTCAGGCGCACAACCTCGCCCGCGCTGAACATTGCGCTCCGCTCCTCGAGTGGTCGCCGGCGCTCGCGTCGGCAGCGGCGGCCTGGGCAGACACCCTCGTCGCCCGCGGATGCCAGTTCGAGCACAGCCAATCACCGTATGGAGAGAACCTCTTCATGGGCACGGCTGGACGAAGCTCCCCTTCCGATGTCGTGACAGCCTGGGTGTCCGAGCGCAGCCAATACGACTTCCGCAACGGCGGCTTCTCCATGCAAACTGGCCATTTTACGCAGGTCGTCTGGGCGAGCACGCGGCGCCTCGGCTGCGCGGTGCGCACGTGCGGGGAGATGGACCTCTGGGTCTGCAACTACGACTCGCCCGGCAATGTTCAGGGCGGGTACCCGCAGAACGTCCAGCCGACTTCGTGTCGATGAGCTTGTTCCAGGATTAGCAGGCGTGAACAAGGCTCGGGTGATCGAGCATCACCAAGAGCGCGGCGCGCTCACTTAGCGCTGCTCTCGAGAGGCGAGCCTTGTGTGGCGATCGCGACACCGATTCCGGGTAGGATGCGCTTGGTGTCTTCGTCTTTTCAACCCGCGGCCGTGCGCTTCTTCCACCAATCCCCGAATGGCATCGTGGCGCGGTGGCACAACATCGTCATTCAATACCGGAACGGCCCGCTCACCGCGGAGGTGATCGATGCAGTCGTCGAAGCCGCGGCGGGCATCGATTCCAGTACGGAGGTCGGCGCGTTCGCTGTATTGGATGGAAAGGCCTCCATTCCCCCGGTTGATCTCCGAAAAAACAACGCGGCGTCGTTCGAGGCCTACTTCAGCACCACAACGTAAAGATGGCGTTGGTGGTGAGGGGAGACGATGTCTGGACGCAGCTCCTGAGGTCCTTCGCCCGATTGGTGGCCCTCGGGAACCCTCGCGTGATGATGGCGAAGTCCGTCGAGGACGCCCTTCGCTGGCTCGCCCCCGCCGGCGCATCAACAGCCGACGACATGAGTGCTTTCTGGAACTTCGTCGAAGCGTCCTCCGTCGACCAAGTTGGCTAGGGAGAGCGTTAGGGCAAGAGCGGGCTCTCGAGGCCGATGGGGCGATGAGGCGGCAGCGTCGACCAGTCGCGACGACCGAGTGTCTCCAAGACCCAGAATGGGAACTCCGACTGGACCACGTGCGTCCCGGTGGCGTAGGCGGATTCGTATTGGCTAAAGTCACCGGTGACGAGCACCACGGCGTCCGCTCCGAACACGTCCAGGAAGACCTTAGAATCCGACGCCGCCGCGATGGGGAGGAAGTTCTCCACCTGAGCTTTGATGACCTCGAAGATCTCCGGGGGCCTCGTGAAGCGGTCGCGCATGAGTTCCCACTCGGCGACATCATCCGGCCGGAGCTGGATTCGCACTTCCGAGACCGCCTCGCGGGCGGCGACGGCGGTGTCAGGTGAGCTCACGGAGACGAAGGCCTCATCCAGCATGCCCTCGGCGAGGAGCGCTTCAGCAACGAGATCACCGCGATTCGTCTTCGTGTCCAAGATGAGCGTGATGCGGCCGCGCGCCATTCGAAGCACTTCACGAAATTCGGGAACTCGTTCGCACGCGAATTCGCCGGAGTAGCCTTCGACGTTGAGGGGGATCGCGCGGAGCTCTTCGAGGGTCAGATCGCTGACGACGGCGTCCGAGGACGTCGTCCGTTCCAGAGTGGTGTCGTGCATGAGGACGAGTTCGTCGTCCGCTGTGTGGCGAAGATCGATCTCCACGGCGTCGATGCCGAGAAGGATCGCGAGGCGAATGGAGCTCAGACTGTTCTCAGGCGTGTAGAGACCAAACGCGCCGCCGGCTCCTCTGTGACCGACGACGAGGGGGTCGTCACAGGCGGGATCGAGAAAGCAGTCTGCAGGCGGCGCGGCGCGGCGCTCCGGCGTCGCGACGGCGCGACAATCGTATTCCTCTGCTGTGATGGCACGGAACGCGACGAAGGGTCCCGCGTCGAAGACGTCGGGTCCAGCATCGAAGACGTCGGGCCCCGCGTCGAAGACGTCCACTTCGCCGTCAGAGGAGGAGCCCGCATCCACAAGCGTTGCATCGCCCGCGCCGGCGTCCTCGGCTCCACTTCCGCTGCACGCGAACAAGAGACAGAGAATACAGGTTGGCAAGCGCTTCATGGACCTGAGGTAGCAGCACACGGGCGCTGTGGCTTCTTCCTGGGCGATTTTTCCAAGAAGCCGAATGTAAGTTCCTGACTCGTCTGAGCCTGGACGGCCTGAGTCGCCGGGCTACGCTCCGAGTATGGCGAACCTACACCCTTCCGTTTTACTTCTCGCGGCGTGCCTCACCGCTGCGGGCTGCACGACCAGCACCGGCACCGGAGCCGATGTCGGCACGGTGGACGCGACGGTGAACGGCGATGGCGGAACAGCCGACGCTCGAAGCGCGGATGCTCGTAGCGTCGACGCCTTCGCGACGAGCGACGTCGGACCTTCGTGCTCCGGGGACTTGGATTGCATCGACGAAGAGATGTGCACCGGCGGCGGCTGCGTTCCGAACTCGTGCCCCGGGACCGGCGGCGAGTCCATGGGATGCGGCGTGCGTCCAGAATGCGGTGACGCCATCGGGATCCTCATCGCTCAGTGTTGGCAGTGCGTTGACCCTGTCACCTGCGAGCGAATCGACTGACGGCGGCGTCTCACTCACGTGCACGCAGGTAGAAAGCCAGAACCGAGTGCCAGCCTCTGATCGAGCACTCATCGACGGAGGCCAGCGGCGCAGCGATGTGTGCTTCGGCCTGCTCCGTGCGGTTGGATGGCAACGCTGCTAGCCAGCGTTGCAGGGGGAGTCTGCGATGGGTTCACGCCCGCGGTGGCGTGCTCCCGCCGAACGTGGCCTTCGACGTCGCCTCGGAGGAGGTCCTCGTTGGAACCGGTCGTCTACACCGACTGCGCTCCGAAGACGGCATGGAGCTGTCCGTGCCCGACGTCGAATGCTTAGATGTGATCTCAACGGGATCACGAACGTTCTTCACGGGCGCCGGCGGCGTCTGGGAGTACGCGGCGCCAGACATTCGACAGATTCGTGACTACGCAGCTCTCGTACCCCAGAAGATCGCAACGGACGAACGACTCGTCGTCGCGGGCCATCTTCGCGACCCTTACACGCCGACCATCGCCGTCATCGATAGCCCGGACGCTGGTGC
>JBLHKB010000240.1:0-9766 GCA_047619315.1 Polyangiales bacterium
ACGTCGAAGTAACGAGTATGGTGGGTCTTCGACGTCATCTTGCGTCCGAGGGCGACAAATACGAACGTCCCTTGGACCGCACACTTTAGTCCAGGTGATGGGAAAGGTGAAGTCCGTTCGAGCGAGAGAATCAGGCTGCTTGCTCTTCGTACTCTGCCCAAACGAAAAAAGGCCAGACCCCGTGGGGTCTGACCTTCGATACGATGGGCTTCAACGAAGCCCGTTCGATCACTCTGCGAGAGCGCGATCGATGGCGGTCTTGAACGCCTCGAAGGGCTGTGCGCCCTGGAGGAGTCGACCGTTGATGAAGAAGCTTGGTGTACCGATGCGGGCACCAGCGCTGGTCACGGCTTCCATGTCAGCGTCGACGGCAGCCTGGTGGGTGCGGTTGTCGAGAGCTGCGCGGAACTGCGCCATGTTTACGCCGCCAATTTGGCCGGCGTACTCTTCGAGCTGTGGGCGGGCGAGAGCGCGCTGGTTCTCGAAGAGCTTGTCGTGGAAGGCCCAGAAGCCTTCGTCGCCACGCTGACGATGAATCTCAACGGTGGCCTCGGCTGCGAGGTGAGCGTTGTCGTGGAATGGAAGCGGGTAGTTGCGCCAAACGACGCGAACGCGGTCGCCGTATTCCTGCATGACGCGAGCCATGGTGGGGTTTACGCGGGAGCAGAAGGGGCACTGGAAGTCGCTGAACTCTTGAATGACGACGGCAGCGTTGCGGGCGCCCTTGCTTGGAGCGTTGCGGGGAACGGCGATCTCGTAAACGCGATCGGCGTCCGGAGCCGCAGCGGCCGGCGCTGCAGGAGCTGCAGCAGGACCGGTGAACTGAGGCTCGGTGGCGCCGTCACGAATGGCAGCGGCGTAGACACCGGCGCGAGGCGTGCCAGCGGCGACGAGGGCGCGCGCACGGGCGAGCTCCTGGTCGATAACGGCCTTGAAGGCCTGAAGCGGCTGTGCACCACGAAGGTTGCGGCCGTTGATGAAGAAGCTTGGGGTACCGCTTGCGCCGAAGCCGCGAGCGATGGCCTGCTGTGCCGTGATGGCGGCCTGGTGCTCGTTGTTGTCGAGGGCTGCGCGGAACTGCGCCATGTTGAGGCCAAGCTCTTGTGCGTAGCTTTCAAGTTCCGGACGGCCAAGGGCGCGCTGGTTCTCGAAGAGCTTTGCGTGCATCGCCCAGAACTTGGCGTTTCCACCTTGGTCAAACGCTTCGATGACAGCCTGCGCGGCGGGGCCTGCGTTGTCGTGGAATGGAAGAGGGTTGTTCATCCAGATGACGCGAACGTCGTTGCCGTACTCTTCAAGAACCTGGTTGACCGTTGGCTCCACGCGGGAGCAGAAGGGGCACTGGAAGTCCGAGAACTCGACGATGGTAACCAGAGCGTTGTCGGGACCGCGCTGTGGCATTGGACCGGAGGGAAGCTCGAGCTTGTAGACGGCGGCTGGGTCGGGCTGACGCTGAGCAGGTCGCTCTGCGGCGGCGGCGGCGGCGGGAGCAGCGGCGGGGGCGGTGAGACCATTGCGGGTCATCGCCTGGTAGACCTGGGCCTGCGGCGTGCCGGCGGCAACAAGTGCGCGAGCCGCTGCGAGCTGACGGTCCATCACCTCTTTGAACTTCTCGTAGGGCTGTGCGCCCATGAGCTGCTCGCCGTTGATGAAGAACGCTGGGGTGCCGCGAGCGCCGAGGCTTGTCGCAAGCTGCTGGTCGGCTTCGATCTTGGCCGAGTGCTCGCTGTTGTCTAGAGCTGCGCGAACCTGGCCCATGTCGAGACCGACCTGAGTGGCGTAGCGCTCGAGGTCAGCACGCTCAAGGGCGCGCTGGTTCGAGAAGAGGATATCGTGCATCTCCCAGAACTTCTCAGAGCCGCCCTGTTCGAAGGCTTCGAGAGCCAAGTTTGCGGCGGGACCTGCGTTCTGGTGGAAGGGGAGAGGGTTGTTGCGCCAAACGATGCGCAGGTTCTCTCCGTACTCACGCTCAATGCGCTCGACCGTTGGGCGAACTCGATCGCAGAAGGGGCACTGGAACTCGGACACGATGACCATCGTGACGAGAGCGTCGGCCGCACCCTTGCTGGGCTGATCGGCGGTGACGGGGACGCGGAAGCGCTCGACGTCATCGGACGGTCCGGCTGCGTTGGCACCAAGGGCCTGGCCTTCTCCGGCGATGTCGACATTGGCGACTTCCTCGTCGCCGCTTTCATGCTTTCCAAGAAGGTTGCCACTGGCAAACCCTCCGACGAACGCGATCATGATCGCGATTACTGCTGAACCTTTACTCATTTCTAAGAACCTTTCGTGCGGACTGTGCCGCAGCGAGCTTTATCAAACTCAACGTGATGGTCGTGCGCGAGGCGACCGGAAAAAGCGCGCGCTGAATGCTGCACCCAGGCACTGCGCTGTAGGGCGCGGGGCGAGTGGCGTTCGGCGATCGAGGACGACGTGCTTTGCGGCGCCTAGCGTGGCGGTCGCAGCAAGCGTTCGTAGAAGCCTGAAGGTCCGCGGTCGCTATCAAAGCGAGGGCGGTTCAGGTTCGAGCGAAGGGCTTGTGGAACCACGAGCCGAAAGAACGTGGCTGTCGGCGGCGGGACCAACTCGGCGGCCGGGGCTTCACTGCCCTGGGGTGAACATCGGCTCTGGTCGCCACCTTCGCACCAGAGAACACGCTCATCTTGTTTCGGCGCATCTGCTTCGCGCCAAAACGTGAGACGAGTGTTCTCGACGAAGCTCCAGATCTCGTCGATGGGCCGAGAAGCGGCGTTTTCGCCTTCTTCCATTTGGCTCTGCGGGCCATCCACGCGGAGGGGCGGGCTGAAGAGCGCGTCCTCTTGGGCGATGAGGCATATGCGTTCTGCCGCGGCCGAGGAGGCCGTCGCTAGGACTGCACTGACGCAGCAAGCGATGAGAAGAAAACGCATAGAGTGACGGACACTTGCAGGTGAAGCCGTGGACGGCAAGGGGGGGAGGCGAAAGTGGCAGCCACTTGGGAGGACAAGGCTGCCACCCCGCCAGTTACCTAATAAACCCTTGAGAACGACCTTTATTCCACCTCAACGCGAGAGTGGTTTTAGCGTCGGAGGTGCCATTCTGTGATGGCGAGCGTCACCTGGGCCAAGGTGGCGGGTTTTGGGATAGCGCAGTCCGCTCCGTGTTGGCGGAGGTCGTCGGCGCTACATTCGCGCGCTCGCTGGGTGACGAGGACCACGGGCGTAGGCACTTGGGGCACTTTGACCGGAGCATGCAGGGCTCCGCCTAGGGTCGTGGCGAGGTCTAGGTCGAGAAGGACCGCGACATAGTCTTGGGCGGCAAGACGAGCGTCGAGTTCGTCTGGTGGAACGTCGATGACTGTGTAGCCGTCAGCAAGCGCGGCCTCTGCGTTCCTCCATGAGCGCCCCGAGGCATCGACGTAGAGGATGCGTGCGTTCATTTGGTCTTCTCCAACGTTCCGACTGAAACGATCGCAGAGACGACAACGCTGTTTCGGTTTGGGCGCTCCTGCGGCGGCGCTTTGGGGTGGACGTCCTTGATTGTCGTGCCGGGAGGTACTGCGCCGGGAGTTGCCGCGCTTGGAGTTCGAACCTCAGGAGGCGTCGCGGCCTCGGCTGCGTCCGGAATAGTCGGAGCGTCAAGTGCAGCCAGAAGAGGAGCGCGCTCGATGGAGAGAGTGTCCCCGGTGACAAATGCCGTGGAAGCAACGGCGGGAACCGGTGACCTACTCACAGTGAGGTCATCGAAATCAATTGCGTCGACGCTTGCGACGTGAGCGTTGACGCTGGTTACTTCACTGCCAAACGCTCTTGCCGCTGCCGTCTCGATGTGTGCCTCTGGAAGCACGATGGCGCGGGTTACTTCGTCGCCAAATGCAGCGAGTGGGATCTCCGATGAGGCTGCCACGCGAGTTTGGTCATCGAAGCCAAGGCCTTCATGTGTGCCTCCGATGGCCGCTGGCGTGGACGCTAACGCTCGCTGCTCGGGATGGCGCACGGTGACGTCTTCAAAACGATTCGCCTTGGGAACCGCGAATGAACGGTGGCTGAAGGGGCGCCCGATGAGGACTCGCTCGACGCCCTGAACGGCGACTAGGAGCTGCGCGACTTCTGGTTCGGCGGCTTTGGTGAGCATTTGCTCGTACACCGCCCTGGCAGATTCGAAGGATGTCATGTGCAGCTGCATCGCCGCTGCTACGCGACCGATATGCTGGACGGTTCGTTTGTCGGCGGCTTCCGCGGAGCCTTGCTTCTGCGCTTCACGAGCAAGTCGCTCCAGCGCCCGCGCCGTGAGCGCGGCGTCGGGGTGGTCGACGGTTTTGGCTGCTTCCGCCATGCCAGAAAGATCGCGCGCCTCCAGCGCCTCAAAGAGCGCCTTCGCTAAAGGCGATGCGCAAACATCAACTTGCGAATCGCGCGTCGCGGACTGCGCGTTGTCGATGAGCATCCAGCGTAAGAGCTGGAGGCGGCGCTCTGCCCATGGGCTGAGGGGTGCTGCTCGAGACAGATCCTCCAAGGTGGTCATCGCGACCGACGCTCCGCCACGAAGCAAAGACTGGTGCACCGCACGATGTTCTTGGTTGGAGTCCGGCGGCGGAGCGAGGAGCTCGCCCAATAGGTGCGCCCACTTCTGGCCGTCTTCGCCAAAGCTGCAACCGCTCAGCACGGCCAAGGCTTCGACGAGCATGGCATCGCGGATCCATCGCTCCACCTGCAATATACTCAGTGGAGGCCACGACCCGGCTGCAGCATCGACGCTCAAACTCATCAGAGCCAAACGAAAAGGACCATGCGAAGGGAGCCTTGCGAGGGCTCCACGAAGCATGCACTCCGCCTCGCGCTGCGAACCCATGGCCGCTAACGCTCGCGCCGATGCGATGATGCTCTCGGGAGACGATGGATTCACGGCCCTGAGCGTACCACTCATCGAGCGTAGGGTGGGAGGGGCGCGGGTGTCAGAACCCTCGACGAACAAACC
The DNA here is from genome assembly GCA_047619315.1 of Polyangiales bacterium. Taxonomy (GTDB): domain Bacteria; phylum Myxococcota_A; class Polyangia; order Polyangiales; family Houyiibacteriaceae; genus JBCCRV01. The sequence continues at coordinate 4,957 of JBLHKB010000240.1, forward strand.
AGAGCCCGACAAACCCGGCGGCCCACCACAATCCTGGCGAGTTCTGGCCGGTGCCGGGGCTCACGGTGCAAAAAATTCCGCTGCATGGGGGGTCAAAATCTCCTAGTTGAATGAGCGGATCGCTGGGGTCCGTCGTGTCCAGGCAGACGGCGCCAGAGCGTTCGCCGACATTTCCGGCGCGGTCCATCGCCGCGACGGCGAAGCAGAAGGGGCCGGCTTGGCGCAGAGGTCCTTCGTCGCGCGCATGAGTGTCGCTGCGGCCTAGGGTGGTTACGACCTTTCCTTGTGGGGAGTACGTAAACAATCCGGACGGAGCAGTGATGGCTGCGAGCTCTTCCCGAGTGGCGGCGGTGTAGACGAGCGTTAGGAGCGAATCGGCCGAGGTACGGTCATCGCTGGCTCGCATTTCGAACTCGAGCGAATCAGCCACGCACCCATTCAAGCCCTCTTCCTCGGGCACAACGACGTAGTTGATTCGCACGTTGAGCAATTCCGCAGCGGAGGGGCTTTCCAAGTCTTCGTCGCCGACGACGAGGCGTAGGTCGCAGCTCTCGCAGCCGGCCCGTGTGATCACGTCGCCTGCGGAGCCCTCGATTTGCCAGACCGTTGACTCGCTGAGTGCGCTGAGTATTTCATCCCGCCTCGCCTCAACGTTCCACGAGGTTGAACTCCTGGCTGTGTCGCCGAAAAGAAGACCGTTGGATGGGAAGTCATCCGAGGAGACGGTTTCTGGTTGCCAGAGGGACCCTTCAACGATCTGGCAGGAGCACGCTCTCGCAGAGGCCGGAGCCGCGACTTCCCAGAGGAATGAAACCGAGAGAAAAAGAAGCGCGCCATTTATGAAGAGAGCGACTGGTCGTAAAGCCATACGCCTGCGCTCTGCATGCCTAGTGCCAACGAGTATTCCTCCCAATGCTCCTGCTTCTTGAAGCTTCCGCGACAGGTGGGCACGCTCGATGGCTCAGCTCTGTGCCAGTTTTTGATGCAGGCTGTGCTTGACCTCGTTGTTATGGGATGCGGTAGAGTAATACCTGGCGGGAGCCGCCTTTGGCTGTTTGGTAGCGCTGCTCCCACGAGACGTCGCCGTCGGGTCTCTCTGCAGAGCCGAGGAGGACCGCGACAAGGTCGGCGAGAGGGGCCGCGCGCTGCAGCCATTCCGTGGGTTCGAAGGTGGCGCGAGACAACGCGACATCAAAGCGTTCGTCGCTGAGGTCTTCGATGCGGCCTTCGCGAACGGCGACGCGATCACTTAGACCAAGAGCGCCCACGGCCGTGCGCATGAACGCGACGCGCTTTCGGCGTGGCTCGAGAAGGGTGAGTTGCAGATCCGGTCGCATCAACGCCAGGGAAAGGCTCGGTGCGCCGGCGCCGGCGCCGACGTCGATGAGCGTTTTTTCGCGCGGGACGCCCTCGGCGAGAATGAATGCGTCGAGGCAGAGGATCTCAAGGAGGGCTTCAGGGCTGCGCGCGGCGACGAGATCGGTCCGGGCTCCCCACGTCGCGACGAGGTCCGCGAAGTGCAAGAGGCCGTCTCGCGTCTTGGCGGAGAGCTCGGTGGACAGTGGTGCGCAAAGCGCATCGAGGTGATGCGCATCGGCATCGCGGTCGAAGGGCGTCATAGGAGGTTCTTAGCTTACTACTCGAGTTACTCGGGAGCGACGATGACTTCGACGACGGTCTCACCGCTTTGCAATGCGGCGAGAGAGGTCGGGAGTTCGGCGCCGCGCTCTTCGCAGAAGCGCATCCAATGCCGCAGCTCTGAGTGGCCTCGCGAGTTGAGAGCACAGGCGCGATAGGCGCGACGTGCATGGTCGAGGTAGGGACGCGCTTGGGCATCGATGACTTCGCGGAAGACTATCGCGATTTCGGGTTCGCTGCGAAGCTCGTCGGGGACAGGCACGCGACGAATCACGCGTGCGACATCTTCGTACATGAGGGCAACGAGGGCGCCGGCCATGGTCCGCTGGGGATGCGCTTCTTCGGCGGCGACGTTGAGCTCTGCTCGGGCCGCTTCAACAAGACGCGTCTTTTGCGCGAGCCATGGCTGAAGCGTGACATCCGTCCAGTCTTGCAGCTCCACAGTGCGCGCGGACGCGGGTGGAGCGGAGGGAGCTTCCACCTCGAAGCTCTGCTCTGTTAGCAGCCAGGCAAATTGCATGTGCTCGGTGAAGTCGCCTTCTTGGGCGGCGCTCGGAAGGCACTCCATGCTCGGTGGGGCGTCCGCTTCACCGGCCCGCTCGACGGTGGTTTGGCCGCCTGCGCAGGCGACACAAAGAGCGCAAAGAAGGTATTGGCTTGGTTGGTTCATGGACTTGCCTCGTTCGAGCAGCTGCCTGCGAGCGCGTGGGCAAAAGCGCTAGCTTTGGCAAAGCGTTCATCGCGTTTGGAGGACATGGCTTGATGAACGGCCGCCGCCACCGCTGGGGGTACAGACGGACAGCGCTCTTCGAAAGGTACAATGTCTCCCATCACGATTTGATAGAGCAAACGGCCGGGATTTCGTTCTGTGAATGGAACTGTGCCGGTGAGGGCCCGGTAAGCCAGGATGCCGAGAGCATAAGTGTCGATGCGCTCGTCGATCCCGCCTTCACCGGTGAGAAGCTCAGGCGCCATGTAAATGGGGGTCCCGCTGACTTCGCCGGTGCGCGTCAACCGTTCGAGGCCGTGAACTTTGGATGTCCCAAAGTCCACCAGCTTTGTGCCTTCCTCGAGAAGGAAAACATTCGCCGGTTTTAGGTCACCGTGGAGGACGCCGTGAGCGTGGACGGCATCGAGCGCCGTGGCGACGTGGTTGAGGATGGCACTGAATTCGTGGGGAGTGACCGGGCCGCGTTCGAGCCGAGCTTCGAGGGTTTCTCCTTGGAGAAGTTCCATGACCGTATACGCCCGCCCGCTATCGTCTTCGCCGACTTCGACGACGCGAACGACGCCCGGGTGGTCGAGGGACTTCAGAATTGAGGCTTCGCGGCGAAACCGTCGGCTCATCTCCGGGTCGCGTGCGAGTTCCGAATGGAGGAACTTGATGGCGACCTGCTGGCCGGTGCTCGTGTGACGAGCCGCGTAGACGGCGCCCATCCCTCCAGCGCCGAGTTCGCCAAGAATTGCGTAGGGGCCCACAGAGCCTTTGCGCGCAGCAAGACCCACTAAGGCCTCCGACTTTCGCAGGTTTGTCTTGTGTTTGGGGCTTCCATGGTGAACCGAACATACAGCGTAGCGCGAAAGCAGCGAGTTTTCAGATCCGCCGCTTTCTTCGGTCCACCGCGGCGGTCGTGATACGCCCGGACGATGCTCCCTGTGGTGAAAGTAGTTGGGGTCGGCGGAGCCGGCGGAAATGCTGTTGTGGCGATGTCTCAGCGACACCTCCATGGTGCGGAATTACTCGTGTTTAACACGGACGCACAGGCTCTTTCGGGACTTCATGGCATTCGCACCATGATTCTCGGCGAACGCGCGACGGGCGGACTTGGGGCGGGCGGTCGAAGCGAAGTCGGCCGTGCGGCGGCGCTCGAGTCTTGCGGGCCCATCGCCCGAGAGTTCGCGAATACAGACATGGTCTTTGTGACCGTCGGTATGGGCGGCGGAACAGGGACTGGGGCGGCCCCAATCGTGGCCCATGCGGCTCGAGCGAGCGGCGCGCTCGTCGTGGGCGTTGTGTCGAAGCCCTTCATGTTCGAAGGGCTCAAGCGTCGTCGAGCCGCGAATGAAGGGCTGGCTCTCTTGGAAGAGCAGGTCGATGCGCTTCTGGTGATCGAGAACGACCGTCTCTTGAACGGTGGTGATCTGACCATCGCCGAAGCCATGGGGCTCGCGGACGAGGTGCTCTGCGATGCGGTGACGGGTATCGGCGACCTGGTCGGAAACCAAGGCATTGTAAACTTGGACTTCGCGCATGTTCGCGGCGTTCTTCAGGATGGTGGCCGGGCTGTGATGGGGCGTGGCCGAGCCACGACGGAGGAAGGCGGCGCCTTCGCGGCCGTCGAGCGCGCCATCGCGTGCCCGCTCTTGGACGATGATTCGGTTGCGGGCGCCCGGCGAATCTTGCTGCACATCGCTGCCGGGCCGGAGCTGCCGCTGCGCGCTGTCGAGAGAGCATCGCTGCGCCTCGAAGAAGTGGCGCATCCAGATGCGGAGATCGTGTTTGGTGTGGTTCACAGTGAAGCTCTGGTGGGACAGGCCGAGGCGACGGTTATCGCGACGTGCATCGACACCATGTCCGGGCAGGCTGACCAGCCGGCGCAAGCACGCAACGCTCTTGTAATGCTCTGATGAACTTGTGGTGAGTCGCGACAAGAGCCATCGGCTCGCCGCCATCGATCTACTTCGCGGTGCGGTGATGGTTTTGATGGTGCTGGACCACACGCGCGACTTCTTCATGGTCCAGGAAGTTCGGGCGACGGATCTGGCGAATACCAACGCGCCGTTGTTCTTCACCCGCTGGGTGACTCACTTTTGCGCGCCCGGTTTTGTGTTCTTGGCAGGAACGGCGATCTTCCTCGCGGCGCAGCGGCGAAGCGCTCATGAGCGAACTCGTTTTTTGCTGACCCGCGGCTTCTTCTTGGTGGTCCTCGAGCTGACCGTCGTGAAGTTCGGGTGGGCCCCGGAGCCTTTCTACTATTTTGTGCTCCTCCAGGTCATTTGGGCGATCGGCTGGAGCATGGTCGCGATGGCGGGACTTAGTTTTCTGCCGTCGCGCCTGGTTGGCGGTCTTGGGGTGCTGGCCCTGGCGCTGGCACCACTTTGGGAAAATGCGTCAGGCACGGGCGCGGTGGGTGTGGCGCTCACGCTCTTGACGGGCACCGGCGTCTACCAA
>JBLHKB010000241.1:0-9763 GCA_047619315.1 Polyangiales bacterium
TCCTCGACGATGGGGTACCGTTTTTGGTGATGGAGTATCTCGAGGGCAAGACCGTCTATCAGATGCTGAAAGATAGCGGTCGCTTTCCCTTGAGCGATGCTCTGTTGGTTTTGGGCAGTGTGCTCGAGGGTGTAAGCGCGGCGCATGCACGCGGTGTGATTCACCGAGACCTTAAGCCCTCGAACGTTCACATCGGTCGAAACCGGGACGTTAAGGTGATCGACTTTGGGTTGAGCAAAGACGTGGCCGAGCGAGGTCCTCGTCTAACAGGGCCGAAAGAAGCACTCGGAACACCATCGTACATGTCACCAGAGCAAGTTCTCGCGGACCCGGCGGACGCGCGCACCGATGTCTGGGGAGCCGGCACGCTCTTTTACGAGATGGTTGTCGGACGCCGCGCATTTCCGAAAGCCGAAGCGCCGCGAGGTCCTGTGCGGGACAAGGAAGTGCGCCAGATCTTTGCGGCGATCCTTCGCGATGACCCACCACATCCATCCGAAGGCGGGAACCTTCCTCAAGCCATCGACGCTTTTGTACTGCGGGCGCTGGCGAAGGCCCCAGACGATCGATTCCAGACGATGGAAGAGATGCAGCGCGGAAGCGAAGAGCTCTTTCGCGCGCGCTAAACGCTAATGTCCCCCGATGTTAAGGGCGAAGCGTTGCGCAGGGAGACGCGCATCCATGGCGAGCGACGACGGCTTCGACCGCCCTGCACACATCGTGCGGTGAGAAAGGTTTCGCGACGCGCATGCAGCCGCTCTGTTCGAGGAACATCTCCGCCTCGTCCGTGAATGCACCGCCGCTCACGACGACCAAACGCTGAGCGGCGTCGGGGTTTGTTCGGGTCAGCTGTGCGTGGACTTCTCGTGCTCCGGCCTGGGGCATCGAGAGATCGCATAGAAACGCATCGTACGGATTGTCGTTGATGAGACGAAGCGCCTCCTCACCGGACCCAGCGACATCCACGTCGTAGTCGTCGCTAAGCAAAAGCATCATCAGCTCACGGAGCCTTTGATCGTCATCTGCGATTAGAACGCGCAACCGCGCTTTGTTGATTCTGTCTCTCATCCCCGCCCATGGTGAGTGTATCCAAATGGAGTTGTTAATGCTTGCCTAAGGCAGACTCCTGGGGCGAACGTCGGAAAAGAGCCATCACTTAACGGCTGCATCGCATCTTTTCAGGCGTTTTTATGCCTGAGCGGAAATAACGTGACCGCACAGCGCGTTTTGGAGCGTGCGGAACCACATGCTCAGAAATGCGCGAGGGCACTTGATGACCGCAGGCCGGCGAACGAAGCACTGGCTTCTACGTCGCATGAAACGTTGGCGCTCGCGCTTCCGCTTGCCATGCTCGCGACGAATGTTCTTTGGAGTGCTCGGACTTCTTTATCTCGCCGTCGCGGTGGGACTTGACCGCTACGGACAACGAGCGCCGGAAGGCGAATTCGATGTGATCGCCGTGGCTGGTTGTCGAGTTCTTGAGTCGGGAGAGCCGAGCAATGCTCTTCGGAGCAGGGTACGCGTGGCGGTACGGCTGTGGAAAGATGGCGTGGCGCCAAAGCTCGTTTTCACGGGTGGCGTTGGAGATTATCCACCAAGCGAGGCCGAAGCGGCAGCCCGATTCGCGGAGTCTCTCGGCGTGCCTCGAAACGCCATGCGCCTGGAGTCGCGGTCGACCTCCACGGAGGAAAACGCCCGGTTCGCCGCAGCGGAGCTTGGGTCGAACAAGCGCATCATCGTCGTGAGCAGCGCATATCACGTCTTCCGCTGCGAGCGGGTGTTTGGGCGGCATTTTGACGAGGTCGTCGGAACCGGGGCGATCGAATCACCCTGGCCGCGCTGGAGGGGCGCGGTTCGAGAGGTCTTTGCGCTGGCGTCCTATGCCCTTCTTGGCCGGCTGTAGGGGCTCGCGCACTCGCGCAACCCAAGAGCATGGCGGGCAGGCGACTCAGCCCATGCCCTAAGTGCCTAAGTTCTTCCAAAGGGGTGTATGGTCGCCGCGCCCATGATTCGATGGATCCCTGCTGCACTCGTGCTCTTCGCTGCTGCGCCCGCCGCAGCGCAGGATGCGTCTTTTGCGTCGCAGCCGGTGCTCTCTCTGCTGGCGTTGGCGGCACTGACGCTTGTCCCCTTCATCTTCATGGCAACGACGAGCTTCGTGAAGATTTCCGTGGTCCTCTCGATTCTGCGAAACGCGTTAGGCACAGGTCAGGTCCCGAGCGGCACAGTCATCACGGGGCTGTCCCTAATTCTCTCACTTTACGTGATGGCGCCCGTGGGCGAAGAGATCGTGGAAGCAGCTTCGCCCACTGTCGGTCAAATCGACGCGGCCGCGCCCCTTGAAGGAGAGAGCTTTGACGCGCTAATCGCCACCATCGAAGCCGGCAGCGCCCCGCTCAAAGAGTTTTTGGCCCGCCACGCTGGTGATCGGGAACAAGCGCTCTTCGTCGACCTCGCGCGACAAGTTCGCTCCCCGGACCGTCGCGCGGAGATCACCGCTACGGACCTGATGGTGCTCTTGCCGGCGTTCCTAATTTCGGAGCTCACGGAAGCGTTTCAGATCGGCTTCTTGGTGTTCATTCCGTTCTTGGTCATCGACATGGTGGTGGCGAATGTACTCCTCGCGCTGGGCATGCACATGCTCAGTCCGACCACCGTCAGCCTGCCTTTTAAACTCCTGCTCTTCGTGCTGGTGGAAGGATGGTACCTGCTCGCGCGGGCTTTAGTGCTGGGGTACTTTCAGTGACGACGGGCATGTCATGAAGCGCGAATCCGGCCCTATTCACGCCGCGTTTCATCGTCCTTCGACGCGTATATACAAGCTCGTCGACCGTGTCGTGTGGGTCTTAGTCGCGCTCTCGCTGGGCCTGTTGGCCATCGAGCCGTGGGCCAAGGGCGAGTGGGCGGTGCTTCTCCAGCGCACCGACAACATCGTTCTTGGCTTCTTCGCCGTCGAACTCACGCTTCGTGTCCTGAGCTATCGGCCACCGGCGCTCGACGTGTTCAAGGCCAAAGCAGCCGGCAACATCAAGACCGCCATCTTGGGGCGATTCTTTTTCTTGATGCGACCGATGCAGCTCATCGATCTGGCGACGGTCGTCGCTGTCGTGCCCGCGTTGCGCGGACTTCGCGTGTTGCGGCTCTTACGTCTTCTAAAGTCGTCCCGCCTCTTCCGTTACGGCAACCCATTTCGGGGTTTGATGCTGGGCTTCGAAGCGGACCGAGTGCTCTTCCTGTTTGCGTTCACCATCTTGGGGCTCGAGACGGTTCTCGGCGGCATTAGCATCTATCTGATCGAGCGTGGCGTTGAAGGCGCCACCATCGAGACCACTGGGCAAGGGCTCTGGTGGGCACTCGTCACCCTCACCACCGTGGGCTACGGCGACTACTACCCCGTCTCGGACCTCGGCCATGTCGTCGGCGGTTTCATGATGGTCGGCGGCATGTTCACGCTGGCGCTCTTCGCTGGCGTCGTCGGGCACACACTTTTGAACGCCGTATTAAGTATTCGCGAGGAGCAGTTTCGAATGAGCGGCTATGTAAATCACGTCATCGTCTGCGGCTACGAACCCGGCGCCGCTATGTTGCTCGACTCGCTGCGTGAAGAGGTCGACATGGACACCACGCGCGTCGTGCTTTTCGCAGACCGCGAGCGTCCTCCAGACGTGCCTCCTGAGTTCTTATGGGTGCAAGGCGAGCCCTCGAAGGAGAGCGAGCTCGGCAAGATCCGGCTCACCCACGCCGCGACGGTAATTCTCGTCGGCTCTCGCGGAGCATCTCCGCAGCATGCGGACGCGTCCACCATTCTGACGGCGTTTACGATGCGTGCGTTCATGGCCAAGCACCCCAAGGCGCAGGAGCGTCAACGACCGTTGCAGATCATCGCGGAGATCCTTGAACCGGAGAATGTGGCGCACGCAAAAGCCAGCGGCATCGACGAGATCATTGAGACGCGACGCATCGGGTTTTCGATCATCAGTCACGCCGTTCGTTTCCCGGGTGTCGGCGGTATTACCGGGCATGTGGTGGCGTATGGCGACCACAACTTCTTCACAGGACTTCTCGAAGGGGAGCTTGCCGGCGAGCGTACCTTTGGCGAGCTTGCAAAGATGATTCGAGAAAAAACCGGGTCCATCGTCCTTGGCTGGCGCGATCCCAAAGATGGGGCTGAGCACGTCAACCCTCGCGACGAAGAGCTCGTGCCGGCTGACGCACACGTAATCTACCTTTCGGAAGAGCCCGCGCTTCCTCTCCCATAGCTAGCTGAGAAGAGAACCATGAGCGAAACACTCGAGCCCCTGCTCATTCGCAAAGGCAGCCGCTATCGCTGTTTTGGCGATGGGCTCTGCTGCACTGATATCCACGCCCTAGGACCACTTTCCGATGGGGAAGTGGCGCGCCTCGCCCTCGTACGCGATGAGGTGGTGCACTACAACCATCTCGTCGACGCGAACGTGCTCACAACACTCGCCGATGGGCACTGCATCTTTCGCACTGAAGAGGGATGTGGCCTCCATGTCCCGATGGATGGCGCCCTCAAACCTGTCGGCTGCTGGCGCTACCCGCTCGGGCTGACGGCGACTCCGATGGGCGGACGAGTCATTCTCGAGCACCGCTGCCCCTGCACACTTCTCGGAGACCGGCCGCTCTTGACCGAAGAGAACGTGCGGGAGGCGCTGATCTCTGGCGGCGAGGAAGCAAAACTCACCGCGAACCACCGAGTCGCAGAGGTCCCCCTTACGGAGTCAGACAGCGTGACGTTTGAGGAGTACCTGCCGATCGAAAAGGTGCTCATCGACGGGCTGGCGAGCGGCGACCTGCTGGAGGCTCTCGACGCGACGCCCTTCCCCACGCTCGTTGAGCGCTCCTGGGATTCGCTCGCCGACGAGATGCTGCAGCTGCCCATTGGAGGGCGATTTGAAGCGGCGCTTCAGTGGTTTGGTGAAGGCATCGTTTCGCGCGGTGAGAAGCTGGCGAAAGTGCATCCGCGGCCGTGGACGGACGCGTTCGACCGGGCAGAGGCCCGCACGCCCGAGCCCGCCGAAGAGATGGAGGTGTTTCGCACCTTCGCCATCGACCTGATCTGGTCGCTCTTTTGGACCGAACACGGAAGCATGCTGCGCACCCGCCAAGAGCTCGCGACTCGCTTGAGCGTCGGTCTTGGAATCGCGAAGACACTTCGAGAAGAGGGTGTTCGCGCAGACCGCGCGTCAGCGGAAGCGGTGATGATCCTCGACCTGGTCGGCACCAGCGATTGGTGGACGTCGGCGATCGCTGAGATGGCCTAGGGAAGGTTTCATGCGAAATCCAACGTTGCTTGCGCGAAGGAATTTATCAGTTTTGAGGTAGTGTTTCGTCACCAAAGCGCCTCGACCCATTGGTACGGTTGCAGCTTGTCAGACCCGCCGGTTAGAATGTCGCCATGGAAGAAACTCCCCGTGCAGACGCGGAAAACAACCGTCGATGGAGTTTGCGTGAAGAGCGCTTTGTCGGCGCGACTCTCGGCGCAGCTATCGGTGATGCGATGGGACATCCGACGGAGTTCATGAGCATGGAAGCGATACACTCTTCCTCAGCTCAGCGTCGGCCGAAAAGAACGCCGACGCCTTCGGCCCATGCTCCACGAGGCCAAGACAAAAGGCCTCGCTAAGGCCAACAGAGAAGACCACCCCCGCTTCCGGGAATATCTTCAGGGGATGATCGGGTACGTGGGCATGGTGGACAGAGAACAAGGCGCGAAGTTGCGTGTCTTGTACGACCAAAGAAAGTGGGTCATGTCTTCATGGATCCAAGTCTCATTGCTCTCGTGGTGTCGGTCGCGTTCATTGCGGCTGGCAGCGAGTTCCAAACGCGGCGCCGGCATCGTCGTATCGCCAAAGATGTACGAGCACTGTTTGCTCCTACGAAGTGGACCAAGGCCAACCCTGCGGATGCGCCGGCTCTCAACACGCCGGGCATCAAAGAGGCGATTGACGCTTTGGGGGATGAAGGGTTTCGACTACTCGGTGATGTAAAGGCAACACGAGCCACCCAAGTCTCTCAGGTTCGGGTGCTCTCCGATGGCCAGAGCAGCGTCGCGATCCACACCACGGGCAGCGAGCCGAATCAGCAAGTTGTCGTACAAGTCGAGGCCGAGCTGACCGATGGACGCGTGCTCCGAGTTATTCGCGGTTTGGCGGCACCGGCGCTTGATGAGCCGCCTGAGGTCACACGTATCGATGTACGAGAGCTGAGCCCCACGGCATTACTGGCGACCTATCGAAACGAGATGGAGAAATGGGCGAGCGAAACGCAGACCCGCTCCGAGCAGGTTCGCTTCGGCTCTCTTGAGGACGTACTCGCATCGCAAATCCGACAGGAGGTGGTTCGGGCAGCTCACCGCAGTGCCGTCGGATTGACCCGTGACGAAGCGGTCCGGCTTGTTGGTGAAGGCGGCGCCAAGGGTTTACTCAAGGAGCTTCAGCGCCAACGCGAAGCTCTACGGCCCTTCTGAGAGCGGCTCATGAGAGCGACGAGTTCGATATGAACACAACACTCTCGGAGCCCACGTTCACGGGTCACATGCTTGGAGCTGGGCTCGAAGACCCAAGAATGAGCCGCACGCTCTCGTGCTGAAGAGAGCTGCCCAGAGCGTTCGTTAGACGCGTTCGATAATCGTCGCGATGCCCATACCGCCGCCGATGCACAGCGTGATGAGTGCGGTGTTGAGGTCTCGGCGTTCGAGTTCGTCCACCGCTGTCTGGAGAAGCATCGCGCCCGTTGCGCCCAGTGGGTGCCCAAGAGCGATCGCGCCTCCGGCGACGTTGACCTTCGCGGGATCGATGTCGAGGTTACGCATGGTCTGAAGCGGGACTGTCGCGAACGCTTCATTGATCTCCCAGAGATCGATGTCGCTAGCGTTCATTCCAGCCATCTTCAGCGCCTTCTTCGACGCAGGGGTTGGTGCCGTCAGCATGATGATCGGTTCTGCACCCGCCGTCGCCGTTGCGCGGAACTTCGCGCGAGCTTTGAGGCCGTGAGCCTTTGCATAGTCACCACTCGCCAGGAGCACTGCCGCGGCGCCATCGACGATGCCGCTTGAGTTGCCGCCGGTATGGACATGCTCGATGGCTTTTACGTCGGGGTAACGGGCCATGGCGATTTGGTCCATGGTCTCGCCGTTCGGCCCAATGGGCATGGCGCCGAATTTCACAAACGCCTGGCGCAGTCCTCCCAAGGCCTCGGCGGTCGTGCCCGGCCTTGGATGCTCGTCTTTCTCGAGCACGACTTCCCCAGTCTCGGGGTGCTTCACCGCAAAGAGCGAGGCGTCGAACCAGCCGCCTTCAATGGCCGCTGCGGCGCGCGCCTGGGATTCTGCTGCAAAGGCATCGCAGTCTTCACGTGTAAAGCCTTCGATGGTTGCGATGAGATCGGCGCTGATGCCCTGGGGCACCTGGAAGTGCTTCTTGCGCAGCTGATGGTTGTTGCCATCGATGCCCGCTTGGTCGCTGCCCATGGGCACACGCGACATCGACTCGACGCCGCCGCCGACGACGACTTGCTGCTGACCACTCATGATCCCGAGGGCCGCAAAGTTCACGGCCTGGAGGCCGCTGCCGCAGAATCGGTTGAGTGTGACACCGGTGACTTCGATGGGCCAGTCCGCCGAGAGGACACTGTTGCGTGCGATGCAGGCGCCCTGCTCTCCGGCTTGGCTCACGCAACCCACCACGACGTCGTCAACGTCACTCTTCTCGAGCCCCGTCTTCTCCGCGAGGCGGTTGAGCGTCTGCGCCATGAGTTCTTGTGGGTGAATGCCGCTGAGTGCGCCCACGTCCTTTTTTCCGCGGCCACGAGGCGTGCGGACTCCGTCGATGATGAATGCGTCCATGATATTTCTCCTCAGAGTTTCTCGAGCTACAGGCCCATGATCTTGGCGATGGCGTAACGCATCACTTCGGTGGCTCCGCCGCCGATGCGGAAAAGACGAGCGTCTCGCCATGCACGAGCGACCCAAAGCTCTTCGAGGTAACCCATGCCGCCGTGGAACTGAACACACTGGTCCATGATCTCGTTGGTGATGTCGCCGACAAACGCCTTCGACATGCTGATGAGCTTTGTGGTCTCCATGGAGACCGGCCCGCCCTTGACGTACTTCTCTTCGTTGTAGCGGTCCGTGGCCTCGTAGGTGAGGGCCTTGCCTGCTTCGTACTTCGTGTAGAGCTCGACGAACTTTTGCTGCCAGTACTCACGTTTGATGAGCGGCTTGCCAAAGGCGCTGCGCTCACGCCCCCACTCGACGCTGCGGTCGAGCGCCAGCTTTGCGCCGGCCAGGGCGCTTGCTGATCCTGCGACGCGCTCCGACTGAAAGTTCTGCATGAGGTACGTGAAGCCCATGCCCTCTTTGCCGAGGAGGTAGCGCTTCGGCACTTTGCAATCATCAAAGAAGAGTTCCGCAGTGTCCGACGACCAGTTGCCTGCCTTCTCGAGCGTCCGGCTAACACCATAGCCCTTGATGTCCGTGGGAAAGAGAATGGTGGAGATGCCAGCGTGTCCCGCGTCGGGGTCCGTCTTGACCATGAGCGTGACGAAGTCGGCGCGCGTGCCGTTGGTGATGTAGGTCTTGCTGCCGTTGATGATGTACTCATCGCCGACGAGACGCGCGGTCGTTCGAATGCCTGCGACGTCGCTGCCGGCGCCGGGTTCGGAGACGCCGAGGGCTGCGATCTTGTCTCCGGCAAGGGCCGGCTCCAAGAACTCTTTCTTCTGCTCATCCGTACCGAGGTCGTTGATGCATGGCACCGCCATATCCGACTGCACGAGGAGTCCCATGGTCACACCCGCGGCACCACAGCGGGCGAGCTCCTCACTCTTCACGACGCTCATCCAGTAGTCGCCGCCACCGCCGCCGACATCTTCAGGGTAGTGAGCGCCGATGATTCCCAGCTCGCCGGCTCGTTTGAAGACCGAATTCGGGAAGATCTTGGCCTTCTCCCATTCGTCGACATTGGGAGCGAGCTCCTTCTCCGCAAAGTCGCGAACCATTTGGCGAAAGAGGCGGTGTTCTTCTTTGAAGGGGTTCATGAGGGCTCCGTCTTGGGCGCGGGCGGGGGCCCTCGCCGGAAAATGAATGACCATTCATTGATAAGGGTCTGGTCCTGGGAGGTCAACTCTTTCGGCGGACTCGGCGCTTCTCAGTGGTTTATGAGGCAAGCTAGGTGGGGTCTTTGCACCCCGGGATGTGATAGGGTCGTGGGCTATGAAGGGTCCGGAACCCACTAAGCTCCACTACCTCGACGGCAAGCCGTCGGAGATCACTCTCAGACGCTGCCAGCTTGAGGTGGTTCGTGATGGTAAGGTAGAGACGCGCACGTTTGAGCGGGACCTCGTCAACATCGGGGCTGCCGAAGACAACGACGTCATCCTCATCGACGACACCGTCAGTCGCTACCACTGCCGCATCTACCAAGAGTCCAACCAGTACTTCTTGCGCGACCTTGGATCGACGAACGGCACCTTCGTCAACCGCGTGCGTGTTCGCGATGCGTATCTCGAGCCGGGTTCCATCATCTCGTTGGGCGCGACGGAAATCCGCTTCGCTGCGAAGGATGAGAAGTTCCGCGTCGTGCCGTCCAAACGTGCGCGCTTTGGTGACCTCATCGGTAAGAACGCGCGTATGCGCGAGATCTACGCGATCCTCGAGAAGATCGCGCCAACGGACGCGACGGTAGTCATCGAAGGCGAGACGGGCACTGGTAAAGAGGTCGTGGCACGCGCGACCGCG
>JBLHKB010000242.1:0-9724 GCA_047619315.1 Polyangiales bacterium
TTCACTCGTCCGCACAGAGGTCACCGAAGGGGGCGCCGAGGGTCTCGTTCGCCGTGAAGACTTTGCAACCTCCGAGGGGCAGGACTTCGTGCGTGGTGTGCGCGTCGCAGGCATCAACGTACCTTTAGGTGAACACGACGTTTTGGTGGAGCTCTTGGACTCGAGAGGAAACGTTCTTGCGGAGCGGCTCAGTCGCGTAACCATCACAGCCACGTCGATTCGGACCGTCGTCATCACCCGTGACTGCGGTGGGGTGGCCTGTCCTCTGGCGGATGGCGATCCGAACACGTCCTGCCTCGGCGGCGTATGCGTGTTGCCCGAGTGCACGGTGGAGACACCGGAGCTCTGCCCGCCGAGCGCATGCAGTATCGACAGCGACTGCCCGACTCCTCAAAGCGAATGCGCGGCCCCACGCTGCGACGAAGGCGTGTGTTTCATGCTGGCCCGCAACGAACTGTGTGAGCTCAGTGAGTGGTGCAACCCCGAGGAGGGGTGTCAGTCGACGCTGATGACAGACGCAGGCATGTCCATCGACGGAGGAGTGGATGCCGGCCCGGATGTCACCTGCGGCGATTGTGACGATGACAACGAATGCACCACGGACCGCTGTGTCGCGGGGGCCTGCGTGAACTCGCCCTTGGCCGATGAAACGGCGTGCGGCGTTGCAAGCATGTGCATGGCGGGCACCTGCGGGTGTGCTGGCGCCGGAAGCGTCGACACGTGCAACGGCCTCGATGATGACTGCGACGGAGAGACGGACGAAGACTGTGGGTGCTTCGGAGAGCGTTCAGTCCAGGTGGCACAGACGCGTGGGAACCTCGGCCAGCAGGCTGACCTCGCGGTGGATATCGCGGGCGGACTGCACGCGTCGTTCCGCGACGCGAGCAACAACAACCTCCGCTACGCCTACCATCCACCCTCCGGCTATTGGACGACTGAGGTCATCGAGGAGGCGGGCTCTGTCGGTCGCG
Organism: Polyangiales bacterium; assembly: GCA_047619315.1. GTDB lineage: Bacteria > Myxococcota_A > Polyangia > Polyangiales > Houyiibacteriaceae > JBCCRV01. The sequence goes on from JBLHKB010000242.1 coordinate 972, forward strand.
ATGTCGCGGTCGCTTCCGATTCAAGCGGTGGATTGCACGTGCTCCACTGGGACACATCGAATCGCGACCTCCGCTACGCGTACCGAGATCCCGCTGGGCTGTGGGGGAGCGCGGTGGTGGACGCACCGGGGACTGTGGGCGAGCACCCCGCGATCGCTTTGGACGCGGCCGGTGGCGTACACGCGAGCTACTCCGACGGAAGCGCGAACGATCTCAAGTACGCCTACAAGCCAGCGGGCGGACTTTGGCAGAGCGAGGTCGCGGTCTCCAATGGGCGTGGGCTCCATAGTTCTATCGCCGTGGCACCGGATGGCCGCGTCTTCGTGTCCTATCGCAACTCAACATCGAACTCTCTCGACTTAGCCATTCGCGGCGTGGATGGGGCGTGGAACAATGAAGTGGTCGATGGCGCCGGCAACCGTGGCGAGTACACGTCGCTTCAACTGGACGATGCGATGGGGATCCACATCGCGTACCACGATGTGAGCGCACGAGACCTGCTCTACGCGTATCGAGCGGCGGGTATGAGCGTGTACACCCTCGAAGTCGTCGATGCGGAATCGGACAAGGGGCGGTATGCCGACCTGGACATCGATGCATCCGGAATCGTGCACATCGCGTATCGAGACGAGAGCGCCAACACCGTCAAACATGCGCAGCGCCGAGTCGGCGAAGCCTGGGTCCTCGAAAACGTCGACACCGTCGGAAACGTGGGTCTGGAACTGAGCATGGACACGGACTCCCAAGGCGGCGTCCATATTTCCTACTACGACGCGAGTAATCAGGACCTCTACTACAGCTATCGCGCGCCGGGAGCGACAGCATGGCTGAGCGAACCTGTGTACGCGTTTCGCAACTCAGGGAGATACACTGCCCTCGCCGTCGGCCCTGATGGCGGAACGCATATCGTCCACCAGTTCGCGTCGGACCATGACCTCATGCACTCGTACAAGCCGCGCGGCGGAGTGTGGCGGGTTCAGAACGCCGCGACGATGGGCAGCGTGGGCGAACACAGCTCCATCGCCCTGGCCCCGGACGGTACGCCGAATATTGCGTTCTTTGATCGAAGCGACTCGCGCCTCATGCATGCCGTGGCGAGCGCCGACGGCTGGACGCTTAGCGAAGTCGACAACACGGCGAACGTTGGATACGAGACGAGCATCGTCATCGACTCGGCGGGGACGATCCTGATCGCCTACCGCGACGCGAGCGCGAATGACCTGAAGTTGGCGTCGAAGCCCGTGGGTGAAACCGAATGGACGCTCGAAGCGTTCGATACGGCCGGGTCACAGGGCCGCTACACAGCGATGCGCATGGACGCCTCGGGCGGCGTGCACTTGGCTTGGTACGACGACAGCGCGAATGACTTGCGCTACGCGTTCCGCCCCCTCGGAGACGTGTTTGGTGCGCCAACGACAGTGGCCACGACGAGCAACGTGGGCTCGTGGGTATCCATGGCGACGGACCTCGAGAGCGGAGTGCACCTCGCCTATAACGACGGGGGCGCCGTCGGATATGCGTATCGTCCAGCGGACGGACTGTGGACCTTCGACCGGCCCATCAATGGGCCAAGTCGTGGCGACTACACGGCGATAGCCGTCGATAGCCGCGGCGACGTACACGTCGCAAGCCACGACCGCACGGCAACCACGGTTGGCAGGATCACGGTGATCGCCAACGACCTGAGCTATGCTCGGCGACCCCGCGGCGGCGAGTTCGCGAGTGAGGATCTCGAGACGAGCGGCGACGTGGGCAAGCACGCCGTGATGGCGGCGGGGCCCGGTGGCTACGTCTATCTTCTGCATCGAGAGTCGCAAACGAACGACCTGCGCTTCGTCCGCATTTGCCCCTGACCACGGCCCGTTCGACGAGGTAGAGGATGCGGATTGAAGGGACCTTCACTACCCTCAACACCATGACGCGCTTTGTCTATGCGGCCCTCACACTGAGTCTCCTCTTTGGTGGGCTCGCCGAAGCGCAGCAAGTCCTCGATCCTTGGGACCGTGCGGCCGCGCCAGGCGCGCAGACGACCCCGCCACCGAGCCCACCCCGAGGGTGCGTGGTGACCGCGTCGCGCTCCACCGGCTCGGCGAATATCTCCCCCAATGGGCGCTTCAAGAGGTTCTGAATCCCTGGTCAGCGAATACAAACACGAACCCAGGCTGGCGTCCTGAAGAGCGCGTCTTGAGCATAGCAGCGCGCCGTCGTGCGTCTCGATTGACCGCGTGCTTTCCAGCGCAGCACTCTCACCCACGCCATTGGACAGAGCTGCATGCACCTTCGGCGCCTGGTTCTGCGAACGCTGGCGGAGAGATCAGCCATTGTTTGCGTCAGGTCATGGACGATATCCGGCCCGCATCCGCGACCTTTGTGTTGGTCCTTCGTTTCGACGACCAAGGCCTTCGAGATGTCTACGTGATGAAGAAGGACCGGTCCTGAACGCGCCCACCAACGCTCAACGAACCTACTTTTTTGAGTCGATAACGTTGTAGTGTTTGTCGTATGAGTGATGTGGCTCACGGAAAGCTGAAAATACCTTCTTTTTCATGGCTGCGATCGATAGCGCAAGGCTTGCGCTTCTTGCGACTTAGTACCAGAAGACCTCCGCTTTGGTAGTCGCTCGACTCAGTCTCTGTTGTGCTCTGTGGGTGATCGCCGGTTGTCTCAACCCCCACCGGGTCACCATTCCGCGGGTGACCAGCGCCGAGGCGGGTCCTGTCGTCGCGAGAGCTGAGCAAGAGCTCGCTTCGCTCGACCAGAGCGAGAATGCGAGGGTGCTGACGGCGCGCCTCGCCAACTATCGACAAGCGCCGCTCACCCCGGAGCACCGCGAGGACATGCAACAAGCTGCACGAATGGCGCTCACGGCGGATCGCCTCGACCTCTTTGAGGACGCCATCGGCGCCGTCGAACGCACGGTGAACGTCGACGACAGCGAATGGTCTTGGGGCAGCCGCGTCCTGGGTGCCCAGCTGCGGCTTTCGTGGGCAGAGTCAGAGTTGCTTGTGGCCTCAGCGGTCCTCTTCGCGGTGCGTCACATCGAGTCCGAGCTTGGGCGAATCGCGTCAGCAAGAGCCATTGGAAGCGAGCGAGTCCGTCGACGAGAGCGCGAAGCAGAGATTCAGGAAGCCCTTGAACAAGCGGCCTACTTCGCAGCGTGCTTTCAGGCCACAGGTCGACGACGTCTTCTGGCCGCGTCTCGCCGCGTTGAGGAAGTGTTAGCGGAACGCCCCGAGCATTACCTGGGCTATCGCCTCGCCATGGACCTGCACCGGATTCAAGGCCAACACGGGACCCGACGAGCAAGCGATTGGGAAGCGTTTAGGGTGGCGGCGCGAGAGCTTGAGGCGCGTCGCCCTGACAGCACGGGGCTGAAGTTCATGCGCGGCGCAGCCCTCGTCAACAGCGACCCCGATGCGGCTCGACGTTGGCTCAACGCGGCCCTCGCAGAAGCACCCCACTTTACTCGCGCTCAGGTGTTTCGCGTGCTCGCTGCGCAGTCCGTCGAAGAGCGCAATGAAGAGTTCGCGCTTCTGCGCGAGATGAGCCCGCATCATCAGCTCATCGAATGGGCGGCGCCGCTCACGGAAGCTCTTGGCCAATGATGTCTAGAATACTCGCCGTTGCGTTGCTGGCGGCCACGCTCCTTTTTGCGCCCAAGGCGAGCGCCGAACGCTTGCCGCTTCGACTCGGCGTCGAAGGACATGTGTCCCTCTTGTCGAACCAGGTAGATCGCTCCCTTTTGAACATCACATTTGGTGGCGGCATTCGTTTGGGGTACCGCGGGGACGGCGCGCGCTGGGGTGGGTTCTTGCTGTTTGAACAGAACGCTTGGTACGCCACGGACCTCTTCCAAGGGGTCGTGCCCGGCGTGCGAAACCTGGGGCTTGGCCTTGAGAGGTTGTGGAGCAGCCGGCTGGTTCGTACCTCGATGGTCCTCGGCATCTCGATGTTGGCGTACGACACTGAGCTGAACTCAAAGAACACGACGGGTCTCTTCTTCGACCTTCGACCGGCGACGCTACGTTGGCACATCACGCGCAACGTCGTGTTTGAGTTGACGCCTCTTCACTTTGTAGTCGTGGCCCCGGTCCTCGATGAGCCTCGTCTCGTCACCGTGCAGTATCGGACCACCCTTGGCTTGGAGTTCATCCTCAGATGAGTCGTTTGTCTATTCTCGCCGTGCTCTGCTTGGGTTTCGTCGCGCCGGCTCAGGCCTACACCATCGGCACCGGTTTTACCGAAGGCTGCCACGAACGCATCACGGCGCTCGCCTTTGATGAGATCTTGGGGCTGCTCCAAGCGCCTGTTCAGCTTCCAGAGGAAGACGACTGGAAACGCGTGGGCGGCTTCGCCGTTCGAAGCGCAGGAATCGACCGGGCCTCACTCACGGAGACGGAGTTCTTCATTCTCCACAGTCTGCTCGCTGGGGTTCGTTCGCCGGACACCGACGGCCACTCGGTCCTCAACCTCGATCGCGCGCGCGCGCTCCACACCGATCCCGCTCCCATTGGACAGTACGCTCATGCCCTTCGCGCATCCGAAGATGACTACGAGGAAGGCAACCGTGCAGCCGTCGATGGCATGCGCGAAGTGATCGCGCGTGAGCTCTCGGATGCAGTCGCCACGACCGACAACGAAGAGATCGAGGTCTTCTTCGACTTCTACGGTACCGTCGATGTCGTGGTCTGGTCGCCGGCCTACCACATCGGGCGAGCGGCTCATGCTGTTCAAGATTCATTCTCCCACACGATCCGCGACGAGGGTGACGACTTTCACTCCATCATCAGCGTTCTCAACTTCAGCGAAGCGGTGGCCAATAGCCTCGTCGAAGAGCGTGACGGAATCGCGCATTCGAGTGTCCTCGATTCGTGTGGACCGGAGACCGACCCCGTCGTGCGCGCGGCTCAGGAAGCGACACGGCTTCTTTTTATTGCCGCGAGTGAAATGCGAACGTCCGGCGATATGAACGGCGTCGAGCTCTTCCTCGATGACTGGTACCTCCAGCGCGAAGGGTGCAACGAAGAGAACGGTTTTTGCGGAAACGCGCACTGGGTCCGGCTCGCGCGGGACAATCCAACGGAGCCTTTTCTGTGCAGCACGGATGGCACGCAGACTTCGACGGGCCCAGGCTGGATCTTGTTTGCCCTCGCCCTCGCAGGGTGGCGAAGACGCTCATGAGATGCCTCGCAAGCCTTCTTTGCTTGTCTGTTTTCGCGTCGACGGCGAGCGCGCAGGGGGGGGCGAATGAAGACCCGCCAATCGAGACGATCCTCGACATTACTCCGACGGCTTCGCGCGCCGCGACCTCTCCATCACGCGAAAATGTGGTGGTGAACCGAGAGCCGGATTCGGGGGATGGTCAGACCGCTGCCTCGCAGATTCGTGATCTCTCAACATCCCTCGCGCAGATGATTCGCGAGGTCGATGAACGCCAGCGCGGCTTTAGCCTTACCATCGAAGCGGGTGGATCGCTGCTGACGCCGCTCGTCGATGTTTCATCTCGTGCGATCACGGTTCACTTCTCCGTGCAGGCGGCCTATCGCCTCCCGGATCTGGCCTTTGTTGTTTCCGTAGAGAACGCGCGTTGGCGCGTGCCGGAAATCGGCCGTCGCACTTGGCAAACCGCCGTCAATATTGGCTTCGGCATCGCCCGCTATCATCGCTCAGGCCTCCTGCGAACCATGTTCCTGGTGGGGCCGTCGATCTTGACGCGCGCCAACGATCTAGACCCCGCCGGCAGCGTAGGTCTCTACGTCGACCTTCGTCCCCTCGGCTTCTCGTGGCGCTTCAGCGATCGTGTCGCCCTCGTCGCCGACCTGCTCTACATGACCCTCGTCGCACCCGTCCTCACGGGCGTCCCTCTCATCGACTTCCAGTTTCGCTCCTCGATTGGCATCGAAGCTAGCTTCTAGCTAGGCGCGCGTTGCCGCGAGGATCGCGTCACGCACTTCGTCCGGCGATTCCCACTGGGGATAGTGGCCCACAGGAAGCTCGACGGTGTCTCCAAGGTGACGCAGCGAATCCAGCATATGAGCCCCGCTGACGGGGTCCTTCATGCCCCATACAAACGTGAGAGGAACCTGGGTCTTCTCAAGCGCGCCTTCCCAGCGCCGCGCGTAGCGTTTTCGATCGGCGATGTAGTGAAGCAACGCTGGACTGCGCTTGTGGCCATCCCGAGTGCGAATCGACATCCAGAACGCATCGAGCTCTTGCTCGCTTGGCTCGTTTGTGAAGATTCGCGTGAACGAGTCTGCAAATCGCTCGCGGTTTAGCAGTCGTGCGACGAGAGGCCCGATGGGCGAAGTCAAAACGCGTTGAATCCGTCGAGCGCGGTGAAGATGCCCACGCAGCCCACCGTTGAGGAGCACCACCGATCGGATGGTCTTCTCCTCGCCCTGGCTCGCGAGGAGCTCACACGCGAGCGTCGCAGAATAGTCATGCGCGACGAGAGTGGTTTGCTCCACGCCCAGGCGACGCCACAGCGTGCGCAGTCGCTCTGCGTGATCGCGAAATGAGTAGCCTCGCTTCGGTTTGTCGCTGTCCCCAAATCCCAGCAGGTCCATCGCGAGTAGCGAGCGTTCGGCAGCGAGCGGATTCCAGATCTTCGACCAGTCATAGGAGCAAGTCGGGAAGCCATGAAGAAGTGTTAGATGAGGGCCGGCTCCGCCTTGTCGCACAAAGACGCGATGCCCAAGAACGTCCAGTCGTGCACCCTCATGTCGCCAGGCTCGTAGTTCGCGGCTCATCCGCCAGAGCATAGAGCTGACGACCGCCGGATGTTAGCGCTTATGAGTGGCGGCTTGCCGTCTCGGCCGCTTTGACGGCTTCCGCAAAGAGCGCTTCGTCGGAGTACGATTCGGTCCTCAGCCCCAACAGACTAAGTGTCATGACAGCTGTCGCAGCGCCCATCGCGACGAGTCCTGGTTTGCTGACAATGTGCAGCGCTGCGAGGCGGTCTCGATTCTCAGCGCACCAGTCGGTGGCCAGGGTGCGACTCGCCGACTCGTAGCTAAGCAGTGCGGAGAAGTCGATAAAGAGGTGGAGGGTTCCGGCTGTTTCACTCAAGCGGGCGGTCACCAGAGATGTGTGCGTCGCGATGAACCGCCTCTCGGCCCGCACGATCACGACGCCGGGCGCCGCGATCGTGAGCATCCCTCGTCCATGTGCGTCGTCGTACAATCCCGAACGCACAGACAAAGCCGAAGATCGTTGGAGCATCAACGACGAGAAAACGACCGTTTGTCGCTTTTATGTGGTGTCTAATTACGCGCCCTAGGACGCGGGCATACATTAAATGTATGCGTGGTGTACTCCTTGTGTACACATGTTATCCGTCCGGTGCAGAAACTCAGAAGAAATCGTTGTTTTGGGCTGGTACGCGCTGTGCTTAGGTACTTCGCATGTCCAAGCGAACAGCGATCTTTGCCGCCTGGTCTTTTGCTTTAGGCGTCGTCGCGGTTCTTCTTCCGCCCATCGCACAGCCCGCCAGCTACCACGCGTTCGCCGACCAACGAGTCATCGGCGGCATCCCACATTTCGGCGATGTGGTGAGCAACCTGGCGTTCTTCGCCGTCGGCGTCGCCGGTCTGTGTGCGCTGCTCTTTGGGCGTACCCGCAAAGTGTTTCGTCACGCCGGCGAGCGCATTCCGTATCTCGTCTTCTTCTTCGGCGTCGCCCTCATCGGCGCGGGCTCTGCTTACTATCACTGGGCACCTGGGGACACGACGCTCTTCTGGGACCGCGCGACCATGACGCTCGCGTTCATGGCGCTCTTCGCGGCGGTCATCGCCGATCGCGTCGACGCTCGTTTTGGTGTTCGTTACGCGCTGCCGATGCTCTTACTGATCGGGGTCAGCTCAGTGCTCTGGTGGCGCTATCACGTCGACCTACGTTTCTACTTCGTGCTTGGGCAGGTGTGGCCTATCTCATCCATCCTTCTCGTCGCGTTTCTGCTCTATCCACGGGGCAACTACATCTCGACGCGACATGTCGTGCTACTCGCGCTCCTCTACGGAAGCGCCGTGGCGTTCGAAGCCAGCGACGGAATCATCTGGCGACTCACCCACCATGTGATCAGCGGGCACACCCTCAAGCACCTGGCCGCCGCCATGTCCGTGGGTGTCATCCTGCCGATGCTTTACCGCTTGGTGCCACGCTCTCAGCGTCAGGTCGCTGAGAGTAGCGAAGGCTGCGTCACAGCGTGACGCTCAGGGCAGACGCACGTCGACGTTGAGCTGATCGTCCGCTGCGCCCGCTGTACCGACGCCGCCGCCGCCGCCGCCCGCGCCACCGCCGGTGGTGGTTTCAGGTAGCGGAACACCGTTTAGATCTGACATCCCCCCGAGGAACGCCGCGATCGGTCCACCCGTGCCACCGCCGCCGACGCCGCCGGGTCCCGCTCTTCCGCCGCGCCCGCCGGTGCCTCCGCGGACTCCAGCAGCGTTGACGCCATTACCACCGCCGCCGCCGTTGCCGCCGTTGCCGCCGCTGGCCCCGTCTCCGCCGTCGCCGCCGGTTCCGAGTTCGACTTCCAGTCCAATGATGACCAGCGAACTGCCGACCGCGGCGATACCAACCGAGCCACCGCCGCCGCCACCGCCGCCGCCGCCGGAGCCACCACAGCCGCCGCCGCCGCCGCCGCCGCCGAATCTCCCAAAGTTGTCGCTCGCGGCGCCGCCGCCGCCGCCGCCGAAGCCTGGCATGCCAGTAGCACCCGGTGCGCCGGGCCTCGGACTGTAGAGGCATTCGGG
>JBLHKB010000243.1:0-9720 GCA_047619315.1 Polyangiales bacterium
CCTGCGCGCCCGAAATGGATGGACAAGGTTTAGTCTAGCGGCGGGCCTTTGCTTTTACGGCGAAGCTAAACGAAAAAAAAAGCTTCCCGCGAACGGGAAGCTTTCTCTCTCTAGGCGTCGCCTAAGAAAGGGTCACGGCCGACAGTAGTGGTGACGCTCGGGGTTGCGGCGGAACTCTTCCGTGTCGAGGTCGCTGCAGTTCGCGCGCATGGCGCGCTTGAGGCTGTCGATTTCGTCCCAAGCAAGCGCCATGGAGTCGTATACGATCTCGAAGGAGGTGCCGCTTTCCACATCGGCCATGAGGTCGTTGTAGAGTGCCATGTCGTCGTCGCGCCCCGCGTCCCACATGGCGTTGAAGTTGTCGACGAAGTTCTGGACCACGCCGGCGTATCGCTCTCCGCTCAGGATGACGACGTTTTCCATCGTAGCGTGCTCCGCGTTGTCCGAGAGGTTGTAGCTGCCCGTTGCGATGATGCTGTCATCGATGATGAAGTACTTGTGGTGCATCTGCGCGGCGTAGGAGTAGTGCCAACGGTAGCTGTAGTGCTTGAAGCGTAGGTCGATGCCGGCCTCGAAGAACTCGTATCCGTAGAGAAAGCCGCCGTCGTAGCAGTCGGCGATGCGGGTCTCACTCGTTCCGGCCTCCTCGACACAGTCCTCGCGCTCGTCGACCTGTCGGTCGTGGCTCGAGGCGCTGAGGAACTCTTGGCCGTCCGTGTAGACCTGAACTTCCAGAGCCGGGTTGTCTTCGATCGCCTGCACAAGCGCGAGAGCGACTGGGCGGCTACGCAGGTGGCCCGAAGCGATGCGGATGGAGCGCTCAGCGTTTTGGATGAGGAGCACAAGCTGGTCGGAGACTTCGTTCTCACCGCGGTTCACGCTGAACCCGTCGCCGTAGCGAGTGGATGTCGTGGTGCGGAAGTTTGCCGATGTAAAGAAGGCTGCTGCGTCCTCGTCGTCCACCGCGGCGATGTCGTCGTTGCTGATGGCGTCGGTGTCGAAGCGCTCAAAGCCTTCCCCCGCATCAAAGTCGCGGCTGTGGGTCCACAAATGGTGGAACTCTTGCTCGTAGCGGAGGAGCAGCTCTGCGTGGGCGTGGAACACGACGGTGTTCTCGTCGTAGCGTGAGCCAGCGGAGTTGGACCAGTTGCCGCTACCCGTCATGAGCACGCCGTCGGTGTTGCCAGCGTCGCCGCGGGGACCGTCCACGATGACGTACTTATGGTGCATGATCTTGTTGATGTAGCGAACGTCGATACCCATGTCCTCGAGGGACGCGCTTCGCGTGCCCGCCGGGTCGCGGCGCTCTGCGAGTGCCGGGTGGAAAATCATGCGCACGGAAACGCCACGCTGAGCGGCTCGGCCGAGAGCGCTGATAACCTGGCTGTTACTCATACTGTACATCGCCACGTCGACGCTGTCCTCGGCGGCGTTGATGAGCTCGACGGCGCGAGCAAGGTGAGTCCGCTCAAAGGACTGAGGCGAGAAAATCGCTTCAACATCGGCGCTCGGCGCGTCGTCGCAGCTGACCATTTCCGTGAGCTGACGGAGGGCGACGGGTCCGACGTAGGAGACGTCGTCGACGGCTTCGATGTCCGCGAACAACACATCGTCGCTGGTTCCCTCGATCTCGTCGGCGCCACTCCGCGCTTTGATGATGTTGTTCGCCGCGCGGGTGTGGAGGCCAGCTGCGCGAAGGGTCTCGGAGCTCGTCCCATTGTCGTTGACCAATGCGACCACCTCGTCGAGGAGACAGTCGGCGTAGCTCAGCTCATCGGCCTTGCCGCCACCGATGGCATCGGCATCGATGCCATCCGGGGAGTCGATTCCCTGGGTCTGGCAGGCACCTGCGAGGGTGAGGGCGATTAGAAAGATGTTTCGCTTGAGCATGCCTCGTATGAAGCAAGGACCGATCCAACTTTACTTGGGTCAAAAATGGTCAAAAACGCCGAAAATGGTTCATTGCCGCCGGCTTAGCGGGTAGCCACCTAGTGGCGAGTCGAAACTCCACTGGCCACCCAGGCCGCGCCGCTTTCAGAGTGCAGGCTGCCAAATACCTCGACCCGCTTCGCGTGCCTCCTGAGCCAGACGAGCGAATTCGTCCGCAAAATGAACGTTCGGCGGCACCGTCACTGGCCTCGCCCAGCCACGGCGAACCATTTCGGCGTTGACGAAGGTTCCGTCGGAACTGTGGATATAGCCAAGGAGCCGTCCGAATCTATCCCGCTCACCCACGTCGAGGCGAAGGGTGACTTCGGTGTTCCGAAGGAGCAGTCGAAGTGCCTCCGTGGCCTCGTTCGCGAAGGGCTCTTCGCCGCGAGGAGACTGAGCTGTTTCCGGCGTGTCGATGCCAATGAGGCGAAGGCGATCGGGTTGGCCGCCGCGCATAATAACGACCGTGTCACCATCCGTGATGTGCACCACGGTCACGGTCTCTCCGGGCCCCAGGTCGTCGATGTCCGGGACCGGGAGAGCGGTCTCGGGCTCCACGGCACTTTGGCCGACCACTTCCTCCGAAATGGTGGCATCACAAGCGGCGAGCAGCGCAAAAAAGCCGAGCGCGAGGAGAGAAAGCATCCGCATGGCGCCATCATAGCGGTGGGCGTCCAAGCGTCGAGGCGCCTCCGCGTGCTGTGAGCGCCGGAGGGTGCTAAATCGACAGCGTGAGCCCCGAGTACCGAAGCGAGCTGAACAAAGATGTAGCCGTGGCTGCGCCCGGCGAGTTTAAGCCCCTCAAGATAGGAACGATGCAGCCGGCGGCACCCGTCGTATTAGCTCCGATGGCTGGCGTGACGAATTGGCCGTTCCGCACGATCTGCCGGTCTTTTGGCGCTGGGCTTTTCGTGAGCGAAATGATCACCGCGAGGCCTCTCGTTGAAGGCAATGAGAAGACGCTCAGGCTCGCAGACTTTGGCGCCGAGGAGTCGCCACGAAGTCTGCAGCTCTACGGCGTCGATCCCCACTACGTCGGCGAAGCCGTCAAACGTCTGGTGGGCGAGGGGCGCGTCGACCACATCGACATGAACTTCGGGTGCCCCGTTCGAAAAGTCACACGTAAAGGAGGCGGGTCGGCGATTCCAGCGCGGCCTCGTCTTCTCCAGAATATCGTTCGCGCGGCGGTCTCCAACGCCGGGGTGGTGCCCGTGACGATCAAGTTTCGGATGGGCATCGACGAGACGCTCATGACGTATCTTGATGCCGGGCGAATCGGCCAAGAAGAAGGTTGTGCCGCCGTGGCGCTGCATGCTCGGACCGCCGCGCAACTCTACGACGGCGAAGCACGCTGGGAGGCCATCGCGCATCTCAAGAGCGAGGTCGACATCCCTGTTCTTGGAAACGGCGACATCTGGGAAGCGTGGGACGCGCTCCGAATGATGCGTGAAACCAAATGCGACGGAGTCGTCGTGGGCCGTGGCTGTCTGGGACGCCCCTGGCTCTTCCGTGACCTCGCGGATGTCTTCGCCGGTCGCGAGCCGCAAGACCCTCCTCGCTTCGCCGACGTTGCCGTGATCATGCAAGACCACGCGGAGCGATTGCGGGAGTGGATCGGCGAAGCGCGGGCCATGCGCGGATTTCGTCGTCATTGCAGCTGGTACACCAAGGGCTTTCGCGGCAGCTCCCAGGCGCGTGCGAGTTTGATGCGTGTCCAGACGATCGAGGAGATGGTCGAGGTACTCGGGCCGATGATCGAGGCCAACGAGCCATTTCCGCCGAGCGCCATGCGCGTCAAACGTGGAAAGACGTCGGGGACCCAGCGCGTGCACCTGCCCGAGGGGTTCCTGGAGGGTCGCCTTACCGATATGACCGTTCCCGACGCCGACGCGGGTCTGATGCACTCGGGAGGCTAGGCCTTTTATTCGAGGGGACTTTGCAAAGTCCCCCACCACCGTCGGTGGCTCACCCTCAAAAGCGCCAAACCTCGACAATCGTGCTCGCCTCGAATAATGAGAGGGAGTGAAACGCCGCGCAGTACTTGTCATCGGGCTCTTCGTTCTCGTTGTTGGCTCCGTTGAAGCAAGCCGTGCAGAAGCTCAAGAGAGCGCCGATTCGAGCGTGGACCGTGTCACGCTGCGGCCCGGCGACGGTCTCCGTGTTCGATCCGAAGATGGCCGTTATGGCGTAGGTATTTCGGCGTTGCTGCAGCTTTGGGGGACCGCCGATGAGGCGACGGACGACGTTGTATTTGGCGCACAGGTACGGCGCGTTCGCGTCGGAATCACGGGCCATGTCTTCGGGGAAGACAATCGCCTGACTCTGAGTGTTGGTACCCCAGGCGACGAGCGACTCGATGGAATCCCGGATCCGGAACGTGACTTTGGGGTGGTCGATGCGTTCATTGGCTTCCACCAGCTTCGCGACTTCGAAGTACGGGTGGGCCGCCAGCTCGTTCCCTTATTGCGTTCCTGGATCAGTCCCGCCGCAGCCCTCGCCACGCCAGAGCGCAGCCGTGCGGCGCGGCGATGGCACCGTGGACGACGCCTCGGCATCAGCTTTGGGTCCGACGACTTTCTCGGCGTGGGACGAATCCGATACCGCGCCGGCGCGTTCCTCGGCGACCTGGGCGCAGGACCGCTGCCACTAGGCCTCGTCGGTCGCATCGACGTCTCCATTCTCGGAAACGTGAACCTCAACGTTGAGGGTGACTTGAGCCGCTCGCCGACGCCACGACTCTCCCTAGGCGGCGGCTACATGTTTCTTCTCAATGAGTTGCCCTTCGGTGACGCTGTCGATCAGCAGGATGCGACTGTGGACCTCATCTTTCGTACGTATGGGCTCTCCCTCGAGGGGACGTTCCTATGGACGAAGACCGCTGCTGTGAATGGTCAAGACGCTCGCTCTGACCTTGGCGGCACGGCCATGGCTAGCTACCTGCTCCCCTGGTTTAACCTTGAGGCAAGTGTTCGCTACAGCGGCACCACCACGGGTATCGCGGACATGGAATTCCTCGAGCATCAGTGGACCGGAGCGCTGTCGTACTACTTTGCAGGGGATCACAACTTCAAGCTGCAGGGTGCGGTGATGCATAACCACGTCGGAGACGCCGACGGATTCTTCTCCGGCATCTTCAGCCTCCAGGCCAACCTCTAGCGGTCTGCAGTGCTGCCCGCGCTCGCTTTCGTTCGATTCGCCCCAGGCGTTTCTCACGTTCTTCTGCGTCTTCCAAGGGCGCGGTGAGTTCCGCAAAGCGTCGCGCAAGCCCGTAGTCTTTACGCCGATGCTCGAAGAATTTTGCGAGCTCAAAGTGCACGCGTGGGTCGGGCCGGACTTTGCTCGCCGCGAGGAGCGCCCGCTCTTGTGCGTCGTAGTCTTTTTCGCGTCGAGCCGTCCGCGCTAAGAGGAGAAGGGCTTCGACACTGCACGCGTCATCACCACCGCCTGCTGCTGCGGCTGTTGAAAACTCCGTGGCGCGTGCTCGGTCCCCCGACTTTTCGGCGATGAGGGCATACGAAAGATGGTCCAGAGGGTCGTCTTCGCGCTGTACATTTTTGAAGCGGCGAACGATCTCTCCGAGAAAGGCTGCGAGGGCGACGAGGTCATGCCCGTTGTGTTCGACAACGCCGTCCAAGCGCCCCGGGTTGCCGCTGCGAAGAAAGTTCAGGTAGATGCCGGGGATTTCGGCCCCAGCGACATCGTCCACTCGCTCCATGCCGAGGACCTGCTTTTCCATCTCCACCAGCCGCATGCTGTGGATACGACGTTTGAACGCGCGGCGAGCGCAATGGAGCAGGTCGATGTGGGGAGGAATCGGGGGTGTGGGCACGCGGTTCATGACGAAGCGCGAGCGCAGCAGCGGCCAGTCAAAGCTCTTGCCGTTGTAGCTGACGAGACAACTCGACGCGGCGATGCGTTCCGCCAAGTTACGGAGCATCGCGGGCTCGTCGCGGCGGCGAAGAAGCAACATCTGTTCGACGCAGAGCGACTGGTCTTCAAAAAATCCGATGCCCACCAAGAACGGAATCGTCCCCGCGCCGGTGCTCAACCCCGTCGTCTCCGTGTCGATGAGGAGCATGCGCTGGAGGTCGATGTTCGCGAGCGTCGGGTCAAGAGCCAAGCGCGCCACGAGCTCTGACTCCGCATCGAGAGCCGCGGCGACGGGCGCACGTCCATGGCAGTGAGCGGGCTCGAGCCACTGACGAACGTAGTGAACGTGGCCGTGGGGAGTGTCTTCGCCCACGCCTGGAAGCACGCCTAGGGGCTCTGCGGGCCCAAGCGCTGGAGCGTCTCGAAGGAGCCGCGCTAAGATGTCCGAGGACGAACTCTCTTGAGGGGGTGTCGTCGTGGGGCGACCGGTGACAACGACTCGGTCGAGCTGCCTCTGGAGGGCCGCGATGCGTGCGCTTCTCTCCGTTATGTCGGGTGGACTCGAGACCTTGCTTGGAATGACAACGCTACCCGGGCCTGCGCTACTCAACCGAGCAAGTTTCTTTTGAAGTGCCGACGCCATCAGTGCACGCGAGGCAATCCGACGTGGTCGAAGAACGCGAGGAGCACATCGCGTCGTGGTTTTGGCTGCACGCCAGGGATGTTCTGAGGGAGCCCGGCGTCGGGGCCAATGCAGGCCGGGCAACCGATACTGCATGGGCACCCTTCAACGAGGCGGCGGGTGCGGCGGAGGAGGGCGTCTCGCTCATCGAAGAGACGTGGCGCAAGGCCGATGCCTCCTGCCACGTGGTCGTAGAGAAACAGCGTTGGATCGAATCCAGGGCCGCCGCCGGTGGCGATGGGCCCATCCGGCGCGGAGCGGTCGCCGACGGCCCGGCCAAGGTCACGCGGGTCCACCATGAGAGCCGTGCATGCCACGGTGTGCATAGCGGAGAGCATGCCGCGAAGAGAATCGATGAGGGAAGGGCGCGGCATCGGGTTCTTCGCCAGGAATTCGGACACGAGCTCTTCCGGGACGGTGAGCCAAAACGCGCTCGTGTGCATCTGCATCTCGGGCAAGTGAACTTCGCCGTAGCCCACGTTCTCGTGAGAGTGGTATTTGATCTTCTTGTAGCCCACGACCTTTTCAACGACGGACACTTCACCGCTGCCTGCGGCGAGCACGGATTCAGAAGACGCTGCACCGCTTGGTGCCAGGGCGCTTGAAAAGCGTATCGGAACGACTTCGTCTTCTTCGAGGACGCTGACCTTGGTGTGCGTCATCGCCGTCGTGTAGTAGTCAGGCTTTACCCGGCGCACGAAGGCCTTGTGGTTGTCGAAGTCGAGTCGTTCCACTTGGTACTGCGCCGCATCGTGTTGATAGATGGCCTGCTCGTGAAGCATTGTATGCGTGCTGCGCCAGTCCATCTCGGCGATGGTCTTGTCCGTGTCGAGGTCGATGATGACGAAGTTGTCCCAGCCGATGGAGCGCAAGCTCACTCCACTCGCTGGGTACGCGTCGCTCGCCCAATGAAAGACAAGCTCACCATTCCCATCCGGCGCGTGATGCAAGAGACCGTGGCCCGATAGAAACTGAAGGGCGTCCGTCAGGCTCTCGACGGGCAGGTCTCCGAAGAGATCTTTCCCCTCAAACGGGAGCTCAAACGCCGCGCACTTCAAATGCTGGAGCAAAATCTCCACGTTGTCCGGGTCGATTCGTGCTTGCTCGACGGGTGCGGAGATGATCTGGCGCGGAGTAAGCGCAACGAACTGGTCGAGGGGAGCACTGGAAGCGACCAAGACGTTGAGCGCGGATTCCTCGCGTCGCCCGGCGCGCCCAAAGCGCTGCCAGAGAGCCGCCATGGTGCCGGGATAACCCGCGCAGACCACCGCATCCAGGCTTCCAATGTCGATGCCGAGTTCGAGCGCGCTCGTCGACACCACGCAACGAATCTCGCCGTTTCGAAGGCGTCGCTCGATCGCTCGCCGCTGCTTTGGAAGGTAGCCGCCGCGATAAGCGTAGATGGCGTCGGCATCGAGGTCGCCGCGGAGGCGGTCGCGCATGTACTTGAGCATCACCTCCACGCCGTTTCGACTCTGCCCAAAGAGCAGCGTCGGGACATCGGCGCGCACAAGGTCGACGGCGATTCGCACAGCGCTCTTGAGGTAGCTGGCGCGAATTCCGAGCTCGGCGTTCACCACGGGGGGGTTGTACACGAGGACTTTTTTCGGGCCCGTCGGCGCGCCGCTCTCATCGATGACGGCACACGGCCGTCCAATGATCCGTGAAGCATGTGGCCCCGGGTTTCCGATGGTCGCTGACGCCATGATGAACGTGGGGTTAGCGCCGTGAAACTTGGCGATACGACGGAGACGCCGAACGACGTTCGCCATGTGCGAACCGAAGACGCCTCGGTACATGTGCACCTCGTCGATGACGACATAGCGAAGGTTTGAAAAGAGCCTCGCCCAGCTCGTGTGGTGAGGGAGTATTCCGGCATGGAGCATGTCCGGGTTGGTGATGAGAACGCCGGCCCTCTCCTTGGCTGCCCGCCTGGCGTCGCCGGGCGTGTCTCCATCAAAAGTGATGGCCCCGCTCGGCAAGCCCGCGTCTTTCATAAAGACGCGGAAGTTCTCTTCTTGATCTCGGCTTAGGGCCTTCGTCGGAAACAAGAACATCGCTCGGGCGCCTTCGTCCGTAGCGAGGGCGTGAAGGACAGGCAGGGCATAACAGAGGCTCTTGCCCGAAGCGGTGGGCGTGGCGACGACGAAGTCCTTTTTCGCGAGACCCATCTCCACGGCTTTGGCTTGGTGTGAATAGAGCTCCGTAATGCCGCGTTTTCGAAGGGCCTCCTGAACACACGGGGCGAGGGAGCTGGGTATGGGCGCGTGGGACGGAGCTTTCGGCGGAAGCGTCTCATCCAGAACAAAGGAGCGACCCACCCCATTCGAGCGCCACTCTTTGACCACGGCGTCGATGCCTCGAGTTTTTGCCCAAGGGAGCCGTCGGGGCTTCTGAAAAGACTCTAAGTCCTCGTTATTACTGTCATATTCTGGCGAAGTGGGGGGTGCGTCGTTCAAGGTTCCTGCTCCGATGTCCAGGACTGTACAAAAAAACAGTCTCTTCCTCAAGTTCTCGTCTTCATCGCAGGATCCACCGGCAGCCCTAGCCAGCGTCGACACACCGCCCTAAACACGCGCTCGTGGGACGTTCGATGATCTTCTTGCTCTTCATCAGCGTTGGCACGCTGCTCTGGGGCGCCATTCATTACTACGTCGGCGCACGTCTCTTTCGGACGTGGCGCGCCTCGCCAAAGACTCAGCGTATCGCCAAAGCGCTGTTCTGGTTCGGCTTCGCCCTGACCCCGCTCACGCTTTTCGTCTCTCGGCTTTTGGCCGGAGGCGCACTGGAGGTGCTCGTGTGGCCAGGCCTCGTCTACATGGGCTTCTTCTTTTTGCTCTTCTGCTTCATGGTTTTCCGCGACCTGGCACTTCTCGCCGCGCGCGGACTCGCGAGTCTGGCGAAACGACCGATCCGAGAAGATAGGCGTGCCTTCCTCACTCGCTCGACGAACGCGGGTGTACTCGGCATCACGTCGGCTCTTGGCTCCTTCGGAGTCTATGAGGCGCTGAGCGAGCCGGAGCTTGTCGAAGTCGATGTGCCCATCGAAGGGCTGCCCGCCTCCCTCGATGGTTACCGCATCGCGCAGATCAGCGACATCCACGTTGGGCCCACGATCAAGCGTGGTTTCGTTGAGCACATCGTGTCTCGGGTGAATGCCCTCGACGTCGACATGGTCGCGGTGACCGGCGACCTGGTTGATGGTCAGGTGGACGTTCTTCGTCCACACACGAACG
>JBLHKB010000244.1:0-9705 GCA_047619315.1 Polyangiales bacterium
AGGGGGGGGGGGCCCTTGCGAGCTTGGCTCAGAGCCAGCTTCCCCTTACACTTGGGCGGCAGCGAAGATCACGAAGCGCTCACTCGAGGGCTTCCAATCTCCACTCTGCATCGCTTGAAGTTTCTTAGTCCCGTGAGGCCCTGCGCCTCAGCACCCACGAACCGATGACATGACCGCACCCACCAAAAAGCCGACGATTCTCCTGGTGGCGCTCAGCCTCGCTCTAGGCTGCACCGGTACGATCTCACAGACGCCCGACGACGATATCCCGCCGGTCATTCCGCCCGGCGGCGATTCAAGTCTACCTCCGGCACCCGGACAAGAGTTTGTGTGTGTGCCCGATTTGCCCACCACAGGTCCGCTTATTCGTCGTCTGACGCGGGAAGAGTATCTCTCCGGAACCCTGCGCATCACAGGTGTCGACATTCGTTCGCAGGCTGAGGGCGTGCTCCGGCCCGACCCGACTTCATCATCGGGCTTTTCAAACTTCGCAACGGCGTTGAACGTTCAGACCGAGCATGCGCGGGCATATATGGAACTGGCCGAGTTCGCCGTTGCCAACTTGCCCGACTCCGGAGCGTTTATCGATCGCTACACGGACTGTCGCGACGTAGGGTGTTTCGCCGGTTACGTCGATGCTCTGACCGCCGACGCCTTCGGCACAACAGCGACCGCCGAGGAGCATGCGGCCATCGACACGCTCTACGACAACGCCCTCGAGCGCGGTGACGGGTTCGACGAAGCAGCCCTCGACGCCGTGGAGGTTGTGCTCCAGTCCCCACGCTTTCTCTACCACTTCGAAGCCGACCTCGGAGACGGCACGCCGCGTGATTTGGAGCCCGGCGAACTTGCTCGTCGAATTGCGTTCCTTGTGAGCGGACAGCCCGCCGACGCCATCCTTCAGCAGGCCGCGTTCGATGGCGAGCTCAGCACGAGCCAACAGATCACCGCTCAGGTTGACCGACTCTTTGAGACCAGCGGCGCCGTCGTGGCAGGACACCGATATATTGGCGACTGGTTGGAGCTCACCTCCCTCTCCAGTCAGGTACGTAACGCCGAACACCATCCAACGTGGAGCCCGGCGATCGGCGCCGCGATGGAGGCCGAAACCCTTGGACTTTTTGATGAACTGACCTGGGCGCGCAACGCCCCCTTCATGAGCATCTTTGATGCCGACTTCACCATCGCGACCGCCGAACTCGCTGAGTTCTACGGCTTGTCAGCGCCGGATGAGAATGGCGTTGTTGACCTCAGTGATGTTCCAGAGCGTGGCGGCCTCCTCACCCAAGGGAGCGTCCTGGCTCTGTCCGGCGGCGCAGAGGCCTCGACGGTCCTTCGCGGACTCACCCTCTCGGCTCAGATGAGCTGCGGCGCTAAGATCCCCGAGCCGCCCGCCGGAATCAGTCTCGATCAGCCACCGCCTTCGCCAGGTCAGAGCAAGCGCGATTATTCCGAAGCGCGCGTCAACAACCCCGAGTGCACCGTCTGTCATTCCAGTTTCGAGCCAATGATCTGGGGCCTGATTCGTTACGACGCGGTTGGTCTCTACGCGGAGGAAGACAGCGCCGGAAACTTCATTCCCGAAGACGGCTTCATCCGCTTCGTCAACGGCGTCCAAGCTTCCTACGGGAGCCCGCAGGAGCTTGGGCAAGTGATGGCGGAGAGCGCGCGCGTTGAGGAATGTATGGTCCTCAATATCGCTTCTTACGCCGTTGGCCGCACGATGCAGCGCGGTGACGCGTGCAGTCTTGAGCAGATCCGTGACGGCTTCCGTGACAGCGACCAAACCTACAGAGATCTCGTTGTGCAGGTCGCCATCAGCCCCATGTTTCGCAGCGTCAGCACCGAGCCCGCCGAAGGAGTGGCACCATGAGTAAACGACGTCATGCAAAGCGACCTCTTCTCGACCGTCGCAGTTTCCTCGTTGGCGCAGGCAGCGTCGCCGTGGGCCTTCCTTTCTTGGGCGAGATGAGCCGTCGCTCAGCGGCTGCCCAAGACGGTCCGCCGATCCGTGCGTTCAACTGCTCGTTTGGGCTTGGCCTCTTTGACGACATGCAACCGGCGGATCTCTCGGGTCCTTTGGAGCCTCTTCAGGGCCTCGCCGACAAGCTCCTCGTGCTGCGGGGCATCAACTTCCGCCTTGGCAACGTCGACCGCGAGGTGTCGGGTTTCGGCGGTCGTGTTCCGAACTCGCATTTGGAGACCACGTGTTTCACAGGCGTGCAGGTCGAAGACGACCTCAACCGCGCCGGCGGCCCAAGCCTCGACCAGGCTCTTCGCCGATTCGCTTACCCTGACGGTCTTCCGCCGGGAATGATCAGCACCATCCAAGGTGGTCTCGCCTACGAGATTGAGCACAACTCCCGCGACATCCGCTCGTGGAACCGGGATGGCTCCCCGGCGAGTTCATTCATTCACCGCGCCAATCGACTCTTTGACGACCTCTTCGGCGCATTCATGCCGCCGGATCCAGGTGGCGACGGCCCTAGCGCCGAAGAGATTCGCGCCTGCCGCAGACGCCACAGTATTCTCGACTCTGTTGTAGCTCAGTACCAGCATTACACCGGCGAGCGCTCCAACCTGGGCGCCGATTCGCGTCGCAAGCTCACGCTTCACCTTGAGAAGATTCGTGAGATCGAATCCCGCATCTTCGCGGCGGAATGCGAGGAAGAGCCGCCGCCCCCGACGAACGTTTGCATGGTTCCTGGGGAGCCGACGAACTTCATCAACAGCGAAGGTCTCGAGTACCAAGACGTCACCGTCGAGGACCTCGACCGAACGTGGCGCATCCTCGTCGACACCTTCGCTCTCGGCGTTCAGTGCGACCAGTTCCGCTTTGGCTCGATGGTGTACATGGCCCAGGGCGCACGCATTCGACTGCGAGGCGCGTACGACTACAACGGTCGTCGCATCTATGACTTCGATGATGTCCGCGACTGGGATTCCATCGATGGCCGCGAGAACAAAACCTTCCACGAATTCTGGCACGCCTACGGAAGTGGCGGCAGGGCTCGCGAAGCGGCCCAGGCTCATGCGCACTACATGGTCAGCCAGTGTGCGTACTTTGCCGAGGCCCTCGACGACCCGGAATATCTGGACGAAAACGGGAAGACCATCTTCGAGAACGCGATGGTCACCTTCGCCACGGAATCAGGAAGTGGCAACCACGACCGAGCCCGAGCGAACGAGATCGAGCTCGCCAACGTGTTCCACGCGATCAGCCCAGCGAACGGCAAGTTCAGAACCGGTCACATCGACCTTGGCACAACGGATGCCCAGAACCTCTACAACACCATGCTCGCTGCGCATGGCGTCCCCGCGAGCGCGCTCTTAGGGGAAGGCAACGCAGACGTCGGCGAGATCCTCGTCTAGACGAGCCCCTCAGTAGGGAGCTCGCATCTGGTACGTGCAATCGCTGACCCCTTCTTCGCGGTGGACCGAACAGCCTGCCTCCACGAGGGGGTAGGGGCCGTCGCTCGGAGCGCCACTTTCGGGATGCTCGATGGTGAGCGTGTCCGTGAAGGTGGATATGACGCGGTCGTAGACCATGGAGACCACGTAGCGTTCGTCAGGGCTGGCCAAGGCGACGAAAGTGTCGGTGTCATTGTGGTGTGTGATGTCGTACGAGAGCAGCTCCTCGTCTCGGATGCACAAGAGCGCGCCGGCCGATTCGATGGTGAGTGCGCGAGTATTGTAGGAGATCGCGAGTCCTGTGGAGCCGTTGTATGGGCCAGGTGAAAGCGCCACCCGCATGCGGAGGCTGAGCTCTTCGTTTGTGAAATCCATGAGCTGGTAGAAGCGGTCGAACTCATCCCCTCTCTCCGTAGGGATCCGGACGTTCGCCGTGCAGTCGTCGAAGGTGGTCGCAGGGACGTCGATGGCGCAAGCCGTGAAGGTGAGGGGGAGGCTGAGGCTGAGGAGCGCAATGCCGAGGCTGTGCATGAACGTAGTCATGTCTTCAGTCTTGCCGCCTGAGGGCACTGAGCGCGAGAATAGGCGTGTTTGACTGGGTTAAAGTGTTCCCTCCTCGGTGAACACTCCGCCAGCCGTTGCGCTCCCCTAACTACGGACACATACTGTCCGTGTTCGTTGAAATACTAGCCCGTTTCGCGCGCACCCGATTCGGGGGCGATCGGTTTCGACGGGGACAAAGAAGGATCGGTTGCGTATCCGCTGGCTCACAACAGCGTATAAAGTGTGGGAACCTATAAGTGCTAACGATAACGCACTCGCTCTCGCGGCCTAAAAACCCCAGAGTCGTTGAAGTAAGAAGTCTGTCAGTAGTTCTTGCCTAGACGTCATTTGAACTGACTGGTCTCGAGGAGTGCCACCTGGCTTCGAGATAAGACAAAGGGCGGATAGCTTGGTTGCGAGCCTGCCCATGGGCGCAATACCAAGTAAAATTCAAATTATGGGATATGTGCGTAGACGCCGATCTGGATTGTTCTCGGACTAGGGTTCGATTCCCTACGCCTCCACCCACTCGCCCTTGGCAGACCTTGTGTTTGCCAAGGGCGTTTGCTTTTAAGTCCTCGTCGCGACGGTCAGCGGCAGGGGCGGCTAGCCAAGATAGGCGTCCGTCCTGGCGAGAGTAGCGCCGCGCAAGTCCCATTGGGCGCCGGTCTCGCGGCACTGCATGAGTGGAGTCGCCGCTTGCAGAGACGTCCTCGTACTGCAGGTCGCTATGCGTCGCTTAGACGAAAGACGGGACCGCCGGGCAAGAGGTAGTACTCGTTGTCCGCGTCGCCGGCGTAGTCGAAGGGCTCGACGCCGCAGGTCTTGAGAACAGCACCGGTTTTGGCTTTGTCTTCGACGGCG
Source organism: Polyangiales bacterium (assembly GCA_047619315.1). Lineage (GTDB taxonomy): Bacteria > Myxococcota_A > Polyangia > Polyangiales > Houyiibacteriaceae > JBCCRV01. Next base: position 4,819 of record JBLHKB010000244.1, read on the forward strand.
AACTCAAGCCAGACGCCGTTGTCCTTGGCGTCGGACGGGCTCATGCCTCCTTCATCGACAAAGAGGATGCCGATGTTGAAGCCGTCTTCCAGAAGGAACATATCGAAGCCGTTGAGGAGCTGTTTGTGCGTCGCGCCGAGCGCTTCCGTGAAGACCTGGAGTGACTGGTCGCGATACCGCTTCGCGACGGTCAGTTTCATGTTCGTTCCAAATTTCGCCATGTCAGTTTTCCTTCACCACTGATGCCAGTCCGTCGACTCGTAGACTCCGACCACCGGTGGTGCCTCGAAGAGTGCACTGAATACGGCTTAGCGGTTGGGGTTTGCGTAGAGTGCTTCAATATTCTCGTTCGAGTTCCAGATGTCGAAGGCGAGGAGCTCCAGTCTTCTACGTCCGAGGTGGACGATGTGCGCCATATCGCTGGCGGAGGATCCGTCCACGCTCTCACGTTGACGGAGTTCGGCGCCGTACGAGAAGAACGCCCATGAGAGAGAGAGCCAAAACCAAGGAGTCCGAGAAGGTCCTCCGACACGACACGAGCAGCCGTCGTCGGTCATCGGACTGACATCTCCGCCCGTCGCGTCCGCCGTCGAAGCGTCGGCGAGGGACGCGTCCCGCTGGCCCGCGTCCAACGGCGTTCCCGCATCTGGCGCTGGCCCAGCATCCGGGCCGGGAGGCGGACACTCCGGCACGCCTTCGCCAGGCCCGCCGTCCCACTCGCCTGGCGTGCCCAGGTAGTAGAGGTTGTGCAGGAGCAGGTAGTCGAGGCCGCTGAACTCGAAGCCTTCGCTGTCCTCCGCACCTACGTAGTGCTGTTCACGCGGGCGAATGAAGCGGCTGGAGGTGGTCCAACCGTGCACCGCTACTCCTGGACGCGGGTTCTGAGGTTCGGCCCCAACAGGAAGCTCATCGAGCATCGCTCGGGCGAGCCGGTTGAGCTCTTCGCCGTGCTCGCAGAAGCCTGCGTCGTCCCCATGGAGTGCGCGTGCCAAGAGCGGGTAGACCTCCCAGCCGTGCGCCTCGGCGAGTCCACGCAAGTCACCGATGGTCGTGCCGTCCCAACCGCGGCCAATGGCTGCAATGGACATCCCCATGTGGAGGTTGTCCGGGTTTCCTTATCAGGACCGAATGCAGGTTTTGGGGGCTTCGCGAAGGTTCTCGACGTCCTTCGTGGCGCGTTTGCACCCGAAAAGGCACAAAACTGCGCTTCTTGCAGTACCGCCTGCATCTTTTGCCGTTCCCGACAGAAGGGGGCATTGGGCACGCTTGTTCTAAAGGACCTGTCCCTTGGCTCCGTTTTTGCTTGTGATCCCATCACCCACTCCGACTTTGAGGCACTCATGCACGTTCGCTCCCTTCTTCTCTCCATCCCCCTCTGTCTACTTTGCCATTGCGGCGACGACGACTCCGGCGAGGACACGGGGCCTCAAGTCGACGGCTCGATGCAGGACGTCGCTAGCGAGGACATCACCGTCGCGGATGGCGGAGGTGAAGACAGCGGAGGTGAAGACAGCGGCGGCGTCGACAGCGGCAGGGACGCAGGTTCCTCAGGCCGGCAGAACATTCGCGACTTCGTTTTTGCGGAGCGCAGTGGTGACTGCGCCGAGCACGCGCGAAGCTCAACGGCGGCTGTTCTCGACATTCAGAACACCCGCGACTTCGATGGGTTCGTCGATCTCGAAGTGGGGGAGAGCGCATGCACTCTCTCGTCCAACGCGATTCCAAACCACGACTTCAACGATGAGAGCGCGAACTTTCGCGCCAGCGATGTCATGGAACTTGAGACGACGTGGAACATCCCGCGAAACCCCGTCGCCGCCGACACGAGCACGGCGATCAGTCTCAGCTCCTACGACGGCGTCATGCTCAACGGCGTGGTGCTCGACCTCCTCGCCGCCGGATGCTTTGGGGTGGGTAGTGGCATGATCGGCTGCGGCATCCTGACTACGCCCTACCGGTACGATCCGATGAGCCCCTTGGCCAGCTTCGGCACCGACGAACACAATGCCCACACTCAGCCGGACGGGCGCTACCACTATCACGGCGACCCTCTCGCCTTATACGGCGAGGCAACGGCGGTCTCCGGCGTCATCGGCTTTGCCGCAGACGGTTACCCCATTTACGGCCCCTACTTCGATGACGGCACGATGATCCGCGCCGCCACGAGTGGGTACGTTCTGTTAGACGGCGAACGTGCGGGCGGTCCCGGAGGCCTCTACGATGGGACCTTTGTCGACGACTATACGTTTGAGGGATCAGGCGACCTCGACGAATGCAATGGAATGGTCGTGGAAGGTCAGTACGGATACTACGTGACAGACACCTATCCCTGGGTTCTCGCCTGCTTCCGCGGCACCCCCGACGCATCGTTCAACAAGCGTCGTCCCTGAGCATGCCTGAGTATTTTGGAATCATCGCCTTGGCGAGCATCGGCCTGCTCGCGGCGGCATGCGGAGACAACGACGCGGACATCGACGCGGCCCTCGACGCGGCCCTCGACGCCGCCGAGGATGCTCGCCCTCAGACCGACGCTTCGACCCTCGACGCAACGACGGATAGCGCCGTTGACGCCGCTCAGGTCAGCGACGGCCCCAACATACTTCTCATCATCGCCGATGACCTCGGCCTCGACTCGTCGGCGCAATACGACGTCAGCGCCGATGCCCCGAACACGCCCGTTCTGGACTCACTCGCAGCCACGGGCATCGTGTTCGACGAGGCGTGGGCAACCCCCGCATGCACGACGACGCGAGGAACTCTCATCTCCGGCCTCCACGGCGTTCATAGCGGTGTTGATTTTGTGCCCGCCGTCCTTTCTCCCACGATTCGAACGCTCCACGCATACCTCGCTGAGCACGCCCCTGAGTATGCGACAGCCATCGTGGGCAAGTGGCACTTAGGAGGCCGCGCCCCGGACCTGAATGCACCTGCGATCGCCGGCGCTGGCTACTACGCAGGGACAATTGCGGGCGTCATCGACGACTACTTCGATTGGGACCTCATCACCGGCGGTGAGCAGGTGCCTCAGACCGCCTACCACACCACCGCGATGACGGACCTCGCCATCGATTGGATCGACGCGCAGGAAGGGCCCTGGTTTATGTGGCTTGCCTACGTGGCGCCGCATATTCCGTTTCATGCGCCGCCGGAGTCGCTGCACACGCGGACTCTCCTCGGAACGCCCGCGGACATTCGCAACAATCGTCGCCAGTACTACCTCGCGGCCATCGAGGCCATGGACCGCGAGATAGGCCGGCTCCTGGACACGCTCTCCAGCGAAGCACGCGAAAACACGCTCATCATTTTCTTGGGCGACAACGGCACCCCTTCGCTCGCCGTCGACGCCAACGTCTTTGACTCGGCTCGGGCCAAGAACACACTCTACGAAGGCGGCGTACGCGTCCCCCTCGTCGTCTCCGGTGCGGGCGTATCGCGACAAGGCGTTCGTGACGCCGCGTTGGTCCACACCGTCGATCTCTTTCCGACGTTGCTCCACATCTTGGGTGTGTCCGCCGCCTTGCCCCTCGATGGTGAGAGCTTTTCGGAGGTCCTAAGTCGCGAAGACGCGGGTACACGCGAGTTCAACTACACCGAGTTTGTCAGCGACGCCGTCACCGGCTGGGCCGTGCGCGACGTGCGCTACAAGCTCATTCATTTCGAGGACGGGACGGAAGAACTCTACGACCTAAGCGTGGACCTTCGTGAGGAGAGCAACCTCATCGCGGATGCGGCCCTTCAGGAACGCATCGTTCGGCTGGCGGCCTACGGAGCCCTTCAGCGCGACTAGAAACAAAACGGCGACGAGGTGTAAGTCGGGTCTTCCTTCCGCGATGAGGGGCCAAGGAGACCTTATGAGACTTACGCCCTGGATGTTGATTGTTGTTTTTGCTGGCTGTGGAGGGAGCTACGCGCCGATGAGCGCCATGAATATGGAGGCTGCCGGCGAACCCATGGACATGGCGCAAGGGATGGCTGAGGAAATGGCCACTCCGCTCCCAGACCCATCGCCTGGGCACTCGCTGCAGGCGTCCAATCGTCCTGTCATCGAGGCGGACCAGGCGAGCGTGCTGCCCGTCCCCTCGCAGCAGCGTCCTCGTTTGATCTACACTGCTCAGCTAGGCATCGTCGTCGATCACGGGTTGGGGAACGAGGCCATCGACAGGCTTCTTGCTGCGACGCTTCAGCAAGGCGGGTACCTGTCGACGCGCAACGCGCAGACCCTCGTGGTCCGGGTGCCTTCGGACCGCTTTCACCAGATCTTCGCCATCTTTGAACAGCAGGGCGAGGTCAGCTCGCGCAGCGTTCAGGTTCAGGACGTCTCCGAGGAATACCACGACCTCGAAGTGCGAATTGAGAGCCTCACCACACTCCTGGCACGCATGCGTGCTCTCCTCGAGCGAACCGATACCCTCGACGAGGTTCTACGTATCGAGGCTGAGCTCGGGCGCATCGTCTCAGAGATCGATCAAGCGCGAGGTCGACTGCGTTTCCTAGGCTCCCAAGCGGCGTGGTCGACGGTCACGCTCAGCATCTCCGAACGAGCGGCGCCGGCGCCGAACGAGGGGCCGCCACCTCCGCCCCCACGCGTGGAGCCGCAAACTGTCCGACTGCCCATCGAGTGGCTGAATCAAACCGGCCTCGACGGCCTTCTAAACTTGGAGAACTGATCATGACGCGCCTCATCCCTACGCTTGCTCTTTTGGTCCTGGCCGCCTGCGGTCCCTCTCTTCAAACCCCTGGTGGCTTTGCCCGTGTCGACGGCCGCCACGACCTGCGCGTCTCAAGCCCCGACGGCGTGGCCATCGCCGTCAACGTGTATCGAAACCGACGTCCTCGCGGCGACCTTGAGTTTTGGGCGGGGGCGATGAGCGCCCGCGTTCGAAGTCT
>JBLHKB010000245.1:0-9640 GCA_047619315.1 Polyangiales bacterium
CGGGTCTGCTGGCTGATGCCGCGCGCTGCCTTGCCAGGTATTTGGATGAGTCACCGGAGAATGCGGAGCATGAGCAGCTGACGAACCGTCTCACGGCGATGCAGGAAACCCTGGCGGAAAGCGAAGCGGACGAACACGCCGAACGGGAACGTCTCGAAGGTGAGGCTGCAACGGAGAGAGAGCGGGCAACGTCGGAGCGAGAGCGCGCGAACGCCGCGGTTCGGGCCACCACGCGCATCAACCCAACGGGTTACGTCGTTGGGGCGACGGGCATCGCGATGGTCCTTGCTGGCGGGGGTGTCGGACTTATCGCCAACAGCCGTTACGATGCTCTTGAAGCAGACTGCCCGGGCGGATTTTGCAATCGAAGCATCGACATCGAGGGGCGTCGAGCGACGCTTCTACGTGCGCAAAGAGCCACCGATGCGTTGCTCTACGGAGGAGCCGCTGTCGCGTTGACCGGTGTCATCCTCATTCTTGTCTTGCCGGACCGAAGCGCAGACTTGAGCGCCCGTCCGAGCGTGGCGTGTGGCGCCGACGGTTGTGAACTTTCACTTGAAGGGTCGTTCTAATGTTGCGAACACTTGTAGTAGTTATGTCCATCGTTATGGGCGGCTGTCTTGCTATTCGTGATGTGGATGACTTTGTGGAGGACCCGGCGTGCGATCTCAACTTGCCTCTTCGCAACTTTGTGATTCACGCACGAGAGACAGTCACCCAGCAGCGCGCCGACCGCCAGCTCTTCACGATTCGTATGATCCGGGAACTCACGGGCCCAAGTGGAACCTCTCGGACCCGCGAAGCGGTTGCCGTCTTCGATCCTCTGCCCGGCCCCGATGTCGACGTGTTCTTGCCTAATGTGGGTGTTCCCGCGTTGGACGAGAATGTCCGCCCCCTCTCTTTGGAGTTCTTTGCGGACCTCAACCGTAATGGCGAATTGGACATACCGGACTTGGACCACAGCTGGATCGAACCCCATCTGTGTTCGGCGACGGGGATTCCCTTCGTCCACAACGTCGACTTCCTAGAGCTCGAAGAAGCGCGCCCTCTGCCGCTCACTCTTCGCGTGGTGGCAGAGCCTGGTGAAGAGAGTGAGTGGCTCCACACCGTCGAAGTTCGTGTCATCCGCGCGACGCCCTTGGGCGGGGTGGAGGGCGTCACACGAGCGTTCTTCCGTCGTGCTCGCTGGACGTTTCAGCGCGACAGCATTGGCGGGGCTCCAATCCCCACGGATGAGGAACAGGCCGCAATCGTGATGGCGGGCGTTCTGAGCGACAGCGAAGACGTATTCGTGACGGTTTTCATCGATCGAAACGATGACGGCGATGTCGACGCAGGTGAAGACTACGTTCTCGAGCAGACGCTTGAGCCGACGGGCGACTGTCCGCGGAGCCCGGAACTATGTTCAACGAACGCGGCCGGAGAGCTTGAGATTCGTGTGCCCCTACTGAACACGGAAGGTGTTCCGCGTACAAACGACATCCCCCTCGAGCGTTGGTGGACGTTGCCGGAGTAGTCGCGCTAGAGCCGGATGCGGGCGACGTCTACTTCGCTCACGCCGGGAAGCGCTTCGAACTGAGGCCGTAGAACCTCGGCGTCACCCACAGCGATGATGCTGAGTGCGTCGGCGCTAAACCGTCGACGTATGACGTCCGTGATGTTGGCTCGCTTCACGGCACGAACGCGTTTCGGAAAACCGCGCGGGAAGTTCGGGTCTCGCCCGACAAACACGGCGTCGAGGGCGAGCTCGACGCGCTTCGCAGCGGTGTCTTCTTCAAGGCAGCGGCTGCCGATGAGGTAGCTCTTCGCGAGGCGCACTTCTGCAGCGCTGGGCCCTTCGTCGAGGTATTGGTCGATGAGATCGAGCTCGAGTGCAGCACAAGCTGCGGCATTCTCTGCCGCGGGGTGAGTCCAAAGCGACCAAGCGTCGCGCTGCGCGGACACGCGCAGTGACGTGTAGGCGCCATAGCTCCAGCCTTTGTCTCCACGAACAGCCTGCATCAAACGTGATGAGTAGAGGCCGCCGAAGACGCAGTCCCCGAGCACAAGTTCAGCCAGCTGGGGGTCACTTCGCTTCGCGCTCAAACACGCGATGGCGAGTTGAGTCTGTGAGCGACCTGGACGGTGAATGATACGAACTCGCCGACCTGCGACGGCTTTCGTCGCCGGAACGCGAAAGCCACTCGACCGACCCTTGGGCAAGCCGCCGAAGTAGCGGTCGATGAGCGCGGAGAAGGTCTTCGTCTTCGTGGCGCCGGCTACCGCGAACAGGAGCTGGCTTCGAACGAGCTTTTTCTGGTGGGCTTCGACGAGTGACGAACGAGTGATGCGGCGTAGGCTCGCCTTCGTCCCACCGATGGCGCGCCCATACGGGTGTTCGCCAAAGAGATGGTTGCGAAGGTGATTGGAAGCGATGGTCGAGTCGTCGTCTTCGGCGTCCTCGATCTCTGCCACGATGCGCCGTTTTGCGCGCCGGAAGTCGGCGTCGCGCAATGCCGGCTCTACCACGAGGCTCGCGACGAGCTCCAAGAAGGGTTCGAGGTTTCGTTCCAGAACCGTACATTGAACACGCAGGGCTTCACGACTGGCCGAAACGCTCATGCGTCCACCCAGAAGGGCGATGCGTTCGTCGACGGCATCGGCCTTCAGCGCTCGTGTTCCTCGGCGCAAGAGCCTCGCTAGAAGCCTGGCACCACCCTCAGCGCCGGCGGCATCACCGAGTGATCCCGCGCGCCATATGATGGCGAAGTCGACGAGCGGAAGACTGAAATTCGATTCGTGGACCAGGGGGAAGCCGCCTGGTGTTGTTGTAAAGCGAGCGCTCATGAGTCTGGCACCACAATGACGGTGGTTCGGCGGTGCGCATCGAAATACGTCTTGGCCACACGCCGAATATCTTCCTGGGTCACCTGTCGGTACGCTTCGATGCGCGCGGCGGAGGCGGCGGGGTTCGAGAGAACTAGCTCGTCGAAGCCGATCTGCTCTGCCTTGCCGCTGATGGACTCCATGGAGAGTAAGAGTGAGAGCTCTGCGCGCGCTTTGGCTTGCTCAAGCTCAGTGTCGGAGACCGAGTTCTTCTGTACATCGGCGACGGCTGCGTCGATTCGCGCGAGGGCTTGCTCGGCCTTCTTTCCGGAGCGCATTCCCGCCCAGACTTCGTAGAGTCCCGGTTCCTCAAATGGCGGCAGCGAACCGTAGAGCTGAGACACCCACTCGCGCTCAAGGACCAGGTCCTTGTAGACGCGCGCGCTTCGGCCGCCGAAGAGAATGTCGCCGAGCACGGAAAGCGTGGGCCAGTCCGGATGGCCAAAGCTTGGCGCGCGATAGCCAATGGATAGCTTCTCAGTGCTCGCGGGGAGGGCGATCTGCGAGAGGCGCTCACGTCGTTGAGGGGGCTCCGTGATCACCTGTCGTTTGGCGATCCGGGAAGCTTTGAGAGGGCCGTAGTAAGACTGGATGAGTCCGAGAGTTTCGGCTTCGTCGATGGCGCCGACGACGACGAGCGTGGCGTTATTCGGCGCGTAGTACTTACGGTAGAACGCGCGACACTCCGCCATGGTGTAGGCGCGAATATCACGCGCCCAGCCGAGCGTTGGATGACCGTAGCCGTGCTTCTTGAAGGCGCGCTGGTACAGCACTTCGTTGGCTTTGCCTTCCACGTCGTCGTCGATGTAGTTGCGACGTTCACTGAGCACAGCTTCGCGTTCGGCTTCCATTGCTTCGACCTGGAAATCGAGGTTGGCCAAGCGGTCGGACTCAAGAGAGACGGCAAGCTCGAGCTTCTTAGCCGGCATGTTCTCGTAGTACTGCGTCCAGTCCGTGCTGGTGCCAGCGTTGTGTTCCGCGCCCGCACCTTCAAAGAGCTCGTCGATGGCCCCTGCTTCGTGGTTCGTCGTCGCCAAGAACATGAGGTGCTCAAAGAAGTGAGCGAGGCCTGTCTTGCCACCGATCTCGTCACGGCTTCCCACGCGGAGCCATGTCTGAAAGCCGACCACCGGTGCGCTTTTGTCCTCCAGCGTCAGAATCGTGAGCCCATTTGCTAGCTGCCACCGTCTGAGTGGAGCTCCGGGGCCGAGGTTTTCTTCCGCGACGAAGCGAAGGGCGCCTTGGCGCGGAGTGCTTCGATTTAGGCGTCGGGCGAGCGCGTTTGGACTCATGAACCGCGAGACTGCGCCCGCGATGGAAGCGGGTCAAGCGGCGGGTTCCTCCCTCACCCTCTACCCAGCGCTGGCGCAGGCATGGCGACGCGCGCGTTCTTTGAGACGGCGAAGGCGCTCGACGGCCCGCGGCATCCGATAGGCGCTGATCTGCTCCAAGGCGGCGTCCGCGGCGTGAGCAGCGCGCTGAAACTCAGAAAGACGTTGGTAGGCCGAGACACGCGCGATGAGTGCCGCCGCAACGCGTCCAGGCGGCACGGACTTCGGGCCCATTCCGGCGCTGTCTACGAGCGCGAGAAAGACCGCGATGATGCGCAGGTCACGACGTGGATCGCGGCCTCCCCGAACGACCGCGGGCCATAGAGCATCGGCGAGGCGCACTTGCTCGGGTTTGCCCAAGTAAGATCGGCTTGCGTGCCGTGCATAGCTCGCCGCTTCGTCGAAACGTCCACGTCGCACTGCGTTTCGAATCCGGTCGAGGTCCGCGGGGGTCTTCACCGCGCCCTCTGCGGCGGAGGCGACCCGGCGAATCACTTCGTCAAAGTAGTAGAGGTCAGGGTCGGCGTTTACTGGGCGCTGTGGCGCAGTTGCTCGAAGGCGTTCCGCAAAGAAGCGAAGTGGATCTCTCGTGAGCGCCGGCGCTGCAACACGAAACGCGCGCAGAAGCGCTTCGAATACGCGTTCCGCCGGGAGGGTTCGCTCGTCGACTACAAAGCGCACGTTCGGGTGGTCACGCAGCCACCCGGGCAAATCATGACCCGAGTGCTCGTTGTACAAGAACCAGTAGAGCTGATGGCGCAGGCCACTTTGCAAGCGCTGCCGTAGGGCCTGCATGATCACATCTTGTTCCCAGCCGGAGTAGCCGACGACGAGGGGCGCTCGCGAGCGAAGAGCGTCCACCAGAAGATCGCTCATGCCTGTTCCGCCACGCATACCACGTGCTCGTTCCGCGATCTCTTGGCCGGTGTTAACGAGATCATAAAACCAGTAGGTTCCATGGACATGGACCACCTGCTTGTCGTCGGAAGCCAGGTCGATGCGCGCGCTCGTGGCGGGGTGGTCACACACCACATGCGGGTAGCCGAAGAGCTCTAGGCCTCGTCGTAGAAAGTCGTCAAAGTTGGACGTCACGACCAAGTTCGTGAGAGCGCCGCTGCCAATGAGATGGGCCAATCGAAGGTTCGCGTCCGTCAGGGGCCTGCCTTCGATCTTTGCGCGAAAGTAGGCGCGTCGTTGGTCAGGGTCCGGCCAGGCTTCCTCAAGCCAGTAGGAATACGCGCCGCCAGCATCATCCGGGGCCGATCCTTTCGGGGTTCCAAGTCGCAGCGCGCGGGTCCGGCATTCGGCTTCAATGACGTGCGCCAAAGGAACTGAAGGGACGGAAATGCCAGCCCCACAAACGAAGAAATAGGGCGATGTTTTGCGCTGGTTTTGACGATGCGTTTCGCGGATGCGAGTCGCGGCGGTTTCGAGTGAGACGTATTTCATGGGCAGACCCCTATGGATCCACACGGGTGTGTCAGAGCGTCGGCGGCCCAGAAAAATAGTACGTTGCTGATGTCGTTCGGCGAGAAGTCTAGAAACCAGAAGTGAGTTCCGTACGGGAGCAAGCCCGTACGGAACCGCGTCTCGCCATTACATCACGTTGTTACGAATGCCTCCGTCGACACTCAACTCTTCGCCGGTGATGAAGCCGGACTCGCTCGAGAGCAGGAACGAGAAGGCGTGGGCGATGTCTGCCGCCGCGCCAAAGCGGCCGAGGGGAATGCGGCTCGCCATGTGCGCAGCGAAGCCCTCTTGCTCCGCCGCCGGCATCCCGAGCTTGTCGTAGATGGGCGTTTCGATAGGCCCAGGAGCCACGGAGTTGACGCGAATCCCGTCGCTCGCCAGCTCCACGGAGAGCGAGCGGACTATGGAGCGGAGGGCACCCTTGGTGGCGCCGTAGGGAGCCGCGCCCCCCATTCCGACCTCATGGACGATGGACGTGTTGAAGACGACGGACGCACCCTTGTTGAGCAGCGGCTTGAGCTGCTGGAGGAGGAAGAAGGGACCTTTGACGTTCACGGCAAAGAGCTGGTCGAAGCTCTCTTCGTCCCAGGCATCCAGGGGCTTGAAGGACGCGATTCCTGCGTTCAGCACCACACCATCGAGGGTGCCGTACTTGGTCTTGATGTGTGCTGCGAGGGAACGGATGTCTTCAAGTTTTCCCGCGTCCGACGCAATGATTTCGGTGTTCACGGGCGCGGAAGCCTGGGCCTTTTCAAGTGTCTTGGGGTTTCGTCCCGTCGCGATGATGTGCGCCCCTTTTTCTGCAAGGAGAGCGACGGTTGCGGCTCCGATGCCACTGGTTCCGCCGGTGATGAGATAGGTCTTGTTGGAATGAGTCATGTTCTTCTTTTCTGTAGTGTGTGATGTTACAAATTGTTCGAAATGTTGTCCGAGAAAGACTTGGGCATAGAGCTCAGCGTACTTGTTGGTCGACTAACGACTGAAGCGTGGTCTTGCGGAGGACCGGGAGCGCTTTCTCCGCGACTTCGTTCTCAAGGCGCTCGAAGATCGAGGGCATACACTCGGAGACGATGCAGATCTTCTGTGGGTCTTTGGAGTGCCCAGTGACAAAAGGGGGCTCACCGATGGCCTCATAGACGTCGTACGCCGTGATCTTGGCGGCAGGCCGCGCAAGACAGGTGCCGCCGCCAGGCCCTGAAACGGTGTCGACGAGTCCGGCGGATCCAAGCTGCGCAAGAATGCGACGCACCGTCACGGCGTTGGCGCCGATGCTCTTGGCGAGCGCCGACGAAGGAAGTCGTTGCCCTTCGTTGTATGCGAGGGCGACCATCGCATGTAGTCCGATTCCGAAGCTCATCTTGATTCGTAATATGTGTTGTTACAGATGACTGTCAACACCCAGTCGAAAGAAACATCGTCGAAACCAGTTCTACTCAGAGCCGGCGCGGTCCCGGACCAACGTAGCGCGATGAACAGCGTTTGGCGCCGGCGTGAATTGGAGCTCCGCCATCGCGTCGTGGTCCGTGGCGGGGAGCCAGTAGACGAGGCGATGCACGGGGGATGGAATGCCTAGGAGACCGCCTTGCCCGCCCGTGTTCTCGGCGTTGCCTAGGCCGATGGTGCCTCCACCGGTGCCGCCGCCTCCACGGCCAGTTCCTTGCAGTCCAAGGCCTTCGCCACCGAGCTCAGCTCCAAAGAGTTCGTCGTACCAAGCTCGCCCGAAGGCGCGGGCTTCTTCTTCGGTGAGGCCGTGCTCGATAAGTTCGGCGTGCATCTGTGCACGCGGGTCCGAAGGCGCGTTGCCTTCAAGAGTGATGGTCTCGCCGGGTGCGGGCCAATCGACGAGGGCTCGAACTTCTTGGTCCACCATGTACCAGACCTTGCCGATGGTTTCGCTGGCGCTTCCCGTGCGCTGCGCGGTGGCGCGCGCGGCATCGATGTTGAGCGTCAAAGGGAGCGTTGGGCGGTCCTCATCGGGGGCGCCTCGGTAGAAGAGGAGCGGCCACTCGGCATCGCCGATATGGAAACACGAGTGATCGCTGGTTTCATACGACGCCAGCTCAGCAGCCTCGCAATAGCCATCCTGAGTCACCGGGCACTCCTCCGCCGTGGGGTACGTGCGCTCGAGGGTGCATGGGCCTCGCTCTAAGCGGCCTTCCCAGTGAACGCTTCGGCCTGAACCCTCGGAGAGCGGGTAGTGCTCGCCGAGCAGGAAGCTCCGTAGGTTTACGTCAACCCGCACGTCGAAGCTTGGTGAGTCTTCGGCGAGGTGAAAGTAGAGGACAGGCTTCCCATAGCCTTGAAGACCGAGGGCCTGGATGGTGGCCAATTGGCCCGGGCCGGCGGCGAGTTCGGTGCCTTCCTCTGCGACGTTGATGAGCCCCCACTCGTGAACCTCGTAGTCGGGCTGAGGGGTTTCGACCGCCGCGCTGGTGGGTGTTTCTGTGGTCGCGGGACGCTGACCGCAGGAGCAGCCGGCGAGGAGAAGGATGAGTGAGGTGCGCATGAGATAGCCTTGTGGAAGAGCGTACCCACCCGACAACGCATGTGGATGGAAGTTCCCCTACTTCCGCATCATCGCGGCGGCTCGGAGGCCGATCATCATGCTCGGCGCGTTCAATGCGGCGACTGGCGTGACGGGCATGAGCGATGCGTCGGCGACGCGAAGACCTTCGATCCCGCGAACGCGGAGCGTGTCTGCGTCGACGGGCGCGCGGGAGTCGTGACCCATGCGGCAGGTGCCCGCGTAGTGATAGGTGGTCATCATATTGGACCGAACCCAGCTCTCCACGGCTTTCTTGGAGCGGCCCAAAGGCCCTGGAAAGAGTTCGCCACCTTGGTACTCTGAGAGCGCCTCGGCGCCGGCGGTGCGGCGTGCGAGTTCGACTCCGCGGACCAAGGTTTCAAGGTCGTTTGCGTTGCGTAAGTAACCAGGGTCGACGCGCGGGAGCACTCCTGGATCCTTTGAGGTGATGCGGAGGTTTCCGCGACTCTCCGGTTTGCCGAGAATGACGACGATGCCCCACAGCTTCTCGACGAAACGCTTAACGCTCTCCGCGCGAAAGCCGCGTCCAATGCCGCGCATGAGCGCCTGTCGTGCGGAGTCCATGCGGTACGCGGACTCGGGCATCACCATGGTTGGGACGATGCGCATCATGCCTTCGCGTAGGCTGGAGCGCGCTGGATAGAACACATAGCAAGTGTCCGACTGGCCCTTTGGAAGCGACGACTCCGGCCTGGCGCGATGAAATCCATAGAGCTGCGGGTAGTGGCAGTCGACCTCGCGCTTGCCGCGAAAGAAGAGCTGCACGTTGGGGTGGTCGTGCAGGTTCTCGCCAATGGATGGATGGTCGAGGACGGGTTTGATACCGAGGGACTGAAGCATTCCTGCTGGGCCCACGCCGGAGCGCTGCAGAATCGCGGGCGTCGCGAGGGTCCCCGCGCACAGCACGACTTCGTCCGCTGTGGCGAGGTGCGCTTCGTTCTTTCGCTGGTAGTGCACGCCGTGACAACGGGTGCCCTCAAACGCCAAACGGTCCACCAACGCGCCGGTTTCGATGGTGACCTTGTCGCGAAGCCCGCGTAGAAACGCGACGTAGCTGCTGCGGCGTTCGCCGTCGCGCGAGCTCATGGCTTCGTAGCCAAGCACGCCACTTAGGTCGCCGTCGTTGAGGTTCTCGGAGCGCCTGAAGCTGCTCTGCTCCGCCGCGTGAACCGCCGCTTCGCTCCACTCCGTCGGGGGCTTTGGGCCTGGCTGGAGCTTGTCTTCGAGGGCATCGAAAACAGGAGCGACGTCGTCCCAACGCCAGCCTTCGGGCCACTCTTCGTAGTCGAGGGCTGCGCCGCGAGTGTACACCATCGCGTTGATGCTGCCGCTGCCGCCAAGCCCGCGGCCGGTTCCCGCAAAAAGCCGCCGTCCGCCCCAGCGTGAATCACGCGTGGTGAAACGATGCCAAAGAAGTGCGTCGTCGGTG
>JBLHKB010000246.1:0-9638 GCA_047619315.1 Polyangiales bacterium
GTTCCGGGCGAAGGCGCCCCTCTATCGATCGAACTTGAGGTTTTTTGTGTGGGCGGGCCCACACCTCGGACGTCGTGCCATCCCCCATCGAAGGTTCTGACAGAACAACGCCCGGAACTCTTGGTGGCTCTAAGCCCTTGGGCGTTTGGCCTTACTGTTGCTCTTCGAGCTATTGGCCTCTGCCGCCTTTGTCTCGGCACCATTCGCCTTGGCTTCTTCGCTCTTGGCGGATGCGCCCTTCTTGGCGGCAGCAGCTGCCGCTTCCTTGGCGGCTTCGCCACGGAGAAGACCATTCTTGGCGAGGATCTTGTGTTCGATCTCCTTTAGGAGCTCGAGGTTTTCCTCAAGGAAGTTGCGTGTGTTGTCTCGGCCCTGGCCGAGGCGGTCGCCGTTGTAGCTGTACCAGGCGCCGGCCTTGTCCACGATGCCGCCGTCGACGGCAAGGTCGAGGACGTCGCCGCTGCGGCTAATGCCGCGCCCGAAAAGAATGTCGAACTCACAAAGCTGGAACGGAGGTGCCATCTTGTTTTTGACGATCTTGACGCGCGTGCGGTTACCAATGGCTTTGTCGCCGATCTTAATGGTTCCGATGCGTCGAATATCGAGACGCTGGGATGCGTAGAACTTGAGCGCGTTGCCGCCGGAGGTGGTCTCGGGGCTGCCGAACATCACGCCGATCTTCATGCGGATCTGGTTGATGAAGAAGAGCGTAGTGTTGCTCTTATGGACGGAGCCGGTGAGCTTACGAAGAGCTTGGCTCATGAGGCGTGCCTGGAGACCCACATGCGTGTCGCCCATCTCACCTTCGATCTCTGCCTTCGGCACGAGAGCCGCGACGGAGTCGATGACAATAATATCGACGGCGCCACTTCGAACGAGCGTGTCAGCGATTTCGAGAGCCTGCTCGCCGTGGTCTGGCTGGCTGACGAGAAGCTCGTCAACATTGACACCAAGTTTGCGTGCATAGGTTGGGTCTAGAGCGTGCTCCGCGTCGATGAACGCAGCGACTCCGCCGGCTTTTTGAGCCTCGGCGATGGCATGGAGCGTCAACGTCGTCTTACCGCTGGACTCTGGGCCGTAGATTTCGACGATGCGACCACGGGCGTATCCGCCGACGCCAAGGGCAAGGTCGAGGGAGGGTGTGCCCGTTGGAATGATGTCGGTCTCAACACGAGCGCCTGCTTCGCCGAGCTTCATGATGGAGCCCTTGCCGTAGGCTTTTTCAATGGAGCCCAATGCGAGGGCGAGTGCTTTTTCACGGTTGGAATCGGAAGCCATCTGTATTTCTCTCTTTCTTCCCGCGGCGGCTACTGAACATATGCCGCGAGGCAACTGAACGTTTGTATAGATTCTGTCATCTCGGTCTGCAAGCTCCGAGTGCAAAAAGACCATCGCAAGGGGGTGTGACACTCAGCGGAAGAAATCGCCTGGGGAGGTCAAAAAAGTCCGGTGCTACAGGCCTTCGAAAAATCAGCCGACCGTGAAAAACGTTTTGGAATCAAGGCCTTGGGCCATGTTCTTGAGGGCATTGAGAGCGAAAAACGCAGCCCCCCGCCGGACGCGAGAGCGGTCGCCGTGAAAGCGAACGCAGATCGTATTGTGATCTTCGCCTCGGCAGGCCCCAAACCACACTGTTCCAACGGGCTTGTGCTCACTACCGCCGCCGGGCCCTGCGATGCCTGTGACGGAGATAGCGAGGTCGCTGCTAGCTCGTCCCATGACGCCCTGAGCCATGGCTAGGGCGACCTCTTCACTCACAGCTCCATGTGCCTCAATGAGTGCTGGAGCGACGCCTAAGATGTCGCTCTTTGCGGAGTTCGCGTACGTGACAGCGCCGAGCAAGAAGAAGGAGGAGCTTCCTGGGACGTCGGTGAGGAGGGACGCGAGCCCGCCGCCGGTACAGGACTCGGCGAGGGCTAGGGTCAATCCGGCTTCGCGGAGGGCGGCGCCGGTCACGCCGGCGAGGCTGTCTTCGCGGCCCCCATAAATGAATGCGCCAAGTCGTTCCGAGACGAGTGATGAAGCACGTGCCGCGAGCGCCTGGGCTTCGGTGTCGGTCGGAGCGTCGGCCAGCACCTTGACCTCAACCTCTGGAAACGAAGCGCGATAGCCGAGTGTGACTCCTGGAAAAAGGGTCTCGATGTCGTGGAGGCGCTCCCCAAGTTCGGACTCCGGAAGCCCGTAGGTGCGGAGATGAGTTTGGGTTCGTCCGCCCTGGGCTGGCAGTGTTGAAAGCACATTCTGAAAGATGGCTTTCATCTCGCGAGGAACGCCGGGCATGAAAAAGAATCGGCACTTGGCGAGGACGATGCTGAAGCCGGGGGCCGTCCCAATGGGGTTATCGAGGACGTCGGCGCCGAGGGGCAGGTCGGCTTGCTTACGACTGACTTCAGTGAGGGAACGTCCGCGGTTTGAATAGAGCGCTTCGAGATGGGCGATGAGCTCAGGTCGACGTGAGACTTCGACGCCCATGGCACGAGCCGCGGAGAGCGCGCTGAGATCGTCTGTGGTGGGGCCCAGGCCCCCTGTCACAAAGACCCAGGTGTGCACTAAAGACAGTCGCCGGAGCGTGGCGGCGATGCGATCGGGGACATCATCGACGCTGATATGCTCGAGAACCTCCATACCTTGGCCCGTGAGTCGATCGCTGAGCCAGGCCGAGTTAGAATCGACGAGTTCGCCGCGGGTTAGTTCGGTACCGATGGTGAGAATCGCAGCGCTCATAGGAAAGAGTCTGGGTTCGAGCCAAAGCTGGGTCAACGTCGGGTGACCCGAAGGGCTCTGTCATGGTAGGGAGCGGCATGCGTTTACTCGGCATTTCACTCGTGCTGGTGGTGGGCTTAGGCGTCACCCAGCTTTTCCCGTTCACGGAACACGCTTCGGCGGACCAAGCGGCCCCTGCGCCATCCACAGCCACCCCCGCGACCTCGGAGCAAGCGTCCCCATTGGCTCAGCTGCCCGTTGAAAGACACACGTTGCCCAATGGCCTGCGTGTTGTCCTCAGCGTGGAACGAAGCGTTCCGACGGTGGCCGTCGCCATCTACTACGACGTGGGCTCACGCAACGAAGAAGTGGGTCGCTCAGGTTTTGCACATCTCTTCGAGCATATGATGTTTCAGGGGTCCGCTAACGTGGGCAAAGGCGAGCACTTTGTCTACATACGCAACCGCGGCGGTCAGGCGAATGGGACCACGTGGTTCGACCGAACGAACTACTACGAGACGCTCCCAAGCAATGAACTCGCGCTTGGACTGTGGCTGGAGTCGGACCGGCTTCGCTCCCTGAATGTGACGGCGGAGAACTTTGAAAACCAGCGCGATGTGGTGAAGGAAGAGCGCCGGCAGTCGTATGAGGACCGCCCTTACGCGCTGTCGCACTTGCGCATCAACGAGCTCGCGTACGGCGACTTCTTTCCATACGCCCACTCCACCATCGGTGACATGCGCGACCTGGACAATGCGCCTCTTGCGGCGGTGCAGGAGTTCTTCGACACCTACTACAAGCCGAACAACGCTGTGCTGAGCATCGTCGGTGACTTTGAACCCGCCGAGGCCATGGCACTGGTGAATCAGTACTTTGGTGACATTGCCCAGGGCCCGATCCCCGCGTACGAGCCGCCGGCTCTAACGCCTCAGACCGCTGAGCGCATCGAAGTGATGCCGGACCCACTGGCGCAAGCACCAGCATTCCACGTCGCCTATCACATCCCGCCGAACCGCGAGGCAGACCACTACGCCCTCGAGCTACTGACGATGGTTCTTGGAGACGGTGACTCGAGCCGGCTTTATCAGACGTTGGTTAAGGAGCAGGAGATCTGCCAAGAGATCTACGTCAGCACCGACGACCGGCGCGGGCCTGACCTCTTTAGCTTTTTCGGCCTGATGTCGGATGGCCATGAACCGGAAGAAGCGCGAACCGTTATCTACGAAGCGCTCGAGCGCGTAGCGCGTGAAGGCATCACGGCGCGCGAACTACAAAAAGTTCACAACCGAGTCGCGGCGTACTTTGTCTTTGGTCTTGAATCGAACCTGTCTCGCGCCCAGCAACTCGCTGAGTACGAGATGTACTTCGGGGATGCGACGCTTCTTCGTACGGAACTTGCTCTCTACCAGGCAGTCACGCGCGAGGACATTCAACGGGTGGCGGGACGCTACTTTGCGGCGTCAGGCCGTACCGTCCTCGATGTGGTTCCAGCGCCCCGTGAAGGAGCAGAGTAATGAAGCAGCTTACAGTTATCGCGCTTGCCCTCGGACTTGGTTGTGGCGGAACACAGACCGTTGTTTCTTCGGACGAGCTCCCGCCGCCGACTCCAGAAGTCACTGCATCGCCGGCGGCTGAAGTCGCTCCGATCCCTGCGCCTCCTTCGGGTCCGGCGCGCGACATTTCGTTTCCCGCGATCACGCGGGTCGTTCTAGCGAACGGCCTCGAGGTGAACACGGTCACGTCCGGCAACTTGCCCGCGGTTCATATGCGCCTGGTGATTCGCTCTGGTGCAGAAACGGACCCAGCGGGACGAGCGGGGTTGTCGAACCTGGTAGCGGAGATGCTTCGCGAAGGAACACGTCAGCACAGCAGCGCGGAGATTGCGGAACGCATCGAGTTTCTCGGCGCGGATCTCAGCGTTGGCGCGGATGAGGAGAATGTCCACTTGGTGTTTCGGGCGCTCAGCGATCAGCTCGATGAAGCCCTCGACATTCTTGCGGAGCTCGTCACGGAGCCAGCGTTTAGCAACGACGAACTCGAGAAGCTGAAGCGACGTGAAAACGACAGGCTCGCGCTTTCGAGCCGCCAGCCTCGGTGGCTCGCTCGACGCGAGCTCAATCGGCGTCTTTATGGCGCAAACCACCCGTACGGCACGGTGGACACGGACGAAGCGTCCCTTCGACGGATTCGACGCGCCGATCTTGTGCGTTGGCACCGTTCAAACATGGTGCCGAACAATGCGTTCCTCGTCGTGGTGGGCGCCGTCGACGCCGACGCCGTTCAAGCTTCGGCCACTCGCGCATTCACGAGCTGGTCTCGGCGCACCGTGCGCGCCCGCGCGCTTCCGGAGCTGCCCACACGCAGCGAACGAGAGATCATCATTGTTGACCGCGTTGGCTCGGCTCAGTCCACAATTCTCATCTCCAACTTGGCCATCGCGCGCAGCGACGAAGACTTCGTTCCCCTCGACGTGGCAAACCAGGTTCTCGGTGGAAGCGCGGCATCGCGGCTCTTCATGGACCTACGCGAGCAGCGAAGCCTGACGTACGGCGCATACAGCGATGTCGGAGAGCGCGTCGGCGTGGCTCCCTTCGTCGCCATGGCGTCCGTCCGCACACCCGTCACGGACCAAGCGATGAGCGGGCTTTTTGAGCACTTGGACCGCATCATTGCGGAAGAGCCGACCGCCGAGGAAGTGGGACATGCGACAACTTACTTGAGTGATTCATTCCCACTACAGATTGCGACGCCTGCACGGATTGCCTGGATGGTAGCGAACCTGCGGATCTTCAACCTCCCGGATAGCTACTGGGAGACCTACCGTTCGGCGATTCGCAGCACGACTCCAGCTCAGGCTCTCGCTGCTGCTCAGGAGCACATTCGACCGAGCGAGGCGCTCGTCGTGGTGGTTGGGACGGCGGCTGAGATCAGTGAATCCTTGCGTGCCTTCGGCCCTGTGACGGTCGTGGACCCGGATGGCTCCGTCAAGCAGCGCTTTCCGATGCTGACCCCTGAAGAGATCGCTGCTGCGGCGCAACAAAACGCAGACGCAGCAGACGCAGAAGCAGAAGCAGAAGCAGCAACCACAGAAACAAGCGCGCAGGAATAAGACGCACGCGCCCGAACGCTTGTTCTCTTGAGGGCAACGTCCGTGGCGACGAGGAGCAAAAATCGATGTGTGGAATCGTTGGGTATGTAGGCCCTCAAGAGAGCGCGGACATTCTGTTGGATGGACTGCGACGTTTGGAATACCGCGGCTATGACTCGGCGGGTCTGGCAGTTCAGTTCAATGGAGAAATCAACGTCGTTCGGGCCGTCGGGAAGCTACGAAATCTTGAGGCGGCGCTTCGAGATTCAGAGCTCAAGGGTACCGTCGGGATTGGGCACACGCGATGGGCCACCCATGGTCCTCCTTCTGAAGTGAACGCCCACCCTCACGTCGCGGGCCCCATCGCCGTTGTCCACAACGGCATCATCGAAAACCACCTCGCGCTTCGGAAACAGCTCCTCGCCGAGGGCTGCGAGATTCAGAGCGACACGGACACCGAGCTTGTCGCGCATTTGATTCGGCGTCGCGTTGACGGAGGCGATTCACTAGAGGCCGCCGTTCGCGGAGCGCTCGGCGAACTACACGGCGCATATGCGATCGCCGTTCTCTCCAAGAACGAACCTGGGCGCATTATCGTCGCAAAGAACGCTTCGCCGCTGGTCCTCGGAATCGGCGATGGTGAGACGTATTGCGCCAGCGATATCCCCGCGTTGCTGCCTTACACGCGCTCGATGCTCTTTTTGGAGGACGGTGAGCTCGCGGTGCTTGAAGCGGGCAGCGCGGTGGTGACGACCATTGAGGGTGCGAAGGTTGAGCGAGATCCCGTAGCCATCGACTGGTCGCCGGTCATGGCGGAGAAGGCGGGCTACAAGCACTTCATGCTCAAAGAGATCTTTGAGCAGCCGCGCGCTCTTGAGGACACCCTACGGGGGCGCCTCGACCGAGAAGCCGGCGACGTCAACGGACACGAGATTGGCCTCAGCGACGAGGACGCTCGCTCGATCCAGCGCGTAGTGCTCCTCGCCTGTGGAACAAGTCACCATGCGGCGATGGCGGGGCGATATTACATCGAATCCCTGGCGCGGGTTCCCGCCGTCGTCGAGCTCGCGAGTGAGTTTCGAGGGCGTGACGCGGTCATCGGGCCGGGCGATTTGGTGATCGCCGTGAGTCAGTCCGGCGAAACCCTCGACACGCTGATGGCTGCGAAAGAAGCGAAGGCGCGTGGGGCGAAGGTGCTCGCCATCGCCAACGTGATCGGCAGCGCGATTCCGCGCATGAGCGATGCCGTGTTTTACACGCACGCTGGGCCAGAGATCGGAGTGGCTTCGACGAAGTGCTTCTCCACGCAGCTGGCCAACTTGCTGATGTTCTCGATTTGGCTCGCGCGTCGCCGCGACGCGATCGACGCAGACCGCTCACGAGAACTTGTGGAAGGCCTCGCGCGCGTTCCCCAGCTCATGAAGGAAACCCTCGCTGGGACGCGACAGCTCGTTGCGAACATCGCGCGACGCTACGTGGATGCTCGTGATGTGCTCTTTCTTGGGCGTGGACTGAGCTTCCCGATGGCTCTGGAAGGAGCGTTGAAGCTGAAAGAAATCAGCTACGTGCACGCTGAAGGATACGCCGCGGGTGAAATGAAACATGGGCCCATCGCGCTCATCGATTCATCCGTGCCAGTCATTGTGCTCGCGCCGAAGGACTCGTCGTACGACCGAAGCTTGAGCAATCTCCAGGAAGCGAAAGCGCGTGATGCGATGGTCATCGCCATCGCGAATGAAGGCGACGAACAAGCTCGTGAGGTCTCGCATGATCTTATCGAGATCCCTCCCGTCGCGGAAGAGTTCACCCCGCTTTTGACCGTCTTGCCGCTTCAGCTCTACGCGTACTACGTGGCCGATTTTAAGGGCACGGACGTCGACCAGCCGCGCAACCTCGCGAAGACCGTGACCGTCGAATAGCGGCAAGCGCGGGACAGCAACCGGCTCATCATACGGCGTACTAGAGATCTCGTTGAGCCACAGAAACGCCTCCCTTAGGGTCCTGGTCTTCCGCGGCTCGTTTCACGCGCGGAACTCAAAAGGATGCTTTTCTGTGCTTGTACGCTGTTCACTGTTCGCCCTTGTTTTCACCGCCTGCGCTGCGCCGGAGGGTCAGGTTAACCCAGAGCTGGAGGACTACTTTAGCGATGGCGCTGACATCTACAGCGCCGAAGTGGGCGAAGAGGATGGCAAGTTCGACGGAGTCGATGTTTCCGTAGCGGAGGCAGACGCACCGGTGGCGGTTCAGAGCATCATCAACGACGCCAACCTCGTAATTGAGTCCCTCGGCGCACAGCTCGAGAGCGTGCGGTACGGCGACGCGGGTCTGGTGTGCGACGTCCTCTCGGGTGGCGCCACCGTTGCAGCTGGCATCACCGTCGCGCTCGGAGTCACGACCGCCGGATGTGTTGCAGCGGGCGGAACAGCGACGCTTGTCACGTTGGGCGGCGCCGCCGTCGTCGCCGTCCCGGCATGCGCAACGCTTGGCGCGGGCACACTCGCCGCGGGCGCAACCTCGTTGACTCTGTACACCTTGGACCAGCTTGTCTGTCGAGGAGCCGGCTCCGCGATTATCGACTTTACGGTTCAAGCCGGTCGCGCAGTGGTCGACTTCACCGAAGGCGTCGTCAAACTCGTGGTCGATGGAGTGAGCTATATGAGTCGTTGCTCCCCATACCACTACGCGATGTTGCAGTCGCAGAAAGCATTCTTCTGCAGGGCGGCGCCACGAAGCTGTGTCCGGCAAGGACTCACCTGCACAGGAATTACCATGCGGATCGTGAACGGCCACTACTGCCTCGCGGCACGACGAGCCATTCAAGCATGTTGGGGATCCTTGGGCGATACGGGTCACGAAACAGCGGTAAGACTGACGCGTGAAGCGTTAGCTCGTTGCCAAAACGCCGCTCTTACGTGTCGACCTTAGGTTCAACTCAAATCGCTTGATCAGGGACTAGCTTTGTTTCGCATCCCAAGCGCACTGGGCTCGTCGATAGTGGCTCGCGCACGTGGGGACATATCTTTCATCGCCGCCCAGCTGAACTTGGGGTCCGGAGAATACGCCTTCACCGTCGACGAGGCGGAGGTTGAACACCGCCTTCTTGCCACACTCGTAACAGGTCACCTTGATCTCTTCGATGCTGTCGGAGAGCTCAAGGAGACGGCGGGAGCCGGGAAAAAGACGAGAGAGAAAGTCCGTGCGAAGGCCGTAGCAAATAACGGGCACACCATGGTCGATGGTGAGCTTCCAGAGCTCTTCGATGGTCGCTTCAGGAAGAAACTGGGCCTCATCAACGAGAATGCAGTCTTGGCTTTTGAGGCGCTCGATGGGAAGGGGAAGACCGGGCTCAAGCAGGAGGTCTGCTTCAGCTTCAAGGCCAGCCCGCGAGCGAATCTTGGAGGTACCAAAGCGATCGTCGAGCCTCGGCTTGAGCAGAAGACAAGACTTGCCCTGTTTTCGGTAGTTGTGAGCCACCGCGAGAAGATTGAGGGTTTTGGCCGAATCCATCGTGCCATATCGAAAGTAGAGCTTCGCCACGGCTATCCTTATCCCAGGACGCAGGCCTTGGCGACCCGCGCGGGCGAGGGTGTTCGTCGCGGCGATGTGGTGCTAAGCTAAGCTATGAGCGATGAGGCGCAGCCAGAGGCGAGCCCAGGCGCGGGTCCAGGTACGGGTCCAGGCACCCTGGTCGGCGGGCGTTTTCGCATTGAAAAGAAGCTTGCCGCGGGCGGTATGGGCGTCGTTTATCGCGCGATCCAAGAGCCATTGGGGCGACCCGTCGCGCTCAAGGTGCTTCGAAAGCCTCAAGACTCGCGAATGGACGAGACTTACTCGCAGCGCTTCCTTC
>JBLHKB010000247.1:0-9580 GCA_047619315.1 Polyangiales bacterium
CCATGCGGTGAGCAGAACACGGCCTGGACCGACTAGCGCCGTTGGCTGGCCTCCACGAAAGTACCGGTGGGTTCGGCCATCCCTGTTTCGCTCCGTCATCGTCGCTGGCTCATTCCGGAACTCATATAGCCGGGTGTCCACGAAGCGCTCCGGGTTCGGGACTCCAGGGATGCCCATCCGCTTCCAGGTGCGGATCGGATTCCAATCCTCGTCAAAGACGGCCTCGACATCGGTCACCTGACGCGACCACTCCTGCCGGATCGTGATCACATTTACGCACCCGCGGTGGCGGATCTCATAGCTCTCAACGACGCGCTCTAAGCTATTCGGCCCGGAACGAAGGATACCCGCAGCGAGAACCTCTCCTTCAGGAAGCGCCTCGCCATCACACGTTGGGTACGGGTGCACCTCGACGGATTCAACTTCGCTCCGCTTTAGACAGCTCTCGCACCCAACGGCCAGGAGAAAAACGGCCGACGTGTTGCGCCGGCCGTTTCGTAAGAAGTGCTCACTCCGGCGCCGCTTCAGGCTCCGGTTCCGCACCGTCGGGCTCGGCCACTTCGGTCGGCTCGATTTCGGTCACGGTCTCGGGTGGCAACATAATGAACTCGCCGTTCTGTTCATCCGCAATGGGTGCCGCGGTCCCAAAAGCCCAGCGCCCATTGGATGGGTCAATACGCCTTCCCTGGACGTCATCCCCGCGATGGTCCGTATCGTTGAGCGTGTAGCCCACGAAGACTCCGACGAAGAGGAACGAACCCAAGAAGAAGAGAATGTTGAAGCGCTGCTCATGCTTCAAATGCATGAAGAACGTGCAAACGAGGGTCGCTTTGATTCCAGCGATGAAGATGGCGACAAAGAGATTCGCCTCGCCGAGGCGGACCTTGTAGGCCGCGATGGTCAGTGCCGTGCAGAGGAGCAGGGCACCGAAGATGATCAGGTTTCCGCGGATCGAAGCGATGTGCTGATGATGATGGTAGTCATCCTCGTGTTCGCCATGATCGTCGTGGGCGTGTGCGTCGGTAGCCATAGTCAGTCTCAGTCGATCAAGTAGAGAAGCGGAAAGAGGAAGATCCACACCAGGTCGACCAAGTGCCAGTACAGGGCGACGATATCGACGGGGGTGTTGTACCGAGCGGAGAAAGCGCCCTTGTGGTTCTTCATCGCGATCCAAGCGATGAGGAAGATACCGATGACAACGTGAATACCGTGAAGGCCAGTCATCACGTAGTAGATGCCGTAGAAGCTACGGACGTGATACGGGACGGCGCCTTCGCCACCGGTGTACGCCGCAGCGCTGATCGCCGTGCGAAGTTCTTCAGCGAACTCTGCCGGCGCGCTTGCCGAGAGATCGAAGAAGGGATGACCCCAGTACTGACCCGGCAAGAAGCCCACGTGGAACTTGTGCGAGTACTCCATGTACTTGATGATCATGAAACCGAACGCGCAAACGATGGTGATGAGCATGAAGCGCGTCGTCCAAACCCGGCCGGCAAGCTTGAGTCGCTTGTCGGCGGGAACGCCTTTTTGCTCACCGATCTGCGCTGAACGTACACTCATGGCCGCGGTCCAGCTCGAGAAGAGCAGGACGCATGTGTTGAGGCCGCCAAGCTTCCAGTCCAGCAGATGGGAACCGACCGAGAAGGCCTCGGGGTACCAAAATCGGAAAATGCCGTAGGCAACGAAGAGGCCGCTGAAGAATAGAATCTCCTGCGCGAGGAAAGCCCAGATTCCTAGCTTGGCCGCATCGAATTGCTGTTTAGGCGTGTCGAAGTGGTGGGCCAGGTAGTCAGGGCCGTGGTGGGCGTGTGATGCCATTCGTAAGTCCGTGTTTAGTTGATAAACGGGTTAAGAGTAAGAACTTCGCGTTGAGCGTTCTTGAAGAACGGAACTAGACCTTGTCGGCCTTGAAGTCTTCGGGGAACCCGTCGAAGAGCTCTTCGTCGGTGCAAAGGTGGTAGTCGTAGGGTCCGCGCGTCATGACGGGTGTCTCGGCGAAGTTGTGCGGATGAGGTGGGGTCGTCGTCGCCCATTCGTAGCCCGCGCTGGACCAAGGGTTGGCTGGCGCGTCCTTGCCGCTGACCCAAGAGCGCCAGAACATGAACGCCATGATGATGAAGCCAACTCCGAGGATGTAGGCGCCGCCAGAGCTCGTCATGTGGAGGGGCTGATATTGGTCAAGGTAGTCGTAGTAGCGACGTGGCATGCCCTGGCTGCCCATGACGAACTGGCTCAGGAACGTGACGTTGAAGCCGATGAAGACGAAGACGAAGGCGATGCGTGCCAGGGTCTCGTTGTACATGCGACCGGTCATCTTTGGCCACCAATAGTGCAGCCCAGAGAGGAAGCCGAACACCGTGCCGCCGACCATCACGTAGTGGAAGTGAGCGACGACGAAGTAGGTGTCGTGGAGGTGGATGTCGACGCTGAGGATTCCCAGGAAGAGACCCGTCAGCCCACCGATGGTGAACAAGAAGATGAACGCCAAGGAGTAGAGCATCGGCGAAGCAAGGGAGATGCTCCCCTGGTAGAGCGTGGCTACCCAGTTGAAGACCTTCACACCGGAAGGAATGGCGACGAGGAAGGTCAACGCCGAGAAGACCATCGTCGCGTACTCGCTCATGCCGGCCGTGAACATGTGGTGGCCCCAAACGAGGAAGCCGAGGAGAGCGAGGGAGATAGAGCTCATGGCGACGAACATGTAGCCGAAGATCTTGCGCTGACTAAACGTCGCGATGACCTCGTTGACCACAGCCATACCGGGCAAAATCATGATGTACACAGCCGGGTGGCTGTAGAACCAGAAGAAGTGCTGGAAGAGGACGGGGTCGCCGCCGAGCATCGGATCGAAGATGCCGATGGTCATGGTCTTCTCCATGAACAAGAGCACGAGGGTAATCGCGAGCACTGGAGTCGCGAGAACCTGGATAATAGCCGTCGCGTAGATGCCCCAGATGAAGAGCGGCAGACGGTTCCACGACAGGCCAGGTGCGCGCATCTTGTGCACCGTGGCGATGAAGTTCACGCCCGTGAGAATCGAGGAGAAGCCCAAGATAAACACGCCCATGGTCATCCAGATGACGCTGTTGTCGGCACGCGCGGAGTACGGCGTGTAGAACGTCCAGCCGGTGTCGACGCTTCCTACAGCGATGGCGACGAGAGCGAAGATCGCTCCGATCACATAGATGTAGAAGCTCGCGAGGTTCAGCCTCGGGAACGCAACATCCTTGGTACCAAGCATGATGGGCAAGAAGAAGTTGCCGAGCGCTGCTGGGATCGATGGGATGATGAAGAGGAACACCATGATGGCGCCATGGAGGGTGAACACCTGGTTGTAGGTGTCCGCTTCCATGATGGTCTGGCCCTTGAAGAGCAGCTCAGTGCGCACAAGAAGCGCCATGATGCCGCCTGCGAGGAACGCGATGAGGACGCTCGCCAAGTACATCAAACCGATGCGCTTGTGGTCGACGGTCGTCAGCCACGACTTCAGTGAGGTGTCGTGGGTGAGGTAGTTGTGCTCGTCGCTCGGGCGACCAAACACCTTGGGCGCGGGGCTACCCGCTGGAATGGCTTCTACGGTCATGTTGATTCTCGAGTTCGGCTGGAGACGTGTGGGTAAGTCTTAGGGTCGCGCGCTCTTCTTGGCGCTATTGCTCGCTCAATGAGCGGATGTACGCCGCGATGGCGTTAAGTTGGTTATCGCTGAAGCGATACGGAGGCATGTTGACGCCAGCGTAGCCCGCAACGATTTGCGACTGAGGCTGAAGGATGGACTGACGAATGTAGTCCGCGTCGCCTTGGGCTGCTGGGCCTTCGACCATGGGACGCTCAGCACCCCAAAGACCAGCCCAGTTGGGTGCTGGCTGTTGGGCGACGCCGTCGACGCCGTGACACGCGGTGCAGCCACTGTTCAGGTAGAGGTTCTCACCCCAGCAAGGCATCGCGTAGCTAACTTCGCCGACCGCGAGGACATCCGGGACTTCACCATCGGCGACTTCGCTGCCTGCTTCTTGAACGATGCAGCTCTCTGGCGGGGGTGGTCCAAGGGCGATGAAGTTGTCGTAGATCTCCTCCGACGTGACGGTGAGGTCGGCCATCATCGTGGAGTGATTTGAGTTGCGCCCTTCCCCGTCGGGGTCGTCGAAGGCGCTTCGCGTGATTCCTTTGCTCGCACCGCAGTACTCGGTGCAGAAGATGGGAATCACACAAGTTCGGTTTTCGGCACCAACACGGCCGCCGCACCAGAAGCCTTCAGGGCACATAGCGTCTTCCGCGCAAGCTCGAGCTTCGCCGTCGTCGATGTCGTCGGTCCGAATGACGCTCTCAAACCAGAGCGTGGAGTACATGCCTGGAACAACATCGCGCTTCACGCGCATCGTGGGAATGAAGAAGCTGTGCAGCATGTCCGATGAGCTCATGATGAGCTTCACGGGCTGGTTCACGGGAACCATCAGCTCGTTCAGATTGGCCACGACGCCATTGCGATGCTCGAACTCCCAGTTCCACTGCATGCCGCGTACGCGGACTTCGATGGAATCTTCTGGTGCAACAGCGCCGTACACGTAGCCTTGGAAGCCCTGATGGAACAGGACTCCCAGAAGAACGAGGGGCGTGAACGTCCAAAGGATCTCCATCGCCGTGGAGTGGCCCGTGGGCTTCGCTTTGAGGCCTGGACGACGCCGGTACTTCCACATGAAGTAGAGCATCGCTCCCGTGATCACGACAGTGAATGCGATGCTCACCCAGTAGACGAGCATGTACATCTCATCAACGAGGGGAGCCAACGTCGAAAACTGCGGCGGAAGCTGAGTGGTGCCTTCTGGAATGTTGTTCATGGTTAGTCTCGGGGGCCTGTCGGCCCAGTCGGGTCAGCTAGCGGCGGCCTCAGTAGAGGTGGGGCCAGGATTAACGGATTGGGATGCAACGCGCGCGGCTCGTGCAGCAAGGGTTTTACGACGCTCTTTGCGCCAGAAGATGAAAAGCATACCGCCGAGGAGCAGCATGGTGATGACGCCACCGAAACGCATGATGCGGGTGGCGACGAGCGTGTAGCCCCCGTCGGACTCACTGTAGCTGTAGCAATAGAGGAGGAATGACTCCGTCGTGGTGATGGAGCGTCCTTCGGAAGCTTCCAATAGACCAAGGCGAATATCTGAGGGGTCGAAGCGCAACCCGTACAAGTAACGGGCAAGGCGGCCGTCTGGCGTCATGAGCATGATGGCGGCGGGGTGGCCGTACTGCTGTTGACGTCCATCGAAGAAGAAGTGGTAGCCGGCAGCGTCGGAGACGCGTTGGATAGCCTCTTCGGAACCGGTCAGAAACTCCCAGCCCTCTTCATTCGCATCGAGACGTCCGTATTGACGCAACGTTTCGAGACGTTTCTCCGCGGCGATTTCGGGTGTGTCCCGTGGGTCGATGCTGATCGTCAGGATCCGGAACTCGTCGCCGGCGGTCCATTGCGTTGGCTGAACGCCATTGACCGTGGCCGAGAGAACCATCGAGCAGAGAGTGGGACAGGAGTGGTACGCGAACATCAAGAGGACGGGACGCTCGCCATCGAAGTAGTCGCCCAAACGAACCACCTGCCCGTTGTGATCAACGAACTGTGTGTCGAGGGGAATGCGCTCGAGGAGATGCTCATCCACACGAATGCGCTCAAGACCAGGAACAGGTTGCCCCTCCATCGGGAGGAAGTCCGTCGTTGGCTCTTGAGCCTCTACGACCCGGGGCATCAAAAGCAGCGCCACCACGCAACAAAGCCAGGACGCGAAGAATCGCGCTGCCTTGGAGTTTGTTGCTGATGAACGGGTGCTCATTGGGCGGGTCGGATACCAAAGCGAGGGATGACTTGACGCGTAGGATTCAGCACTGCCGTTGGGTTCAAGACAGTTGCGCTCTCAGCGGCGGCGGCGGCGGCGGCCGCTGCAGCGTCGCGTCGTGCCTGCTCGCGAGAGCGTGACTCGAGCAGCGCCGCACGGGCATTTGCTTCCTCTTGAAGACGCTCGTGAGCCGACCACCCCTTCACGGGGCCAAGGCTGCTGAGGTTCTCATCTTCGCCGAGGTCGAAAGAGTCTGTCGGACGGGGCTGTACCGCCGTGCCGCGACGATTGCCGCTGGCAAGCCGCTCCATCGCGTCATTCAAGGTGACCGAAGCGCCGTCCACACGTGACTGGCTCGACGCGATGTCCTCGAGGACGGTGGGGTCATCGACCTTATTGTCGAACTCACCCAAGAACATCGTGTTGTAGTAGTCGTGAAAAAGCGGGATTAGCCCCAAGAGCAACATCGCCGATCCGATGGCGGTGATGAGAATCACCATGTTCCGCGGTTCTGATTTTTCGTATCCCATCGTGACTCCTAGTGACTCTGATGGTGCTGGATGCAGCGCTGAAGACGGGGGTCGCCGATGGGTACCAAGGGGACCTTCGTGAACATGAAGAATACGTAGGTGAAGAATGTTCCACCGACGAAGAGAAGCGCGCCG
This sequence comes from Polyangiales bacterium, assembly GCA_047619315.1. GTDB lineage: Bacteria > Myxococcota_A > Polyangia > Polyangiales > Houyiibacteriaceae > JBCCRV01. The sequence continues at coordinate 6,485 of JBLHKB010000247.1, forward strand.
ATGTCGCCAAGGTTGCCCGAGAGCGGCCCCGCTTGAGGAAGCACATACCAGTAGATGTCAGCGACGTGCATTCCAAGGAGCCAGGCGGCACCGAATGCCATCAGACCAAAGTTTCGCTTCACAACTCGTGAGATGAGGAAGAGGAAGGGGAAGATGAAGTGACCAAGCAAGAGGCTGATACTCCAAACGCTCCAGCCGCCGTGATCCCACCGCTTGTGGAACCATGTGGCCTCTTCCGGAATACCTGCGTACCAAATCAACATCCATTGGGAGAACGAAACGTAGGTCCAGAAACACATGAAGCCAAAGAGCAGCTTGCCGATGTCGTGGATGTGCTCGGTGTTGATGGCGTTCCCAACAAGGGCGTTCTTCGCGAGGCTCATGCCAACGATGGACGTAAACGCCAAGATGGACACACATGAGCCGGAAAAGATGACAACGCCAAAGATGGTTGAGTACCAAGCGGGCTCGAGAGCCATCATCCAGTCGAAAGCAGCAAACGTAATGCTGAGCCCAAAGAGTATGGCTGCGATCGGTGTGGCCGCCTTCATCTTGATGGTGAGCTTCAGGTCCTTTGTCTCGTCTTGCTTGCGCGAGTTGCGCCAGAAGAAGAGCGCCAAGCCGATCCAAATCAGGAAGTAGACGAGAGCTCGGGCGAACCACCCAGGGACGTTGAGATAGGCAGCTTTGTGCTGAATGATGTGGTGGTGAGCCGCCTGCATCTGAGGCGTGGGCGGGAGCGTGGCATCGTAAGCGCCATCGTTCTCTTGGGCATGCACAGTCCTTGGAACAAGAAGTGAACCGTGCTCGTCGCCGGCTTCGTCTGTGGCCTCTTCGCTGGAGCCTTCTTCGTGATCGCCCTCGTGCTCGTGGTCGTGGTCATCTTCATGTGCATGATCGTCGTGGTCGCCGTGACTGGCCATCCACTCGTCGTACATATGGAACTGACCTGTGGCGACTCCGACGAAAAGTGGAATCGCGAGAACCGCGGCGACTGGAGCTCCGCTCATGACGACCTCGACGATACGTCGGGTGGTGACTCCCCAGTGGCCCGCCGTGAAGTGCTGGATGATCACAAGAAAGAGTGCGCCGAACACCATGGTCAACACGACCATGAGCGCAAAGAGGTAGCTGTACCCGAAGCGGGACGCGTCACCGGAGAACGCCAGAAGCGAACCGACGGCACCAACGGCCGCAAGGACTGCGGGTGCTCGCCAAGCTGTTAGCCAGCCGCCAGCCTTTGGCCCCATTCGGTAGTCTTTTGGAGCCGGCTTTGTTTCGCTCGTGCTCATCGTGCTTCCTCGTTCTGTGCCGTCACTGCCGACGCTTGGTTGAGTTGGAGTGCGCGGACGTATGAAACGATGGCCCAGCGGTCCGCCATAGGGATCGACTGGGAGTACGCTGGCATATTGCGCAGACCGTTTGTGATGACGCCGTAGAGTTGTCCATCAGGCATGGAGCGAATCCGTGGGTCGTGAAGCGTTGGCGCGACCAGGCCAGCCGAGCCTTGGTCGCGAAGAGTTTCCGCAAGCCACTGAGCGCGCATGCTCACTGGGCCATGGCCATCCCCGGCGACGGAGTGGCAAGGCGCACAGTAGATATTGAAGCGCTCATGACCACGCTCCATCATCGCCAAGCGTGCCGCCGTGCGCTCTTCCGGGCTGAACTGCTCGAAGGTTCGCTGGGGCTGGCGAGGTGTCTCCATCTCGCGTCGGTAGTCGTCATCCGCGATGGTCGGCAAGAAGTCTCGAATCGCGGCCGGTGGAACTTCGAGGACCCACGATGCGTCGTCTGCCGTTCGGCCTGAGTCCACCGACAGGTCGATAGCCATTTCTTGCGCGATCGCACCTTCGACCGGAGGTCGCATGGTTCGCCCGTCCTGGAAGAAGTCGCTGTGGGCCTGAGGATCCGAACGCGGCTGGTTGTACATATTCCGAATCGGAACGATCGGTGCGTCTTCAGTGACACCGCCACGGCAGCCGGCTGCTGCCGTGAGAGGCAACGTCGTGAGTAGAAGGAAGCTGGTTATTGTAAAACGCATCAGACCAAGTCCTCCTCGACAAGCTCAAGGTGCGAAGGGTTTGTTCCTTCGAGGAGCTCACGAGTTTTCTTGAGGTCAAAGTTGGGGTCCTTTACCTCGATGGAGATAAAGAACTTGTCGTCGGTGGCGCTCACAAAGCGGTCCGACTCGAAGATTGGATGGTGGTGACGAGGCAAACCCGCCAAGTGCAGAAGCCCGAAGAGCGTGCCGAACCCAGTGAGAAGAACTGTCAGCTCGAACATGATCGGAACCATGGGTGCAAACGCGCCTGCTGGCTTGCCACCCACGATGATGGGGTAGTCCCAGTTGTTCATGTACTGAATCATCAGAACGGCCGTGGCTAGACCGATGACGGCGTGAATGAAACTGATGATCCCGATCTTGGTGGGCGGAAGCCCCATCGCGTCATCCATTCCATGCATCGGATATGGGGTGTGACAGTCCCAGTGCTCAAAGCCTTCGTCTCGAACGAGACAGGCGGCTTTGTGAAGCTCATCTGGAGTTTCGTATTGCGCCAAGTAGAGCGCTGGACGTCGCGTCTCCGCGTTGTCCTCGTCGTCGCTCAAACCTTCGCTAGCGGCAGGCGCCTCGTCGGCTTTGTCGTTGGCCGTCTCATCCGCTTTCGCGTTCCTTGAGTCGTCCTTCGCAGCAGCAGCCGGCGCTTCGCTTTCGCGCTTCTTCTTTTTGGCGCTGCTCGTCTCGGCGCGCGTGTCGTCGTCCGACTTTTTCGCTTTCGCGTCGTCAGCCTTCGGATCCTTGGGAGCCTCGGAGTCGGAGCCCTTCGACTCCGCTGCGGCCTCGACGGCCTCCGGGGCTTCGACGGCGTCCGTCGCTGCTGCTGCTTTCTCGGCAGCATCCGCGGCGATCTCTTCGGCGCTGGGTGCTCCCATGCCGACCAATGTCTGTTTGTTTTTATTTTTGTCCGACATGTCGCTCACTCCGCCGGTGCTGGTTCTTCGGCAGCCAGGGTATGGCCGCTCAGGTGTTCGTCATGCTCCACATGCGGATGCGCGTGGGGCAGCGTGGCCTTCAACTCAGCGATGGCAATCATCGGG
>JBLHKB010000248.1:0-9534 GCA_047619315.1 Polyangiales bacterium
TATGCGACGGACTTCGAGACGGCAGGCGGGGCGCGATGAGCCCAAAAGTCAGCGACGAAGACCTCTTGGTGGGTTTCCAAGGGGGAGATGCGCAGGCGTTCGAAGAGCTCCTCAAGCGGTATCGGGACCCCATTTTTGCCTTCATTTTACGCTCTACGCGGGATCCAGACCGAGCGAGAGACCTCACCCAGGATGTGTTTCTTCGGGTCGTTCAGCGCTCGGACCAATTCCAGGCAAAGGCCAAATTCTCGACGTGGCTTTACGCCATCGCACGCAATATCTGCATCGACCACGGCCGGAAGATGACTTTTCGACGCCACAAGAGCCTGGATTCGGTGCGAAATGATGAAGGCTCACCGATGGTCGAACGGGTGGCGTCTGGGCAACCAGAAACGGATCGACGGGCAATTGCGAAGCAATTCCAAAAGGATCTGGCACAAGCGGTGGGGAAACTCCCCGATGACCAGAGGGATGTTTTCCTGATGCGTCAGATCCAAGGGATGCCGTTCCGCGACATCGCAGACACACTTCAAGTGTCTGAAAACACTGTTAAAAGTCGAATGCGCTATGCTCTGGAGCGGCTCCAGGGAGCGCTGGGGGAATACCGGGACTATCTTAGAGAGCTGAGGAAAGTGTGAGCTGCGCCCATCGAGACCGACACATGGATCTACTCGCAGGAGAATTGCCTCCCGAAGAGGCAGATTCACTTCGGACGGCGATCAAGGGCTGCGACGACTGTGGCCCTGAATTCGAGATGATGGCGCTTCTGATGGATTTCTCGGGTCCTGCGCTCAAAGCAACGGCGCCCAAGGAGATCGACGCCGTGATTATGGCCGCGGCGAAGGAACACGCTGAGCATCGCGTGACAAGTTCTCCCGTGTCGCAAACTCCGGGAATCTGGGCGCGCCTGGGGGAGTGGCTGGAGTCCATTGCGCTCGGTCCTCAATTCGCGATGGCTACGGTCATGGTCCTCGTCGTTGCCGTTGGCTTTTGGTATGTGCCCAAGCATGAGAGCCATGAGGTGGCGGGCTCCACGGTGGTCCTCAGTGACCCAGAAGGCGAAGCCGTCGCCGCCGATGACCCTGGACTCGTTCCTGCCCTCATCGGCGCAGGAGAGAGAAATCAAGAAGCGGTTGGCGACCTGGGCGAAATCGAGCGTGTGTCCACCAACCGCGAAGAACGCGGGACAGAACCAGAGACCCCGCCCGAGCTTCAAGGCCCTCCCCCAGAGGCGACTCAGACGATGCGTCAACGGCCAGCGCGAAACCGCGACACACGGGCCGCACAACGTGAGCAACCTGAGCAACCTGAGCTGAGTGTCCAGACCCAAACGACCATGGCGATGACGCGTGGTGCGACACGAATGACTGTGCCGAGCGACCGCGTGATCGCGAACCAAGGCACCGACGACGTTGAAAACCTACAAGCACAGAGTGCTGCCTGGGCGCGAGAGCTCGAAGGCGTTCCGATGCCCAGCTACTCGGACGAGGCGCCAGTAGCACCGGGCACAGGCGGCTTGGCTCGTCCATCGGCGCGACAAGCACCTTCGCAACAAGCACCGGCTCGACAAGCCGAAGCCGCTGACTTCGAGCAGGCCGAGGAAGCTCCTGCGCCAAGCGTGTCGGCATCGCGCGCGCTCTTGCAGCTGGCACGCAACCACCGATCACAGGCTCGCTGTGACCAGGCCGTGCGTCACTACGAGTCCCTCCTCGCCCGCTTTGCGAGCTCCCCCGAGGTTCCTCCAGCGCTCATGGAGTCGGCGGATTGTTATCGTCGCATGGGCCGTATCTCGGATGCAGAACGAGCGCTTCAACGTGCCCTCCAGTTTGCATCAACGCGCACAAATGCGAGGCGCGAACTCGCTCGGCTCGAGACCATTCGTGCCGCACAGCGTGAAACAAACGCGCCATCGTCGGAAAGCTTCGAATCCGCTTACTAGGCCGAAATCGGCTAGCGGGTTTTCCCGAGGGTTCGGATGCGTTCACGCAAGGTGGGTCCGAGAGACCAACCCAGATATCCGAGGGCGACCTTCAAACCGTCTTCGTACAGCTCGTTGATGTCGAGAAGATTCGGGTCTGCGCCTGCTTCTTGGAAGGCGACACGCCACTCCGCGCTCACGCCGGCGAAAACACAGGGGACGCCTAACATTCGCGCCGACTCGTCCACCGCGAGAAGCGCTGCCGCGCGACGGCGCCCTGGCCGGAGGAGACCGGAGCAATCGATGATCGCGACGAGGGTGCCGCGACGATGAAGCTCCCGCGCGAACTCTTCCACAACGCTGTCGAGCTGCTCCGACTCGTGAGAGCCATAGAGGCGAAGGGCGAGGAGACCGGGAGCCAAGGGGACCGTCACTAGGCTCTGCGCGGCCTCGGTCTGAGCGGCCTCACGCGCGAGCTCGTCGCGACCACGGACATACCCTTCAAGGCTTGCGAGGGACAGCGCATCGATCGCTTCCTTCGGCACCGGACAGTCGACGTCGGCAAACGCTTGGCGAAGCGCGCGGACCACCCGATCGGCCCCGCTCGGCGTCGCACCGAGCACAGCCGCCCGTCGGGCGAGGAGAGTGACCAACGCGAGGCTCTCGTGGTGACCGAGCGTTTCCCGGTCACTGGTCGTCCCCGTCGTCAAAGCGTGGGCGAGAGCATCCACAGCAGGGCGGGCTTCATTCCGCATGTCCGTCGCGAGATTGCGGTCCACATCGAACAGAACCCCCTCACGATAGCGAGCCTCGAAGCGCTCAAGCACGTTTTCGATGAGATCCTCGGGTGACACGTCCTCCACAGCTTTCGGTACCACGTCGGGATCACTCTTGGCGAAATCTCGACGGTTTCGGGTCCACGCGCTACCAACAGGTATGGCGACTATTGTTCAAAAGTACGGCGGCAGCTCTGTCGCTGGCGTCGACAAGATTCAGGCGGTGGCTGCGAAAGTCGCGCAGACACGACGCGAGGGAAACGATGTGGTGGTCGTTGTCTCGGCGATGGGCAAAACCACCGACGAGCTGCTGGCTTTGGCTCATCAGATTGACGACAACCCTCCCCGACGGGAGCTCGACATGTTGCTCTCGACCGGAGAGCGCATCTCGATGGCGCTCCTTTCGATGGCGATTCAGAAGCACGGCTGCGACGCCATCAGCTTCACAGGTTCGCAGAGCGGAATCATCACAAACGACCGGCACTTCGATGCTCGGATCATCGACGTCCGGCCCCACCGCGTGGAGGACGAGCTCGCGCGTGGACGTGTCGTCATCATCGCTGGCTTCCAAGGTATGAGTTATAAGCGGGAGATCACCACACTTGGACGTGGTGGTAGCGACACCACGGCTCTTGCGATGGCTGCAGCGCTCGATGCGGAGTACGCGGATATCTATTCAGATGTCGACGGCATCTACTCTGCCGACCCACGCAAGGTCACTGGGGCGCGGCATATCCCAGAAATTGGCTACGATGAAATGCAAGCGATGGCCGTTTCGGGCGCGCGAGTACTTCATCACAAAGCCGTGGAGTTTGCGCGGGACGCAAAGATCACCATTCGCGCCCGATCGACCTACTCCGACGAACGCGAAACTCTTGTGCGTGAGGGCTCACGCACTGCAGGCGCGGTCGTGTCCGACGCGAGTGTGGCACTCATCGAGCTCGCCGACGCAGCACCCACGCGTGAACTCCTTGAGGAGCTAAGTTCCTTGGGCGTGACACCAAACGATGTTGAGTTTCGTGGGTCGACGGCGACGTTTACGCTCTCGACATCAGACTTCCCCGACTGGCCCGAAGCCCGAGCACGGCTCGTGGCAAAACGGGACGCCAGCATCCACGAGGGCCTGGGTGCAGTCAGCTACGTGGCGGGGGACGCCCGCTTGCACGCATCGGCGTTTCTGGACTCACTGGGGCGGCTGCCGAGCCACCTCCGCTTGGGGCGCCTATGCCTCACTGCGTTGGTGCCCACGGAATCTCTCGATGAGGTGACGCAGCGTGCGCACGATGCGCTAGTCGGATAGCTCCCAAAGGCGGCTCTAGGCGCAGCGTCGGGGGCGCGCTATACCCCAGCCATGAGCGCGACCATCTTGGTGATCGATGATGAGAAGAATATCCGCCGCACCCTTCGGATGGTGCTGGAGGGTGAAGGCTTCCTCGTCGATGAAGCGGAGACCGGCGAAGCAGGGCTTGAGAAGATTTTAAATGGGTCGCCGGACCTTGTGATGCTGGACATTCGTTTGCCCGGCATCAGCGGGCTCGATGTGCTCGCGAAGGTCCGAGACGAGCCGGCCCTCCGAAACCTCCCCATCCTGATGATCTCAGGACATGCGTCCGTCGCCGAAGCCGTGAGCGCGGTCCAGTCCGGCGCAACGGACTTCTTCGAAAAGCCCCTCGACCGCGACAAAGTCCTCGTGCGAGTTCGTAACGCGCTCCAGGCATGGCAACTGCGTCGCGAAGTCGACCGACTGCGCGCGGATGTCGAACTGCGTTACGAAATGATCGGGGAAAGCGTCGTCATGCGCGACCTCTTTGGTCAACTTGAAAAGGTGGCACCCACACATGGCCGCGTGTTGATCACCGGCGAAAGCGGAACGGGAAAAGAGCTCATCGCGCGCGCCATCCATCGGCTCTCCCCGCGTCGCAATGATGCGTTCATCAAAGTTAACTGCGCCGCAATTCCCGCGGAGCTCATCGAGAGCGAACTCTTCGGCTACGAAAAAGGTGCGTTCACGGGCGCCCAATCGCGGCGCAAAGGAATGTTTGAACTTGCGGACAAAGGAACTCTCTTTCTCGATGAGATTGGAGACATGAGCGCTTCAGCCCAGGCCAAAGTGCTCCGGGCGCTGCAGAACGGCGAGATCACGCGCGTGGGGTCCGAGACGTCCATAGCGGTAGATGTTCGAGTGCTCGCCGCCACCAACAAGGATCTTGAGGAAGAGGTCCGTGAGGGCCGCTTTCGTGAGGACCTTTTCTTTCGGCTCAACGTCGTTCCCATCGTGAGTCCGCCGCTGCGGGATCGCCCGACAGACATCCCTGTGATGGCGACAAAGTTCCTTCGCGAGTTCTGTTCCGAAAACGGAATCGGTCTAAAGCCCGTCGAAGAGGGAGTGCTTGAAGAGCTATCCAAAAGGCCTTGGCCGGGGAACGTTCGTCAGCTCAAGAACGTCATCGAGCGAATGGCTATTTTGAGCGGCGAGCGCATTACGCACGCCGACCTGCCGGAACTAAACAAGTCGAGTCAGAGCGCCAAGAACTCGCTTCCAACGACCGTGGGTGTTGACGGAGAAACTCTCTCGCTGCGGGAGTACCGCGAGTTCGCGGAGAGAAGTTACATCCTCGCGACACTCGAAGAGACCGAGTGGAACGTTTCGCAAGCTGCGGGAAAGCTCGGCGTGGAACGAACCAATCTGCACAAAAAGATGCGCGCTTACGGCATTCAGCGGGAGTGACGCGGGGAGGCGCAGTTCTCCCTAGTTGGCCGCGCCGGCATCACCCGCGTCGATGGATGCGTCGCGGTGAAGCTGATCTTCGAGGTCTTCCTCAAAGCCGCGAATCGCACCTTCAACTTCACGGGACATGTGCTGGGCCTCGTCGGTGGACCAGATGCGCGTAAAGTGCTGCCAGAGGGTGAGTTCACCCATCGGAATGAATATCACGACGTACGCCAGGGCTGCTACGCCAATGAGGCTAAAGATGCGTCGGATCATGCTCTGCTCTTCTTGTTGATTGTACCGCGGTGAGGCGACTCTCGGAACGTTCCTCGGAGGAAAACGAAATCACTTCGCGGAGACATCGAGGCGTTTCATCTTTCGCCAGAGCGTTGTCGACGAGAGCCCAAGGAGCTCTGCGGCCTGCTCTTTGTTCCCGTCTACATCTCGAAGAACATTTGATATTGCTTCTCGCTCCGCCCGGTCGATGACTTCTTGAAGTGAACGAGGGGAAGACGGCGGCCGCTGGAACATCTCCGGAGGGATAATATCGTCGAGAGTGATCGTGCCGTGAGGGGCAAGCGCCATGCCTTGCTCCACAAGGTTCTCAAGTTCTCGCACGTTCCCCGGGTAGTCGTAGTTGGTCAAGAAATCGAGGACGCCCTCCCCCAGCACGGCGGAGCGATTCATCTTTTTCCCGCTCTTCTCGAGGAAGTGCTCCACCAAGAGCGGTATGTCCTCACGACGTTCGCGGATCGGTGGAAGTACGAAGCGGGCAACGTTCAGCCGGTAGTACAAGTCTTCCCGAAACGACTTGTCCTCGATGGCCTTTCGCAGGTCCACGTTCGTCGCCGCGATGACTCGAACATCGACGTGAAGGGTCCGGTTCTCGCCGAGCCGACGAATTTCGCCTTCTTGTGTCGCTCGCAGAAGCTTGGCTTGAAATGACGGAAGGGTTTCGGCGATTTCGTCGAAGAAGAAAGTGCCGCCGTTCGCTTCTTCGAAGAGACCCTTTCTCGCGCTCACGGCGCCGGTAAAGGCTCCCCGAGCGTGACCGAAGAGCTCGCTTTCGAGGAGCGTCTCGCTGATCGCCGCGCAGTTCACGCTGACAAAGGGTCGGTCTGCACGCGCCGAGTTCGCGTGAATCGCGCGGGCGACGAGCTCCTTGCCGGTACCGCTCTCGCCCGTGATGAGGACCGTGGCCGGCGTCGGCGCAACGCGGACAATACGCCCAAGGACGTCACGAATCGCTTGGGAGCGCCCGATGATATTCTCAAAATGATAACGCTCACGAAAGTCCGCGGCCATCGCTGAGACTTCGCCCGCCAGCTGCCTACGCTCGACGGCGCGGCCGACACGCATCAGTAACTCGTCCTCTTCAAACGGTTTCTGAATGTAGTCGTGGGCGCCCATGCGCATGGCTTCGACGGCAGATTCGATGGTTCCGTACGCGGTCATCACGACGACCTCCGTGAGCGGAGAAACCTCGCGCACATGGCGCAAGACGTCCATCCCGTCACGGTCGCCCATCTTCAGGTCCGTCAGCACAAGGTCGTATGCGGAGCGCTGTACTTTCTCGCACGCGGCGTCGGCACCGTCGGCTTCGTCGACCTCATACGAGGCCCCCCGCAAGAGCATCGCGAGGGTCGTTCGCATGTTGCGTTGGTCATCGACCAAGAGAACCTTCGCCCCCATTACTCTGTCTCCAAAGCAGGTGGCGGACCCTCAAGGACGGGCGCGGGGTTGTCCGCATTTCTCCGCTGAAGCGCGAGCCCAAGTGTTCGAACGTCCTCCATATAGTCCTGACTTAGTGAGAGCGAGTATGCGGCCATCGAAACGGCCACAATGGATATCGCCAGCGCGGATGCGGCCAGGCGCAGTGCAAGTCGTTGAGTTTTCACGGCGTGTCCTCCTCGGAATCCAAAGAGTCAGGGTTCTGGAGGACATAACGGCGGGTCCTCACCCGGATGATGCCAGGGCTTCCTTCATAGACGCCAGTGAGCGCCTCGATGCCCCATGATTCGCCACTGTGTGGAAGGTTCAGGACGGGGGTCACGGAGTAGATACCCGGGTCATCGAAGGTCCCCTCCGGGCAGTAGTAGTCCGCATCGAGGTTCTCTCTGATCTGGCGGGAACGGAGCCGTCGAAACCGGTCCGGAATCGGCACAATGGGCAGGCGCTGGCGCACGCAACTCACGTGACCATTCGGACCATCCACCTCGAAACTGTATTGGTCGTCCCGAAGGTAGACATGTGGTCGCGTATTGCCCGCTCGAAGACTTGGTCTAAATCGGACACTGCCTCGACTCGTTTGGTCGGCGAGCCCAAGACGAACGGGTCCTGGCGTCGATTCCGCACGCAAGTATGTCCACGACAGCTCAGGGCCCGCGACGTCATGGGCCGGCCGGCGTTCGCCATCTCGACGCGCCACGAACCTCCCTCGGCCACGGCGCTTGAAACCGAAGCGAGTGGTGATTCGAGCGTTTCCCGTTTGGAGCGCTCGCAGTGCCCGGCCCCAGCAATACATACGAAGATCGATCCACTCATGGTGGCTCTCGCCACGGCTCATCGCCCTGGACTCTGGTGAACGTGCTGGAGCGTCGGGGTGTGAACACTTGTGAGGTCGGCGAACACCGTCCACGTGGACCTCAAGGCGCAAGAGTCGGCGGTCAAAGGCGACATCTTGGTCATCATGACTCGTCACGGACAGCCGGTAGATCCAGGGCGCGTGCCCTTCTACGGGACGAATCTGCACCGAGATTCGGTCGTCATCAGCCGCAGCGGGTGCCGAGACAGCCAGCGCCAAGCTAACTGCGAAAAGCCAAGAGTGTCGCATGCTGCCTACTCTACCCCACCTGCCCCAATTAGCTCACCCGCCGCTTCACGAATTGGCACGCGCAGGTGAGCTGGGAAAATCAGCCGGGGCCGGCGGATCTCTTTCCCTCGAAGCTGCTGAAGCAAGAACGAGGCATCCCCCAAACGGCGAAGGCCGCGGTGCCGGATTTGCACGTGGAGGCCATCCACATCGTTCTCGTCGTCGGCATAAGGGACATCCTTGGGGACATCCAGATGCACCATGAGGTCCGACCGCTCTCCGGCGTCTTCGACGATTTGCACCGCGCATTCGTGCACCTTGGACCAGATGGCTTCGTCGTCGGCGGGCAGCGGGAGCGTCTTCGGGAGGCGGCGATGGAGCAGGTCGGAGCAGAGGCGACCCAAGAGCACGTCGCTCCCTTTGGCCCATTCGCCGATGTGACTAAGCATCGCGGCATCGTCTAGTTCAAGATAGTCCATCAATCCCACGGTCTCTCCACGCACAGCATCGATGAACGCACGAGGGCATCGATCCGGCGGACGACCATCACGGACGAGCTCGGTGAGCCGCCGAAAGATACCGCGAATCAGTGCCTCGGCGGCTCGAGTCGCTTTGTGGTGGTAGACCTGCTGATACATGTAGTGACGGGCGAGGAAGAAGCCCTCGATGGGCGGCAACCCTTTCCGCCCCTCAATCGCCAACACCCAATCTCCCGAGGGGAGCACCGCGAAGTTGAACGCACGAAGGAGCCAGTCCAGGTCGTAGAGACCATAGCGAACGCCCGTCATGTGGCTGTCGCGGAGGAGGTAGTCGGCGCGGTCGACATCCCAGCGACCGCTGATTGTCCGGCACAGATAGCCAATGGGGTGCGTGCCTTCGAGGAGCGAACTGACTCGCCCGGCCATCCCTGCGGATAGCCGCTCGAGGGCTGCGTGAATCTCCGTATCCTCACAGCGAATGGCATCGATGGTCCACGACTCATGATGTCGCGCGCCAGGCATGATCTGCTCATAGAGATGCGAAAAAGGACCATGGCCAACGTCGTGAAGAAGGGCCGCCGCCAAGGCGTCGCGGCGCGCTTCAGCGTCGAGACGCAGCTCGGGTGGCAACGCTGATTGCACGTCACGGATTCGCTTCTGGAGCCGAACCATGACGTGAGCCGCGCCCAGCGCGTGGGAAAAGCGCGAGTGCTCTGCACCCGGAAAGACGAGGGAGGTCAGACCAAGCTGACGGACCCGCCGAAGTCGTTGCACTTCACGCGTTGCGAGGAGTGTCTCGATTGTTTTTTCGTCAGGGCCTTCGAAGTCGACGAGGCCGT
>JBLHKB010000249.1:0-9497 GCA_047619315.1 Polyangiales bacterium
TATTTTTCGTTCTTGATTGGATGCGGGCGATCAGTGCGAGACTGTTTACTTCCTCGAACCCTCGAAGCGTGGTTCCCGAAATGCGTCCTTACGTAGTCATTCCTCCACCACTGTTACCGATTCGAGGGGTCGTCTTCGCGAGAGGCTCCGAAGCTGAGCCCTCGGCCACGGATTCCTCCAGCAGCGTGCTTTGCATTGCAGCGTTCGGAAGAACGGAGCGCGGGTGGATCGCAGACGTTTCGTGCACTCCGATGATGCTGCGCACGGACGACGGATTCGAGATGGCGATCGATACGCGTCACCTCGCCATTCGCGGCCAGACGGGGCGCTCGACCAACAAGACTGCCATCGCGGCGCTTGAATCTCTCGGCCTTCGTGGTCCATTCGAGAAGCTGGAAGTGCACGATCTCCGGCCAGGAGACCGGGTCAAAGTGCTCGGCGCTGTCGAAAAATCGACACAACACAGTGGTTATCGCGAGTCCGTTGCCGTGATTCGGGGCGAACCGGTATTCGTTAGGCACGATGGCGCGGCGTCCTGAATTGCGCCGAACCCGCGCATTCAGCGAGGCACGCGATCCACCAAAATCAGAATCACACGAGGGCTCAAAAGGGGGCTCGTGAGGGTGTTCGTGTGGGCGGCTCTCGGGACTTAGCGGTCGCTCGGCGCGAGTTCTAGATCAACATAGGGTGATTCACCGGGCGCGTTTGCGCTTTCGGAAATGTCGAACGCGCCCATGAGGTCCGGAGAGGACACTTGAGCGGTGGCGCGCGAACCAAAACCAAGACCGCACAGAACAAAACGAAGACAGACGAAACGGAGCATCATGTGACCTTCGGAGATGGGCGAGCGAAAAGTGACGTAGCTCCGCTGCTCATATTCATCGCGGAGTGTCAGGGCCTCCTCCCCAAGCCTACCGCGTCGGAACAAGCTCGCTCTGGCGTCGCTCTGGTGTTGGCCTTCCCGACGAACGACCCCATGTCGTAAGCATGAATCGACTCCTTCTGCTCGCCCTCGTCGCCGGTTCTTTCGAGGGAGTGGCGTGCGGCGACAGCGAGCCCACCGACGACGGCGTGGACGCGAGCGCAGCGACTGACGTCAGCATGGGCGCCGCTCTCTCGGATGTGGGCGTCGCGACGGGAGCGACCACCTACTATATCGTTCGCCACACCGAGCGGAACCCTGGTCAGGACCCTCCGATCAACGCCGAGGGCGAGACGCGCGCCGAGGCCATCGCGGACCGACTCGAGGGCGCAGGCGTCGACGAGATCATCGCCACGATGTTCATTCGCGGCCAGCAGAGCGGGCAACCCCTGGCGGACCGACTCGGCCAGAGCATCACCGTCGCGCCCTTCACGATGACCGACTGGTCGAGCTTCGCCGGGGAGGTCTCCGGCTGGCAGCGAGCGCGCGAAGTGGCTGGCAGCACGTACCTGATGGTCGGGCACGCGGGAGGCTACAACTCAACGCTGCTCCGTGGCTTGGGCGCCGAAGAGGTCCCGGCCCGCAATGGGGAGCGCTACGAAGACCTGGTCATTCTCATTCGCGAATTGGACGGGACCGTGCGCGTGAGCGCGGAGACCTACGGCGGTGCAAGTAGCCTCGATCCCTAAGGCCGTCAGAAACTACGGATGTGCGAAGCCTTACGAGGCAAGCTGACAGGCAGACACCATCGAAGAATTCATCAGCACATGGCTACGTGAACATCAGCAATACGCCCTCGTTGTCGTACCTCTGATCGCCTTCCTGGAGGCGTTTGTCGGGATCGGTCTATTTGTCCCCGGGGTGATCCTGTTATCGATATCGACGGCCTTGTACGTCGAACAACTTGCGACGCTGAGCCAGATGCTGCCGCTGGCTTTTTGTGGCGCGGTGCTGGGCGATCACAGCGGCTACTATTTGGGGCGCTGGCTGGGCCCTCGGTTTCATCACACGGAGTTTGCGCGGAAACGAGCCAACGCCTTGAAGAGGACCGAAAACCTGATCATAAAATACGGAAACTTGGCCATCGTGCTGGGCAGGTTGATCACCGCAGCGCGCAGTATCGTGCCCCTGTTGACGGGCGTCAGCGGCATGCCGCGCTGGAAATACTCCGTGTACGATGTGGTGGCCTGCGCCATCTGGACTGGCGGCCTCGGACTCCTGATCGTGGGCATCGATACGATCTGGAGTTGACTGGGCTCTCGCATCGTCCTGACGGTTTTTGTGCCATCGCGGAGCAGGACCACAAAGCTTGAGTCGTTGCCGAGCTCAGCCTCGGAGTCGCTCACATAGAAGCCACAAAAAGCCTCAGCACTCGTGAAGACTAATAGAAGAAAGGGATGACGCGGAACTGAGTCCTCGCGCAGTACTCGTCCCAGAGCGGTCCGTACTTCTCGCGGCACTTTCGGTCATCGCGCCAAGCGCGCTGCAGCAGCAACACGAGGAGCGTAAAGGGCAGGAAGTACGGCCATGGCGAGTCGAAACCTGCGCACAGGGCGAAGCTAAGATAAACGCCGAGCTCGCCGCTGTAGTTGATCTTGCGGCCGATGCCCCACCACCCGCTGACCAGCAAGCGGTCCCCGATGGCCTCGGCGGGTTTACCCCAGATGTGCACGGTGGGATCGCGCTTGAACTTGTCCTTCTGCCAGTTGGCACCGCGAAAGACCCAGTGAAAGAAGAGGTGGAGCGCAACGAGAGCGAAGACGGCAGCGACGGGCCAAGGTTGATGCACCCACTGGCCGCTTTCGTCGGACCAGCCCCGTCCGAGCACCCACCAGCCCACCATGCTGTAGAGAAACGGTACGTACACCAGGTCTCCCCACACGAGCATGAAGCCAAAGCGTTCGGCGATGATGTCCCACGTCGTGAGCATGAAGTCTTCGCGGATGTAGTGAGTGAAGAGATACGCCCACAAGAAGCCTTCGTAGATCCACATCTCGACTGTCACCGCGCCGTAGAGTTCGTACTGGGCGAAGGGAAACGCCGCGTTGAGCACGACGAGGCCGATCAAGCTCGGGTGGTACATGTGCATCTTGAGATCGACGCCCACGACGCTGGGGTTGAGCTCGGCGCCGAGCCAGATATCGAGGGCTGCTGCCTTGAGGCGAGGACCCGCGCCGCGCGCTTGAACCAGCCTTCCTTCGCCCTTCGACCAAGCGCTACTCATCAAGTAGGCGGTGACCAGCAGCGCCCAGATGTTTGCCACCACGAACAACGAAGGAAAGTGCGTCAAGAGTGGCCGCAAGGACCAGTCGAAGAAGTAGACCCCGACTCCCAGGACCAGATGTGTCCCGAGAAAGAGCGTCAGGCCGCTGAGCTTGTAGCGGAGACGGCTGCCGTCCTTGAGCGACTGGCCTGGTCGGACGATGCCCGGCAGCAGGCGAGCGCCGGCAAAGAGCGCGAGGACAAACGCGCCGTACCATACAGCGGACTGCAGGAGGCTGGCGCCATCAACGGGGAGAAACTGAAGAGCGCCCATGGTCTTCGATATACGGCTCGTCGATCCGGCGCAAGCAGCCGACCCCTGCGATGCGGTGTTGTGTCTACGGCGAGGTGCGGAGCTCCTGATTGCCCCTTCTGCCGTGACATCCGTTCACTCTCGCGTCGCCGGCTCGGCCGTAGGAATCGAGACAATAGCCGGAGGAAGGGTTCCGCCAGGCTCCGGCGCCATCGACGGTCCACTGTTGGTTGCCACGATTCCCGTGACAGGGGTGCGGCCCCGATCTGCCCGAAGCTGTCGAGGCAAAGGCCGGACGATGGGTTGCGCAGCTCGCCGGTCTGAGCGTTGTAGACGAACTCTTGGTTGCCACGGCTGCCGTGGCACGGATGCATTTGCGCTGCGCCGCCACGTCCGAAGGAGTCGAGGCATAGGTTCGAGGAAGGGTTACGAATTTCGCGGTAGACCTGAGTGCTCACGACCGCCGCACCGGTTCAAGTCAGCGAGCCCTTCGACTACAATTCGCGTAGCGTCAGTCGGCGATTCGAATCAGCTCGACATCAAAAACCAGCATCCCAGCGGGTCGACCGGGCTGGCCGCCGTATGCCAGCTCCTCCGGTATCCAGAACCGGCGCTCCTCACCCTCAACCATCAGCTGCAGTCCCTCGGTCCAGCCTTGGATCACGCCGGTCAACGGAAACTCGATGCTTTCGCCGCGAGCGACTGACGAGTCAAACATCTCTCCGTCGGTCGTCCAGCCTGTGTAGTGGACCTCCACTGTGCTCGTGCCGCTTGGGTGTCTCGTTCCCGTCCCGGGCGTCAGAACACGGCTCGCCAGCCCCGACGCGGTCCGTTCAGCGTCCGCCGGCGGCGCCGCCACGTCCGCAGGGGCGGGGATGGGTTCAGTGCAGCCCGCCATGAGGATGAAGAGGAGCGAAGCGGGGAAAACAAGTGTGCGCATCCGCGACATTTCCATGCCTGCAACGCGCGTCAACCGGACCTCCCGGGAACTACGAACGACGGACGAGCGATGGCGTGACGTCGCGAGCGAAATGGGCCTCTCATCCCGCGCCGCGGATCGCACGCAGCGTGCCTTCCGCGTCGCCGAGCGCTAAGACATCATCGTTCTTTGCTGCCGATGCTTCGTTCTTGATAGCTCAGATCCCGACGCAGCCATGTGCGGGCATATGGGCGAAAGACGCGTCGTAAAGTCCAATCTGACGCCAATATGGACGGGGTGTGAGCGTTACCCATTTTCTCATGGGTGCACAATGGCGTGGCACCTCGGAGGACTAAGCGATATCTCCCTGCCAGAACCGAGAATCCACTATGCGCCAGACATTCCCCTTCTCCCATCCCAAGCATAAACCTGCCCAGGCCCTTGCAGCTCTGAAAAGCCAGGTTCGGAAGTATCTGAAGCGCGAGCGACGAAAGGCGCTCCCCGAGGATGTCGATTACTGGGACTTCGACTGCCGAGTCGGGCCCTCGGAGGATGCCGCGCAGCCCGTGCATGTCGCTGAAGTCGTGACCCGCATGGACGTGCTGGCGGCGGAGGGGAATAGTCACGTCTACGTAGAGATCTTGGCCAAACCCGGTCGCCGATTATCCCGCACAGTGAAAGTCGAGAAAGGCCCCGCTCGCACAGCGAAGGTCGACACAGGCCCCGAGAGCGAGACCGACATCGACCTGGCCGACTCGGCGGCGGAATCGGCGGATGACGATTGGTAGTTTAGCTCTCTAACGTGACCACTGCTCGAGCCACGTCAGAACGCGGTCGCTCGCATCGAAACGAAGCCCCGGGACGTGCCCGCCGTCGTCGATGGTCCAGAGCTCCGCACCGAACCCTTCATCGCAGTCTTCGTAGCGGGAAACCCGAGTCTGCGTCCCCTCGGGATACGTGAACTCGAAGGCGTCGCCATCGACGGTCTCGCCGCATCCTGCGAAGAGCGCGTGGCGACGCACGGATTCGACCGCTCCGGGGAACGGCACGCCGAAGATCTCTCCGCCCTCAAGGGGAATCCGTTCGTCCATGGTTCCGTGAATCTGCAGCACACTCGTCGCGACGGAAGGTGTGCAACCCGCCTCGTCGAATACCGTCGCTCCTGCGAGGGACGCGATGGCGGTGATCGCTTCGGGTGCATCACAAGCGATTCGGTAGCTCATGAAGGCTCCATTGCTGTGGCCGTAGAGGTAGACGCGCCGACGATCCACATTGAAGAGTTCGTCCATGTCGTCGATGAGAGAGACGATGTACGCGACATCGTCTGGGCTCTCGCCCACGGGATCACAGCACGTATCGGGAGCATGCCAAAAGAGGCTGCCGCCCGCGTTCTCAGTTCCGTCGGGATAGACGAGCAACATTCCGTGTTCAGACGCGCGCAACTGCGTGTCGAAGTACAGATCCTGCAGGGGGCCGCTGGCGCCGAACCCATGCAACACGATGAGCAAGGGCGCTGGCACCGCGGGGTCGTAGCCACGCGGAACTGCAAACGATGCAGGGCGCTCCCCGCCGACGAAACGAGGCCCGGCGTCCATCGGTGGAGCGTCGACGCCAGCATCGCTCTCGGCGTCACTCGCATCGACGCCGGAATCATTCGCCGCGTCCACCTCCGCAAAGACGTCGAGACCCCCAGCGTCCGCGCTCATCCCGCTCGAATCATCCCCGCATCCGGCGATGCAAAGGAACGCGACCCAACCTATCTGCAACGTTCTCATCACGCACATCGTAGGAGCGACGCGGAGCGATCACCACCATCAACGACGGCACCGACCCGAATCGTTGCGCTCAGGCGCCGCAGCTGAGAAAGCAAGTCATTGGCGCTCAGTGGAGAAGCGGTACGTCAGGGTGGTCGCTTCGGAGTTCTCCGCGGCGCTCTGTTCGGGGAAACAGGAGCGGCCACGCTCCGCGAGCGCGTCGGCGCCGACGACGTCCTGTACGGCGGTCGCCGGTCCAAGGAAGTATTGCCCGCCATCGACTCTCCCGGTGGCGACGTAAGTCGCGGCGAAGCGCACTTCACCGTCCTCATTGCGCGGCTGATCGTTAACCAGGCGTTCGATGCATCGGTGGAGATCGAGAGACGTCACTCTCCCTTCGACTCGTTCTGCTGACGGTGCCTCGGAGTCCATCGCCATGCTCTGCAGCCTAAACCATCGTGAGGTCTCGGCATCCGCGGGTCGAGCGTAAATGCGAATCTCCATCGTCGACGCACACCAAGCCCTCATACGCCTCGAGCTCGGCCCTGCGCGCTTCGCGGACGGTCTGCGCTTGTTGTCTCAGCTCGGTGAGGGAGCGAGGAGGTACCACGATCGGGCCGGGCGGTGGACTCGAGGACACCACTGGAGGCACGTGCTGCGTCGCCGCAACGGAAGGGGCCTCAGCGGAAGGGGCCTCAGCGCAAGGGGCCGCAACGTGGGTCTCGGTCGCGCCGCATGCAACGAGCAAGACTGCTAGGTACCAGGTTTTCATGAACGGTTCGCGACGCACATGCTGTTCTTCCTTTTTGCCATCGCTTCTTCGCACAAAGCAGTGCGGACTGGCGATGTCTGCGTGAACTGCCGTACACAAAGGGTACTCTGGGCTACACGCCAGCGTGATGGCGCCGATTCGGACAACTACTACCGGTTCTACGATCCCGACGCGATCCTCGCTGCAGACGCACCAAGTGATCCACGTCCGTACGCGTACGGCATCTGGGACCCTCCGTTCGGTCTGAGCGGATCCCACAAGGTCATCGGTGGCTCCTTCGCGCCGGATCGAGGCCTGCTCTACCTCGCGCTCTCGGGCGCAGGCCAGGTCGGGAGTACGACCGTCCCCCACTTATCGTGGCGTTCGAACTACCCATCCACTGACAGACGAACATCGCTGTAGACTCCACCCATGCGTCTCACGACCGAAGCTCACGTGACCATTCCGCGCCCACGGGCGGAGGTCTTCGATCACCTTGTTCAGGACGAGGCGCTGGTGCGCTATTGCCTTAAGAGGGGGCCCTTCGCTGCGATTGAAAACGTCGCAACCGCGGGGCCTCTCCGAGTGGGTGCCCTTCGCCAAGTGCGCATGTCGGATGGGATGGCGCTGGAGGAGACCATCACGGAGTGGTCCGTCCCCGAGTGCCACGGGTACCAGTGGAGCGACCCGCCCAAACCCCTCGGGCTCCTCGTGAAGAGGGCCCATGGGCTCTGGCTCTTCGAGGCGATCAGCGACGGGGCGACGAGGGTCACCTGGCGCTACACCCTCACCTTTCACTCACCGCTCTTCTACCCGGTGGCCAAGGCGCTGCTCTTTGGGTTTCGCGGCTGGATGCAGGCCAGCCTCGACAACGCACAAGCCGGTCTCTGACGTTCCCGCGCGGGGAACCGCGTCGGGAACAAAACCTAGGCGCCGGCCTTTTCGCGCGCGTCTTCCAAAGTGTTCTGGATGAAGAGCGGGTATTCCTCATCGTCTTCCTTGTGAAGCGAACTCTTGACCATCGCATCAGCGGTCTCGGCGGAGAACTTCCCCTGCTTCGCGGCCTCGAGGTGAAGCACGACATCCAGAAAGGTGGATAGGTCGTCGCACAAAGGTTCGAATCCGTGGGGGTCCTCCGAGAGATGAAGCACTCCCTCCGAGCCCACCGTGACGTATGTTCCAAACGCATTGTTGTAGAGCGTCACATTCGTCAGCGCCCGTTGGACATCGACCTCCTCTTTAAAGAACTCTTCCTCGCGGACTTCGTCTTCGTCCATGCTGTACAGAGCTGGCCAAGTGCAACAGTTGAACACTCCCCACATGCACAGCTCCGGGACAACAAACTTCCGGTGGAGTTCGTAGAGCGCGTCGATCTCAGGCAAAAGCTCCGCGGGGAGCAGGCTGAGCTCCTCGTCCACCCATGCCTCACGTTCTTCGACTTCGCTTTGCGCCACCAGGGGCCCGAAGAATGACTCGAGCTTCTTCCGAAACGTACCATCGCTTACATAACTCATACTTCGTCCTTCGGACCCGGTCGGTGCCTACTCAATTTGTGGAGCCGCTCTCGTCGTCAGCATGGCGTCGACGAGTTCTCTCGGCTCAACGTAGCCCACGGAGTCTACGACGGATAGAGGGTCGTCCGGTCCTATGTTCGACATCCCGCGTCGCCGAACGCTTGGATCACACGCGGCAGATGGCCATCTTGAGCGGCGGCTGACCATCGAAGCTCGGGAAGTCTTCTTCCACATCGAGCATCTCGATGTCGATGGGGCGTCCCACTTTTTCAGCGGTGCGGCGCAGCTGAGAAAGCCAATCTTCAAGAGGCACGGCGGCCACGTGGTTGGTGGCGAGGATGCAGCCGCCTTCGGCGACGGCGAGGAGCGCAGGCTTGAAGAGCGAGGGGTAGTCGCGCACCACATCCACGGCGCCCCACGGCGTCTTCGCCCAGCGCGGTGGATCGAGCACGACGACATCAAAGGCCTCGGGCTCCAAATGCTTGTAGGACGGCCGCCGCCCTTTTCGCCCACCGAGGGGCAGGCCCGCCAGCTGCCGCATCGCGGGGAATACATCTTCTTCAAACTGCTGCGTCTTCACCTTGTTCAAGGCAGCGTTCGTAGTGCCCACCTCGAGGGCGGAGCTGGCGAAGTCCACGTTAAGCACTCGCTCTGCACCACCGACGGCGGCGGCGACACCGATGCCGCAGGTGTAGCTGAAGAGGTTGAGTACGGAGCGGCACTCCTGGTTTCGGATCCAGGTTCGCGCGGCGCGGAAATCTAAGAAGAGCAGAGGGTCTTTGCCTCGATGCCGAGGTCGAACATCGAAGCGTATCCCTCGCTCCACGCCGAAGGCTTCGGCGGGAACTTCCTCCGCGGACCCGCCGCCCTTGCGATGGTTCCACACGGGCACGAGTGACCACGGCACCACTTCAGCCAAGGCCTCGAGGACGCCGGGCTCGAGTGGCTCCCGCCAGGTCTGCACCAAGAGCACGGGCCCGTAGCGATCTACGGCGACGCCGGGCCAGCCTTCGCTGATGCCGTGAAGTAAGCGAACACAGTCGGTGTCACCGAGCCCACCCAAGAGCTCGGAGCGCCGGTCGAGAGCGGCCCGGAGCAGGTCCGCGGCTGAGTCTGGAGACA
>JBLHKB010000250.1:0-9497 GCA_047619315.1 Polyangiales bacterium
TTGGTCTCCCTCGAGCTCCAGCAAGAGGCGCGGGACGCGGACTATGCCTTCGAGCTTCCGTCGAACGACGGCGTCATCTAGGGTCTGGGCCCTAAGCGTCCAGGTTGCGAACGTAAACCCTCACGGGCTAGGACATGAGACCGGAAATCTCGGTAATCGGCAGGTACGGGGAACGCACTAGCGGGACGTGACGGCGACGCCGGTAGGGAGCTGCGCGCCGGTGAGCCACGGGTCCATAGTGATGTCGTCGCCGAGGTGTCGGCGCGCGAAGGCGACGAAGAGGGTGTGC
This sequence comes from Polyangiales bacterium, assembly GCA_047619315.1. Taxonomy (GTDB): domain Bacteria; phylum Myxococcota_A; class Polyangia; order Polyangiales; family Houyiibacteriaceae; genus JBCCRV01. The sequence continues at coordinate 290 of JBLHKB010000250.1, forward strand.
ATGCTCTCGATGACGATGGCTGGGTCGGCGCTGCCGGCGGGGCACAGACCGCAGAAGCGGCAGCCCGCTGGGGCAGCGACGAAGTCCATGTGGTCGGCGCCGATGAAGTCCCACTGGGCCGCCCAAGGAGCGCTGGTCGTCGCTGCGTAGAACTGCTGGAAGTTTTCGGCGGCGGGGGCGCAAGGCATGAAGCCGCCGCTGCCGTTGGTGGTCTCGCCGGCGAAGCCGACGGGAATTGTCAGGCCCATCGCGAGAGAAGGGACGACGTCGGGGGCGCCGAAGCCGCCGTCGACGGGGTCGATGGCGAAAAGCGCGGTCACGCGGGGATCCTGCGCCGCGACCATCGTCGCGAGCTTTCCGCCGAGGCTGTGTCCGCTCACGAGGATTCGGCCGGGATCGATCTGCGCGATGAAGGGCGACTCGCTGAGGGCCCAATCGAGGACGCCAACGAGGGAGTCGCGCATGGCGTTATGGGACGTCCTGAAGCCCGAAGGTGGGTCGGCGCGGATGACGATGAAGCCATGGCTCGCGAGACGCTGACAGGTCGGTTCGTAGAAGCGCGACGCGACCATGAAGCCCGGCGCGAAGATGACGAGGGGTGCGCGTACGCCGCCGGGGATGCACACGTTGATCGGAGTGTCTCCGGCCATGCTCGTCTGCGTCGTGACGGCAAAGGGGCCTGGCAGATTGGGCGCGTCCGGGCCGGGGATGGTGGGAACGTCGAGGCCGACGTCAGGCGCTGGGCCGGTGTCCTGCGCCGGGCCGGTGTCCGCCCCGGCGTCCGCTGCGCCGGAATCACTCGCGCCGCTGTCTTGTTCACCGCCGTCCGCGTCGCCTTCGCCCGTGTCCGAGACGAGCACGTCAGAGAGCACGCCGCCGTCGTCGTCGACGAGCGTCGACTCGCTGCAGCCGAGCCCAGAGAGGCCGAAGACAGAAAGAACGGGGACCAGGAAGACCGCTTGGACGTTGCGCATGATATGTCGGCATAGCCCGCAGCCGGCGAAGGTCAAAGGGGGCTGCCGCGCCGTCCGCAAAGCAGCGAAAACATTGAAAAACTACGTTCCTCCGTGGCGGATAAAGAGTGTGTCGCGCTCGTCTTGAGGCACGAACGTACCGTCATCGCCGGCTCGCCGAAGCGCGTCGTGAAGCGGCGCGAGGTCACTCTCGAAGAAGTCGCGCAGGTGCCGCAGAAGCGCTTGGACCCAGGCGGCCTCGCGTCTCGCCCGTGGCTTCTCGAGGAGCGCGATGGCGAGGAGCGCGAGGAGGCGTGGCGACTCACCGGCGAGGTAGAGTTCGAGGGCGAGGTAGAGCGGTTTTGGGAAGCGACGGATGCCGACGACGCGGGAGCCCACCACGTCGGGCAAGGGTCCGAGGCTCGACGTTTTTTCAAGATGGGCCACAAGCGCGAGCGCTTCGACGAGGGCATCGAAGGCTTCTTTGGCTCGGGGCCGCGATGAAAACGTTCCGAACCAGCGGAACGAGTGCTCGCTCCACGCGTCGACATCGGTGGAAAAACACAACCGAGTGTCGCTGCCGTTCAGCGCCACGCCGATGGCCGGGTAGAGAAACGAGTACTTCCCGGCGACGTTAAACTCCGGCTTGAGACGGCGGATCAGTCGACCTTCCACCACGAGGGCTTCCTCTTCGCTGGGTTGAAGGCGGACCTCAAGCGTCGACGCGGCCTTCACAATTTCACGCATCTTGCGATGCACCTTTTTCCGCGAGGCGTTGCGATAGGTGCCGAGACGACGGCGCACGTTCTTCGCCTTGCCGACGTAGATGACGTCGCCGGCTTCGTTCTTGTAGAGGTACACGGCGGGCTCCGTGGGGAGCTTGGGTACGAAGCCCTCGCCAAACTTGCGGTCAAATCTCTTCACGGGTCAGCAGGTTTAATGTCTCAGGTCCATGAGTTCGAGACAAGCGGCGTCGGGCCGAGGCGAGCGCTGGTATCTGCCGACGAGTGCGTCAGACTCCCCCGATGCTTCACACCCGCCGGCTGCCAGTTCGCACGGTCCTCCGCTACGCCATGACCAACGTGGGCATCGTCGGCACGTGGTCCCTCGCTGTGTACGCGCTCTACGCCGTCGCGGGCTTCGACTGGATGCGCATCCCCTTCACGCCACTTTCAGTGATGGGTATCGCCGTGAGTTTTTACAGCGGCTTCAAGAACAACTCCGCTTACGACCGCTTCTGGGAGGGCCGAAAGATCTGGGGCGGCGTCGTCAACGAAAGCCGCAGCTGGGCGAACGCCGTCCTGAGCTACGTGCTGCCGGGTGATGAGAGTGAGAGCGCACAGGAGGTACGACGCGCACTCATCTACCGTCACCTGGCGTGGGTCAACGCCTTGCGACTACAGCTCCGAAGCACCTCGCGCTTTCACAACAAGCCGGCCAGAACAACGCGCGACCGGCTGATTCGACATGGGGACCACATGCGCAACGACTGGCGTAAAGAGCTCGCTCCCTTTGTGGCGGACAAGGAGCTCGACGAGCTTGAAAAGAAAGCCAACGGCGCGACGCACCTCGTCTCCCACCAGGGCCAAGCGCTGGCGAAGATGCTGAAGGAGGGCACCCTCGACCTCTTCCATCAGATCGACATGATGGCCATCCTACGCGAGCTCTACGCGCTACAGGGCAAAGCCGAACGCATCAAGAAGACGCCGCTGCCGCGCTTGTATGCCGAGTACAGCCGGGTCTTTACGCGGGCGTTTGTCTTTACCGTCCCCTTTGGTTTGCTCGACGTCTTCTCCGACCGACTGCCCGCCGAGTGGCCCGCCACGGGCGCTTGGCCTTGGCTGCTCACCTACGCCGTCTCCTCGGCGCTCGTCGGCTGGGTGTTCCTGACCATGGAAGGTCTCGGCGACGCGAGCGAAGACCCCTTTGAGCGGAGCATGAACGATGTGCCGATGAACGCGCTCTCCGTCGTCATCGAGCGCGACCTGCGCGAGCTCTTGGGCGAGGACGACATCCCTGACGCCGAGCTGCCCATCGACGGCATCCTCTACTGACAGCGGTCTCGGCTACGTGCGCGTAGGGGAACATCGCAACCCAGGCATGCAGGGACACTTTCCGGCGAAGCGGTCAGTTTCATGGCGACGCAGGGTGGGACGAGACAACCAATGAGCGGCTGTGGCCCTTTGCAAACGAACGCATGTGGGCAGACAAAATGAAAGCCTAGGACGCGGCGGGGACTTCGCCGTGGGGCGCGACGGGGACGACAACAGTTTCCCAGGTGCCAACGGTGGCGGGGGCGGGGGCTCCTCCGGTCTCATCATCGTGCGCGCGGACGCTGCCGCAGGGCTCAGTGGCGAACGCTTCGTGGAAGCGATCCTTGTCCGCGTCGAGTAGCCGCCGAGCCGCGGGCTGTTGCTCTTTTCATTTTCAGGTCAGCAGGGGTAGCGCTTCGTTGCAGCTGGCATCTTGGTCCGCCTGATTCGACTGGGGCGAGAACCAGCCGGGCTGTGGGACCATCGCGCTGAACGCCCTCCGACCAGGCCGCTGCCACTCGCTGCGAGGGATCCCGAAGGCATCGAGGTACGTGGTCGTCCACTGGAAGTAGCAGCCACCTCCGACGCGCTCGGAGTTGGCGAAGGTCCCCTCCGTGAAACCTGTTTCCTCTCGATTGCGAAGGTCGAGGTATTGACCGGTCTGCAGGGCACCGCCCACGGACCCGAACGAGACGATGGGGATCGAGTCGCCGTTGTGAGTCGACGAGCCGGACTCCGGCGACCACCAGACGAGGCTCTGGTCGAGCATCGTCCCATCGCCCTCGGACACTCCATCCATTTGCCGAACGAGGTCGAGGACGCCTTCGCGGAAGAAGTTGCGGTTGCCGTCTCGGAGTAACCCGCGGAGCCGGAGCAAGAGCCCTTCGTCCCCCGCGTTCGAACCGGATGCTTGATGGGCGACCTCGTGGTAGCCGCCCGGGAACGAATCGATCTCCGGGCTGAACGCATCGGAGGTTCGAATCACGGCGATGCGGCTGCTGTCGCAGAGGAAGCCCGCCATGATGATCTGATTGACGAGCTGTGGGTTCGCGTAGTTTCTTGTTCCGCCGAAGTCGTCGGGGACGCTCGCATCACTGCAAGAGGCGGCGACGGCGCTAGTAAACGACGAGCGAATATCACTCAGTCTGTCCATGTACTCGGACAAGCGCCGACGGTCAGCGCTCCCAAGCCTGGCGCCCGCACCGAAGGTGCCGTTCTCAAGTCGCCGAAAGCTCTCGTGGATGTCGTCGATGGGCGGCGTCCGCATGGGCATGCCGTCGCTCACCTCGGGAACGTAGACGGACTCAAAGACGGTGCGTCCATCCACCTCTTCGGCTGGCTGGAGGGCGCTGTCGAACCCCTGCGCTGGGTTGACCGGCTCGACACTCAGCGCGCCGGACGAGAAGTTCATCAAGCGTCGGCGAGGGGGGCTGTCGTAGAACGAGCTCGAGTGCGCCATCACCTGATCCGCCGTCGCTTGCTCCGGTGTAGGTTCCCCGTGGTTGTTCGACATGTCCCCGTAGTTGCCGAGAATATGGCGCGCGTGTCCGTAGTAGAACGGCACATCGAGCCCTCGCATGACATTCATCTTGCTGACGAGCGATTCCGTCAGCAGCCCAGACGGCGCTCGAAGAACGTTGGAGACGACGCGGTCGCTCCCTTCCTCGCGGGACGACAAGGCTCCACGAAAGCACCGGTGCAGGGGATGGTCGAAGGCGGTGTCCGCCGTCGATGCCTCGGGAAACATATCCGGCTGCCAGGTCCCACCATGCTCCGTCATGAAGACGACCATGCGTCGCGGCTGCACGTCTTGCGCCTTCGCGACGCCTCGCAAGAGACTCGGCAGCGCCGGAATCGCCAGCGCTCCGGCGGAGCCCAAGAGCATCCAGCGGCGTCCAATCTTGCGTACGGTCATCGGTCAACTCCTGGGAGCCCAGGTTCGGCCCGTTGTCGGAAGGAAGGCGAAAGAAGCGGCTCGGTCATGACCTCGCGGAGCGGTCGACCTTCGTCGATGGCTTCGTCCACCGCACGCAGCGCGCAGCCATCCTCGGTGATCCGTTCGGAGCGACCGAGCGTGAAGCGCACATAATGCCGGGCGAAGCACGCGCCGACCTTCTCCGAGTCGTAGAGCGCCTGGGAGAGCGCGGCACCACCGTTGATGCCTTCCGGCGCCTCGGGAAGAGTTGCACCGTCGTCGATGGGCAAGCGCATGGTCTCGGCGCCGTCCTGGTCGAAGAGCGGTTCATCTGTCCGGAGTCGTCCGATGGCGTCGAAGCTCTCGAGAGCGTAGCCAGCTGGGTTGATCCTTGCGTGGCAGCCTGAGCATGCGGTGGTGCCGGTGAGGATGTCCGTCGCTTCACGCGATCCCGTGACGCTGCGATCTACCGTCGGGAGGTTGTCCATCGCGCCCCCTGGGGCGGCGGGGAGGTTGTCGCAGACGATCTGCCTTCGAACGAACACACCGCGCAGGATCGGATGGGTGATCGAGTTGATGGCTGGGAGCGCGACCTCAGCCCGTGACAGCAGCGCACCGACGCGGGTCAGGAGCCCACGTCGTTCGGGTCCGAGCGCCACGGTTCCGCCCTCGCTGGCCGGTTCGACGCCGTAGATGGAGGCCAGCACGGGGTGGGTGGTGGTCGTCACGTCGGACAGGAAGAAGTCTTCGAAGCTGCCGCCACTCCGCAGGGTGTGGAGGAACAGATCGACGATCTCGGCTTCGACGGCGTCGTCGAAGCCGGCGTCGAGCTCAAGACCTTCGGTGATCGCATCGAAGTCGGCGCCGTTCCCGCTGCTGGGCATGTTGAGCTGATCGAAACGGAGCCACTCGAGGAGCAGCGAGCGAACCATGTTCTCCACGCGAACGTCAGCGGTCATGCGCTGAATCTCTTCTTGCCAGCCCTCGTCGGTGAGGAGCCGACCGGAGGCGGCGGCCTCGAAGAGCGCTTCATCCGGCATCGTGTCCCAGAGATGGTAGCTGAGTCGGTTGGCGGTCTCGTAAGCGTTAAGCGCGCCGACGCCCTCCACGTGGAACACGAAGTGGGCCTGAACGAAGAGCTTCGCGATGAGGTCGGCGAGGTCGACCTGGTCGACGGAGTCGCCTGCGTACGTCTCACGGCGAAAGAACGCGAACTCGTCGTCCATGAGTGGACGGCGGTGAGTCAGAGCTCCGATTCGGCGGACGAGCCGGTCGACACACTCAGCGTCGTCGGCGGAATCACCGTTGGTCGCGCAGTCGAACCCCATCGCGTTCAGGCGCTCCGGAGTCGACAACGCCGCGCCGGCGGCGAGACCGATCTGGTAGTGGGCGGTCACCGCGGACCGGCCCACCGCTTGGTCGGAGCGGAAGAAGAGGAGCTGGCCGGCCTGACTCGCCTCAGCCCGCTGGTCCGTCGGAACGCCGCCGACGGCGGAGCTCAGCTCCGTGAGCACCGCGGAGGCCTCGCTCGGAGCGAGGGCGGTGATGATATCGCCGACTGTGTTGTCGAGCTGAGTGCGGCTGAGGCGCCGCATCGGCCGATCAAGGGGTGCTCCCTCAGCGCACTGAAAGTCGACTTCTCCTTCCAGGAAGGTGGAGGGCGGAGCCGCCCAATCTTCTGGTCCACCTGAGCCTCCGATGGTGCCAACGCAGGCGGTCAAGGTCAGAAAAAGAACGATGAGGAGAGCGCGGACCCTATCAGAAGGCATGCAGGGACTCATGAACGGTAGGTGCCGCCTCGACCGCGAATGGCTCAAAGAATGTTCATCCGTGGGAGAAGCATGGAGGGAGTAAAGGACCATGTTGCCCATGGGTCAACCATGATGCCTGACGCCGAAGGTCCCATCGGAGGGGGGGCCTAGGAGCGCTTCGCCTGCTGCGAGCACTTCGCTTGCTGACAGCGCTTCCCCCGGCCCCTAATATGGAGGCGTGGCTCACTATGACTACATCATCGTTGGCTCCGGCTTCGGCGGCAGCGTCTCCGCGCTTCGCCTGAGCGAAAAAGGCTACTCCGTGTGCGTGCTCGAAAAGGGCCGGCGTTTTAGTCCCGGAGACTTTCCGAGGACCAACTGGGATCTGCGGCGCTGGATGTGGATGCCCGCGGCGGGGCTAAAGGGCATCTTTCAGATGACCTTTCTGGAACACGTGACCGTCCTCCACGGCGTGGGCGTCGGTGGTGGATCGCTGGTGTACGCCAACACGTTGCCGACGCCGACGCTCGGTTTCTTTCAGGCGAAGTCTTGGTCCCATCTCGCCGACTGGCGAAAAGAGCTGGCGCCCCACTACGCCACGGCCAAGCGCATGCTCGGCGCCGCAGAGGTGCCTTTTGAGACGCGCGCCGACAAAGTGCTGCAGGAGATCGCGAAAGAGACCGGACGCGAAGAGCACTTCCACCGCGCCGAAGTGGGGGTCTTCTTTGGCAAGGCGGGCGAAAAAGTCGCGGACCCGTATTTTGATGGCGACGGGCCGGAGCGCGTGGGCTGTACGCAATGCGGCGCCTGCATGACGGGCTGCAACGTCGGCGCCAAGAACACCCTCGACCGCAACTATCTCTACCTCGCTGAGAAGCGCGGGTGCGTGATCCAAGCGGAGACGGAGGTCGTGCGCGTGGTCCCTCTCGATCGCGGCTATCGCGTGGAGACGAAGGAGAGCTTTGGCTCTGGCCAGGGTTCCGTCACGGCGGACAACGTCATCTTCTCGGGTGGCGTCATGGGCACGGTGCCGCTGCTCTTGGCGATGAAGGACGATGCGCTGCCCAAGCTGAGCCCAGCCCTCGGCCGTATGGTGCGCACCAACTCTGAGGCGCTCTTTGCCGTGGTGGCGCCGGATACGGGCGAGGACTTCACACGAGGCGTCGCTATCACATCGATCCTGCACACGGATGAGCACAGCCACGTCGAGCCCGTTCGTTATGGGCGGGGCAGTGGCTTCTTTCGCACGATGCTGCTTCCCCACGGACCAGGGTCGAACCTCCTCTCGCGGGGCGTACGCGCCGCGAAACGCTTCATGGAGGAGCCCGTGCGCTGGACCCGCGCGCTCACGGTGCGCGACATCTCTAGGCGCTCGCTAGTGCTCCTCTACATGCAGACGCTGGACGGCACGCTGCAGCTTCGCCTTGGCCGCAAAGCACGCACGGGGTTTCGACAGGCCCTCGTCACGGAGCTCGACGGGGAGGCGCCGAAAGCGTTCATCCCCGAAGCGACGGAGATCGCAGAGCGCTTCGCCAAGAAGGTCCGCGGCGTGGTCAGCGGGCTCTTCACGGAGACGCTCCTCGGCGTGCCAAGCACTGCGCATATTCTTGGCGGCTGCACCATGGGCGAGACGGCGGAGAGCGGCGTCATCGATTCGGATCATCGCGTCTTTGGGTATGACGGGCTCTACGTCATCGACGGATCAGCGATGAGCGCCAACCCCGGCGTGAACCCTTCCCTCACCATCACGGCGATGGCGGAGCGCGCGATGAGCAAAATTCCGCACAAAGGCGTTGTGTAGCAAAGAACGTCGTGAAGACGACTGGCGTTATTCACCGCAGCAGATGGTCTCTACGTCCCGCCACGAGTGTTCAACGTCCTTCATGAGGAGTGCATGATCCACGGCGATGGTTCCCTCAGGGAAAACGACCTCGTTCGAGAAAAGACTCGAGGTGACCGAAACAACCGCCAGCGGCGAGACTTCCCAGTTGGTGGTGTTGAGTTGTACGCCTTTGAAACCGCCGCCTTTGTTTGGTGAGTACCCAACCTTGTCCGTTCGAAAGTCTGCCGAGGCTTTTTCGATGGACTCGAATATTGAACTCCGAGGAAACTCGCTGGTTTCCTCCACCGACACATCACTCGACTCGCCACCTTTGCTTTGGAAGGCGACGTTATAACGTCCACCCTCTTCACTCACGTTGAAGCTCGCAAGCGTCAACTTGCCAGGGAAGATCTTGTCTCCGCCGAACTCGTGCAGGCGAGAGCTCGTAAATCGCTGCCGGACATAAATGCCGTTTCTCACCACCCCGCCCTCGTCCCATTCGACGCAAAACCGGTGAGTTCCGTTCTCCGACGACGTTCCAACAAGAGCGGGAAACCCGGCGGGTCGCATCTTCTTGAATCGAATCATGCAGATTCCACCCAGCGCGTAGCCTTTGACAAGGCGGGGGCGGAAGGGGTCCGGCAAGACAGCCTGAACGGTGCTCGGATCCATTCGATAGTTCACGAGAATACGGCGGTCGATGACCCCTTCAATTATATCGATCACGCGTTCAC